>CAYRCG010000219.1:0-1548 GCA_964422685.1 uncultured Syntrophomonas sp. | reverse complement strand
CCCTAGGGTAATATGCTTTGCGGGGGTAAGATTCCCCGCAAGGCTCGGAGTGACGTGGGGCGGCGCGATAGGAATATACCAGCGAGCGATTGGCGAAGCATGGCTGCAACACCCAGCGAAGCCGAGTAGGCGAAAGGGGGCGAGTGACAGGACGTCACGAGCGCGCGTCTTCCCATGGACGGGAAGTCCGCGCGGTACCCCTTGAGCCACGAGGCAAGCTGCCGGTGTTGCCCATGCGCAGGCGGCGAGCAGTATATTCTATTAAGCCGCCCCTCACCCCTCACCTTTTCATATCTAACGCAAGAAAAAAACGGAGTAGGTGCCTGCTCCTACATGCGCACCTATTGCGGCTCCAATCTCGGATATTATGAATCTATGACAACCAAATCTCTCTTCTATTAGTTCCTTTAACTCCAACGCCCCTTGATAATCATTAGAATAGCTAATGCCTATCAGTTGCTCCTTAAGGTCATTGCCCCGCTCCGCCATTATTTCTATTATCCTTTTTTTAGCCCTTTTCAGACCATGAACTTTTTCCAAGGGGACTATTCTACCATCTACGAAATTAGCCAACATTTTTATGTTTAGCAAATTTCCTAAAGTCGCTGCAGTTCCGCTGACCCTGCCCCCCCTTTTTAACATGTCGAAATTACCCACCATGAATATATGTTCTATCCGGTTGATGTTATCTTCGATAGCCGCCAGCACTTGTCCCCAACTATCTCCCGCCGCAACCGCTTGGGCCGCCCTTATGACCGTAAGGGCATAACCTACTGAGGCACTTTGGGAATCTATCACCGTTATGCGGCGGGAATCCAGCATATCCCTGGCTACGCAAGCGGATTGGTATGTTCCGCTCAAGGCAGAAGAAAAGGCGATATAAATAATTCGATCATCACTTTCCCGCAATACTTTATCAAATTCCTCCCGGAATTCCTGCGGGGTAATCTGCGCGGTAGTAGGCAATACCCCCGGCTCCGCAATCAATTTATAGAAATCAGGCGGGCTGATGGTTAGCCTATCCCGATAGGTCCGTTCCTTAATGCTTACCGGCATATAAAATAGCTTAACTCCTAGTTCCTGGAGATATTCCCTATCTAGGTCGCAGGCGTTATCGGCATATATCCTAATCCCCGGCATCGAACCTCTCCCTCCAAAGTTAAATACTAACCTCACGTCTATGGGGTTTATTAGTCACCGGTAAAATTCTGATTACTTTTTAAGATTAATAATTACGTGTTAATTTGCATCTGCTCCGCCCCCACCCTAAGCGGAGAAGGCCTTTAATTACTACCTTTTTAGGACCCCCAGCATTGGTTTTTATAGGAAAGTTAGTTTTCGCCTTCTGCCTTCAGGCGTCTGCCAAAGAGCCTTCTAGTAGTAGATTTTATCGTTTTTTATCCGTAGCATCAAGTAAAAGCGATATCCAAAAACTCCCACCATATACAAATATGCCGCTCATTTCGCACCCCGAAGGGGCGGTTAAAAACCCTATTATGTCTTTATAGGGTAAGGTACAATAGAAATATAACCATACTATTTTACCAA
>CAYRCG010000218.1:0-1553 GCA_964422685.1 uncultured Syntrophomonas sp. | reverse complement strand
TGTTTTAAACGGTTAATATTAAAACAACACCGAATAATAGTATTAAGCCGGATTAATATACCGCTCGCAGCTTTCTTAATCGCGACTATAGGGGGCATCAGTTGTACCCGAAGGGTGATTAACTCTCTATAATAATCCTAAAATATCAAAAAACCAATATTATTACCTCGCTATTTTCATCGCTATTTGCGCTGAACCCGCTTTGCATGGGGGTCCCTTTTCACCCTTTTTTGCGGTTCCTGAGCATGGGGGTTAATAGCCCAGCCCCATGTCATTGCTATGAAGGGGTTTTTAGCCGCAGATTTACGCTGACCCTTCGGGCGCTGATAATATCTCAACACTGAACAACAGATGCCCTGACCCTTTTCGTTTACCGTGGTGCATGTAGGGTGAAAATTCCGAGCTTGCGAAGAATCTTACCCCCAGCAAAGCATATCAACCCCAGGGGAAGATTGCCACGCCGCTGCGCCCCCCGTGATGACACAACGCCCGGTTATTCCTAGCCCAAGATGCATTCTCATCATTGTTTATGGCCTCGGTCATAGGGGTTAATATATTGTCATATTTCGGGCTCAGCCCCATGTTATTCCGGGCGCAGCAGGGAATTTTACCGTTTAATCCATTTTTAGCTGTATTCGTTGATCCTTAAACAATGGTTTTTTGTCCAGGTGATGGTTAGCTTCTATATGTCTGATCGTGCCGGACTGGCTCCTCATCACCAGGGTCTGCGTAACCGCCCGCCGCTTAAAATAGCGGACCCCTTTTAACAAGAATGAATCGGTTATACCCGTTGCGGCAAATATCACATCTTCTGACCGCACCATTTCATCCATGGCAAAAATCTTGTTAATATCCTTTATACCCATCTGATGACAGCGGGCTACTTCCCCTGCGTCTTCCGGATAAAGGCGGGCTTGAAAATCACCTCCCAGACATTTCAGGGCTGCTGCGGTAATAACTCCTTCAGGGGCGCCCCCGATACCCAATACTATGTCTACCCCGGAATCGGGATAAGCCGCTGCCACCGCAGGGGATACATCCCCATCGGTAATTAACTTAATGCGGGCCCCTACCCGCCTTACTTCTTCTATTAATTGCCGGTGCCGTTCACGCTCCAGGACTACTACGGTAACCTCACTTATTAATTTGTCCAGACTTCGGGCAACTTCCCACAGATTTTCTTTTACGGTTGCATCCAAATGCACCCGACCTTTGCACTCCGGCCCCACCGCGATTTTATCCATATACATATCAGGCGCGTGAAGAAGGGTTCCCCGAGGTCCGACAGCCAGCACAGCAATGGCTCCGGTTAGCCCTTTGGACACGATATTAGTTCCTTCCAGGGGATCAACAGCAATATCTACCGAGGGGGGAACACCTGCGCCTACCCTTTCCCCGATATAAAGCATAGGAGCTTCATCCATTTCCCCTTCCCCGATAACTACTATACCATCCACCGAAACAGTATCGAACATGACTCTCATGGCGGTCACCGCTGCTTCATCCGCAGCTTCTTTATCTCCTTTGCCTACCCATCGTGCTGCGGCTAGGGC
>CAYRCG010000217.1:0-1572 GCA_964422685.1 uncultured Syntrophomonas sp. | reverse complement strand
TCTATGCAGAAGGTATAGGATTCATGGGCGAAGCTTCGGTAGGATGTGGCATAAGTATGGTTGGTATATACGCAGGAAGCATCACAGGCAAGATTCTCTATATGATAAGGTCCGGTGCAATCCACCGCGATTGCCTTGGTCATATTGGGGGCAATATCGCTATAGGCGCCGCAATCCAGCCAGTAGTTAAGCTCGGCGGCCTGGATGATCCCCTCCCGGTTAGCTCCGAGTTTGATATCCGCTTCCAAACCGATGCGGCAGGGGGGAGTGGCCATGTCCTGCTCCCGTGTAATGCTTAGCCTCACCGCTTTCCCGCCTACGCTGCGCGACGCCAGATAGGCGAGTATTTCCAGCATAACAGGGGCTTTACCCCCGTAAGCCCCGCCTACCAACGCTACTTTTACTTGGATCTTACCTGAGGGTATTACAAATGCCTCGGCAATTTGCTTGCGTACGGAATAGGGGGCTTGGGAGGCGGTGTGAATCAGCACATCCCCTTCAAGGGAAATTTCCGCGCGCGCTGTTCTTAATTCCATCGACAAATGTCCGGAGGGCGGCAGAAAAAAGCGCTGCCGGGCTATAAAAGCACAGCTTTTAAAGGCTTCCTCCGTGTTCCCTTTGCGCATACGGTAGTGACTGGCGATATTGCTTCCGTTTTCCGGATAGATATCACTTAACAATCTTTTGTATCCTTCTGCTTGCTCGTGTAAAAGCACCGCACCATCGGCCAAAGATTCTGAGGGGGTAAGGACCACCGGTTTCGCCTCATATTCCACCTTTATAAGCCTTAAAGCCTTTTCTGCTACTGCTTTATCAGCCGCGACTACTAATGTTACCGGCTCTCCCGCATAGCGCACAACAGCTTGAGCCAGAGCCGGGCGATCCTGCAGCAAGGGGCCGAACAACTCCGGGCAATCGGCACCTGTAAGTACAGATTTAACTCCCTCCAGGGCTAAGGCAGCGGAAGTATCGATTTTAGCTATGCGGGCGTGTGCATAGGTGCTGGTAAGCAATCTTGCTTCAAGCAAGTCCGCGGAGGAATAATCATCGCTATATTTTGCCCTGCCGCTTGCTTTGTCCCAAGCATCTTTACGCCGGACATTCTTGCCTACTGCTGTTCCCATCTTGATAAACCGCCCCTAATTGAAATAATGAGTAGCTTAGCCTGCGTTCTAGCTTTTATCATTTGCTATAATTTAAGAATTATACCTAAAAACCGCAAATACGGGCATTGGCTCATTATTTATATTATGCCGCACTTGTCTTCGATCCAGGTAAAGCGGGAAGGGCTGTTTTCCTCTTTCTTTCGGAAGATGACATGCTCCGGCGCCGCCGCGCCCGGATGATAATGCCGCGTTCGGAATAAATGATTCCGGCATAAGTCTTCTTCCATATACTGTAATACCATGAAATTGGGCTTAAAAGTGACTTTTGTTACTTTAAACTAGGTTTGGTATAATAACAAGGGCCGTAATTCCCGAACTGATTATATCGCGGCCGGGGGGGCTGTAAGCACCCCATGAATACAAACGCTTTTTGTGGGTATTGCCCGGACAAAAGCGAAAAGACTGC
>CAYRCG010000216.1:0-1579 GCA_964422685.1 uncultured Syntrophomonas sp. | reverse complement strand
TATATTCTTATTATAACAGTCTTCGGCTATCCTCAAACCATTATATACCGCTTCTTTTTTGGAACTGCCGTGACATACGATGCTCAGTCCGTTAACCCCCAACAAAGGGGCCCCACCCGTTTGAGTGTAGTCCAAACGTTGGAAAAAACCCGGGAGTTGACCGCCCTCGCTAAGTATGCCCTGAGCCACAAAAAGGGCCATGCCCTCCATGGTCTTGAGAAGGATATTCCCTATAAAACCGTCGCAAACGATAACATCGCCTTTGCCGGTAAATATATCCCGGCCCTCTATATTTCCAATAAAATTTATCCCCGGTTGCTGCCGTAACAAAGCATGGGCCTCCATAGCCACGCTATTGCCCTTACCCTCTTCCTCCCCATTGTTTAACAAGGCCACTCGCGGCTGATCTACCCCATAAATTATCGAGGCATAAGTCTTTCCCAGGAGGGCAAACTGCAGAATCTGCCGCGCTTTGCAATCGACATTAGCCCCGACGTCAATCAGTAGGGTATAAGCCCCCTTCATGTTCGGTATAGATGCCACTATAGGCGGTCTATCGATTCCCTCCATCCGGCCCAAAATAAATATGGCGGCAGCCATCTGGGCTCCCGTACTGCCGCAGGAAAGGAGTGCATCTACTTTTTCCTCCTTGAGCATCCGGTTAGCCACCACTATAGAAGCATCCTTTTTCCTCCGGATGGCTGTAGCCGGTGTCTCCTGCATTCCTATTACTTCGCTGGCATTAACTACTGTAATTTGGGAGGAATCGAAATTATAAGGTTCTAATTCCTTCATCAGCCTATCTTCCGCACCTACCAAGAAAGCCTGTCGTTCTACCGATTCCCCTAGCCACTTTAGTGCTCCCGCAACTATTTCTGCCGGGGCATGATCTCCCCCCATGGCATCTACCGCTATCCGCATAAAAAGCCTCCCTTAATAAGAAGAGTGAGGTGGGTTAACAAACAAAAAGCAAGCTACCGGTCTAAAAAGACAAATACCTTACTCTCTGCAAGTTTCCTCCTTAAAGCAGCAAAAAAATGAGGTAAACTACATCACCTTATTGCTTTTGTAATACCCGCAATTCAAGCAGGCACGATGGGGTAATTTCAGTTCGTGACACTGTGGGCATTCTACCAGTCCCGGTTTGTCGATTTTCTTCCACTCGGAGCGGCGCTTGTTCTTGCGCGCATGTGATTGCCTTCTTTGGGGAACTCCCATAGTATAAAATCCTCCTTCTGTTTTATTTAATAATTGTCAATTAACATTTATCATCGTATTTACAGTTATCGTTATCATCCCGAACGAGTTTTTACACCGGTAATAGCTCTGCGGGGGTAAGATTCCTCCCCACGCCCGGAATGACCTAGGGCCGGGAGTGACCGGGCTTAACGTCATTGCTATGAAAGGGGTTTTTATACGCAGATTTTCGCTGACCCTTCGGACGCTGATGGACGCTGATAATATCTCAACCATCAAACAGCGGATGGCCCTGACCCCTTTCGTTTACCGTGATACACGCAGTGCGTGAAAATTACGAGGAGCGAAGCGACCACCCCGTCATTGCGAGGAGCGAAGCGAC
>CAYRCG010000215.1:0-1588 GCA_964422685.1 uncultured Syntrophomonas sp. | reverse complement strand
ATTCTTTGTTTGCGATAAATTGCTATAATTAAGAACAGGTATCTATCAACGGGAAATGGGGGGTTGGGATGGAAGGGAATAAGCACTTTAGTTCGGAAGCAGCAAAAACAAGCTTTCCCATCATAGCCATAGGTGCATCGGCGGGAGGATCGGAGGCCCAGATCGCTTTTTTGAGCAACGTGCCTGAAAATAGCGGTTTGGCCTTTGTAATCATTCAGCATCTGGATCCGGCGCAAAATGGTTTTTTGGCGGATTTGCTCCAGCGTGCAACGACGAGGAAAGTAGTTCAGGTAAAAGAGACCACCCCCGTTCAGCCGGACTGCGTCTATATAATCCCCCCGGGCAAGCTGATGTCTATTGTGCACAGGATTCTGACCCTCCACGATTATCCTGCGCCGCACGCCCCGATGCCTATCGACTTTTTTTTCCTGTCCCTGGCGGAGGATCGGCAGGAGAATAGTATAGGCGTTATCCTTTCCGGCACAGGCACTGACGGCACTTTAGGACTTAAAGCAATCAAGGAAAAAGGCGGGGCTGTCTTCATCCAGGACCCATCTTCCGCCAAATTTGACAGCATGCCTCGCAGCGCGATTGAAGCGGGCCTGGCAGATGTTGTCGCATCGGCGGCAACCTTACCTTCAGAAATTATTTCTTTCCTTGGGCATAAGCTATTGCTCAAAAGTGTTGACCGGGACCAGGCGGACAAAGACCCGGATTCCTTTAACACTATTATGGGTATGTTGCGTTCGCAGACCGGCCATGATTTTTCGTCTTATAAAGCGAACACGATAAACCGCCGGATAGAGCGGCGCATGGGTATCCACCAGCTGGATAAAATCGCTGATTATGTCCTTTTTCTGCAGAAAAACCCCCAGGACCTGGATTTGCTATTTAAAGAAATTTTAATTGGGGTGACCAGCTTTTTTCGCGAACCGGCTGAATGGGAACTATTAAAGAATAAGGTGATCCCCGCACTTCTGGCCGAACGGGCGCCTAATCAACCGCTTCGCGCCTGGGTATCCGGCTGTGCTACCGGCGAAGAAGCCTATTCTTTAGCAATTGTTTTCAAAGAGGTGCTGGACCGGTTGAAGCCAGCCGAAGACTTTGCCGTGCAGATTTTTGCCACCGATCTGGACCGGGATGCGATTGATAAAGCCCGGGAGGGGGTCTTCCCGGCGGAAGGTGTCACTGAACAGATGTCACCGGAACGCCTGGAACGATATTTCATTAAAGTGGGACATGGCTATCAGGTGACCAAGCCCATTCGGGATACGATCATCTTTGCCCAGCAAAATATGATTAAGGATCCACCCTTTACCAAGATCGATATCTTGCTCTGCCGGAACCTGCTGATTTATCTGACACCGGAAATACAAAAGAGGATCATACCGCTTTTTCACTACTGTCTGAACCCCGGAGGATTTTTATTTTTAGGAAGTGCCGAGACGATTGGGAACTTCAGCAATCTTTTTGAACCACTGGACTCCAAATCACGGCTTTTCCGGCGGCTTCACTCCCTGCTGCCGGTGGAGTCCGCCGATTTTCCCAGTTCTTATCCCCCGGTTCAGCCTGCCATGGACCAGCCGCG
>CAYRCG010000214.1:0-1707 GCA_964422685.1 uncultured Syntrophomonas sp. | reverse complement strand
TCATAGACCCGGCCGTTATATGGTTCTAATACCTCAACCAAGGTCCTGACCACACAAGCCGGGGTATAGAATTCCCCCGCCAATTTGCCTTCCTGCTCGGCAAATCTGGCTAGACAGTATTCGTAGGCTCTGCCCAAAACATCCTTGCTGTCGCCGTGTTCGATCATTGTTATATTGGTAAAGAGATCCACCACTTCACCCAGGCGCCTTTTGTCCAACTCCGGACGGGCAAAGCTCTTAGGCAGGATTCCTTTGAGGCGCTGGTTGTCCGTTTCAATGGCCTGCATAGCTTCATCGATTACCTTACCGATAGAAGGATCATGGGCCTTAGCCGCTACCGTCGACCAGCGAGCCCTAGAGGGGACAAAGAATATGCCTTTTCTGAGGTATTCATCCACATCTTCCTCGAAACCTTCGCCTTCTGCCAGCAATTCTTCATGTCGCGCTGCAAATCTGTCGGATATGTATTTTAAGAAAATAAGCCCTAAGACCACATGCTTATAGTCAGAGGCATCTATATTACCCCGCAGGATATTTGCCGATTCCCATAGCTGTTTTTCAAAACCGATATCTGCTGAATTATTCTCTGGTAACAATTATTGCTCCCCCTTATTCTTTTACGGCCAACAATCGTCGACATTCCGGCTTTAAAATCCATTAAGAGGGGTTACGCCCCCATGCTCACAATGCCAACTCGGCTCCCCACAGTTATAGTCATTATATCCAGCTATTCCCGGATGGGCAATACCATAAGCTATTGAGAGGCTTCGCTTGCATGGGACAGAGCTTCGTGAACAATGGGGGGTAGCCATTTACGGGCGCCCGGTAATAGTCCCGAATTTGCCTTAAGTGAAAATTTGTCGCTTCTGCAGCGACCTTTCGCTCCTTGCTGAGTAGTATTCTAAGGTTACATTAAATCTTAGGAGGCGAAGAAAATGAAAAAAGGATTAACAGAGCTGGTTTTCATACTCGACAAAAGCGGCTCGATGAGCGGGTTGGAAACAGACACTATCGGTGGCTTCAATTCGATGCTCGCTAAGCAAAAGGGAACAGAGGGCGAATGCCGTATCACAACGGTCTTGTTTGATAACAACTATGAACTGCTCCATGACCGTATCGACATTAAGGCAGTCGGTGTTATTACGGAGAAGGAATATGCTGTCGGCGGCTCGACTGCACTTCTTGATGCCATTGGCGTGACGATTAACAAAATCGGCCAAGTTCAGAAGCATACCGCCGATGATTACCGTGCCGAAAAAGTGATGTTTGTGATTATCACCGATGGCGAGGAGAATTCCAGCAAAGAATACTCTGCCGAGAAGGTTAAAAGCCAGATTGAGCGGCAAAAAACAAAATATGGCTGGGAATTTATCTTCCTTGGTGCCAACATCGATGCAGTTCAGACTGCCGGGCGGCTCGGAATTGCGCCTGACCGAGCGCTGGATTATCTTGCCGATAGTAAGGGCACGGAGCTGAATTTTATGGCAATGGGAGCGGCTGTGTCAAGTTTCCGTGAGGCGGGAATAGTTGACGAGGCTTGCTTGGAGGAAATCCGCGAAGATGTGAAGCGTAGGGGAGGCCGGAATTAATTTTAATTGCGGCCTATATGACCCTGTATTACTTAGAACAGGGGTTTGGGGATGAAGCAACGATATCGGAAAAATAGGACGAACTGTATCAGCTGCTCACCGGCACCAGGGATGATGG
>CAYRCG010000213.1:0-1715 GCA_964422685.1 uncultured Syntrophomonas sp. | reverse complement strand
TAGGGCCTTCGCTTATATTTATAAATTTTAACAATAATACAAAGCCTAGGTATGCCAGTAATAATAACGCAGGAGTGCCCCAAAAAGAGCTGTCAAAAAAGGCTTGGGTTTTTTCCAGCACTATCCTTTGCCTCTCCCCTAGGTTGCTGCTGACCATATCTGCTGTTGTTCGGGCCTTTTCCACCCGTCCCCAATCGGCGTAGTCCATGCAAGTGCTGGCCGGAATAGAACATAGCCCGCAATGCCCGCTGCACTGTCCGCCCCTAATCCTGTTGATAGGTATTTCCCGGGCCGGTCCTTCCCCCAAGCTAAGGTTTTGCATGTTTTCCGGGCTTTCCTCCTCACCGGTTTTGTTTTTGTTTTCCAGGGATAGGCTAGTGATAGCATTCCATACTTCCTGCAAGCCTTCTCCGGTGGTGGCGGAAAAGGTTATCACCGGGCTTTTAAATTGCTCACTTAAAAGTTTTTCATTTATCCTAATCCCCAATGCCCGAGCCCTATCAATCTGATTTAATAACAACAAAACAGGGAAACCTAGTTCCATCAACTCGTAGCTTAGTACCAGGTTTCTTTCTAGGTTGCTGGCATCGATGATATCGATTATGAGGTCAACCTCTTCCCGCTCAAATAAATCACGTATGGCTCTCTGTTCTTCACCTTCGGAGAATATGGAGTAAATCCCCGGGGTGTCAAAAATAGTTATATCCTTTTTCCCTATTTTAATGGGGTGGGAGATTATCTCCGTGGATGTCCCTGGATAATTGGATACCATTAAACTGCTCCCGCTTAAACGGTTAAGTACGGCGCTTTTACCTACATTGGGATTGCCAATTATTATTACTGCCATATGAATCGTCTCCCCTGCTATATTAGAAAGTAATTTTATGACTTAATTAATTATTGCCTAGGCAGGTTAAGTATTGTTTATCCATTTATTTACATCTGCTTAGCTGTTAGCCAACTGTAAATAACCGTTTTTCGCCTCAAATGGCAGGGACTTTTCGGGAAAATGCTTGTCCTGTCGCGATAGGACCTTTCTAGCATAATGCTAACATTTGTTTAGGGGGCTTTTATTCCTTTGTACGCTTTTCCCCTTCCGGCAAGCCGGGCAGTAAACAAAAAACTTTAATTCATGGTCTACAACTTCGAAACCTTCGGTTTCTAATTGTTTTTCCAGTGAGCATAAAAGGTCATCCTCTAATTCCACGATTTTGCCACAGGTTAAACATATTACATGATGATGGTGATGTTCATCATCTCCATCCTTAATCTCATAACGATATTTATCGTCATTGAAGATAGTCTTGTATAGTATATCAACAGCAGCGAACTTATCTAAGGCGCGATATACGGTAGCAATACCAATATTAGGATGCTTTTCCCGGGCCTGCACCAGTACCTCTTCTGCGCTGAGATGCTTGCCCCGATTGCCGGCCATAACTTCAAGGATAGCTACCCTTTGGTCAGTTAGGCGGATTTCGTTATTCCGTAGCTTTTGGCCGATGTTTTTACCAAACATACTTCCACCTCACTTGTAATGATAATCATTATCATCTGCTGTCTCTATTTTATAGCCCACTTTTAATTCTGGCAAGCTAATTATATATATAATTCAGCGGGATAGGGAAGAAAATAACGGGTATGATGGCTTAAGATTCCGCGCCAGGCTCGGAGTGACGCGGGGCGGCGCGATAGGAATATACCAGCGAGCGATT
>CAYRCG010000212.1:0-1760 GCA_964422685.1 uncultured Syntrophomonas sp. | reverse complement strand
TTTCGGTTTCAGCCCGGCAGGCTTCAGGTGATGCTAGGAGGCGAGACAATTCCTCTCGCTGGGGGCTATGCCTTAGGGCATAAAGGGCCGGCAGGGTAATAACCCCCTGCTTTATATCACTCCCCGTAGGCTTGCCCAAAACCTGTTCATCAGCAATAATGTCCAGGATATCGTCCGTAACCTGAAAAGCCATTCCCAGGTAATAGCCATAATCCCGCAAAGCTTTGGCTTCCCGTTCTGGGGCGTTAGCTATCATAGCCCCCAGTCGGCAGCTTACCGAGATCAATAAAGCAGTCTTTCTCTCAATCCGGCGCAGGTAGTTTTTGAGCCCAAGCTCGACGTTATAGCAGCTTAACATCTGCGTTATCTCGCCTTCGCATATTTTCATGCTGGCTTCGGCTAAAACATCAATTACATCGCTGCGCTCGTAACCGGCGATTAAGGACAAGGACCGGGCAAAGATAAAATCACCGGCATAGATGGAAACCCGGTTTCCCCAAGCGCTTTTCACGGTTTCGGTTCCCCTGCGGGTCAGGGAATTATCGATGACATCATCATGAACCAGGCTTGCCATGTGTACCAGCTCCAACGCTATGGCTAGGGGCAATACCTCCGTCAGATCATCCAGGTATAAACGAGCAGATAGCAAGGCGAAAGCTGGTCTAAGCCGTTTGCCCCCAGCCTTAATCAGGTGTACGGCTGATTCATTAAGCAATTCGATACGGCTATCTAAGTTCCTGCTTAGTCCCTGCTCTAGCTGTTCCATCTCTGTGGCTATGGGGTTAAAAAAATTGAAATCTGCCATTTCGTTCCTCTTTATGGGATGGGATGAATGCACGATGCTCCACTCGGACTCTCCGCCCGAACGACAATGATAATTATGAGTTATTACTTATTAATCTCTTAGTCAATCGTTTTTTATTATATAATGTCGGATTGAAGTTTCCAAGCTATTTCGCTGTTTTTTATCGTCCACCATAGCGTCGGAACAAATCGTGGGGTATTTGCATGAAATCTAATACCTTCCCCACCACAAATGAAACCAAATCGTCTATGTTTTGCGGTTGATGATAAAAGGCCGGCATTGCCGGGATGATAGCCACCCCCATTTCGGACAGGGTTAGCATGTTCCTTAGATGTATGGAATTCAAGGGGGTCTCCCGGGGCACTAGTAATAGCGGTCGCTTTTCCTTCAGCATTACGTCAGCGGCCCTTTCCAGGAGACTGCGGGAGCTCCCCAGGGCGATGGAGGAAATACTGGCCATAGTACAAGGTATTACTATCATGCTGTCGCAGATAAAGGAACCGCTGGCCGGGGCCGCGGCAATATCTGAATTCTTGTGAAAGTGTATTCTCTCCGTCGGAATCTGGTGGCTTTGTAAGGCGGCTTCCAGGGATTCCTGGCTGTCCCAGCTCATTTCATGCTCCATGACCAGGCGGGCGGCATCGCTGCTAATCAGGTGAATCTCGTTATCGTTGTTTTTTAGCAATTCCTCCAATAGGCGTAGAGCATACACTACGCCACTGGCACCGGTTATTGCTACTATATATCTGGGCATAAAAACTCCTCCTCAACTAAACTGCGAAGGAAGACCGCGGGAACGGTTCCGGTCACATTCAAAGCTAATGTGTCAGGGGGACATTCGCTGTGACACTTTTGACCACTGGTACCCGGAGGTCACAAGTTATTATATAGCAATGGGGAAGATTCCTCGCAAGCTCGGAATTTTCACGCACTACGTGCACCACGGTAAACGAAA
>CAYRCG010000211.1:0-1770 GCA_964422685.1 uncultured Syntrophomonas sp. | reverse complement strand
AAATTCATGATGATATTGAGCAGGGATCTTCGCTAGGGAAAGCCTTTTCCCAACATCCTCAGATATTTCCGGGCGTCTATGTAAATATGGTTAAAGCCGGGGAGATGGGGGGGACCCTCGAAGCGGTACTAAAAAACCTGGTCTTGCATCTGGAAAGGGAACAATATATCAAGGCTAAAATAAGGAACGCATCTATATATCCACTAATCGTAGCTTTAGCGGCAATATTGGTCATGTCTTTCATCGTTGCCTTTATTATGCCGGCTTTTGTTCATGTTTTCGAATCCGCCGGTGCAGAAATACCCTTACCGACACAATTGCTATTAGGCTTCGGGCTATTTTTAGGCAAATACTGGTTAGCATTGCTCCTGAGTGTAATGGCCTTTGTGCTGATACTTAGAATATGGAAGAAAACCGAGCAGGGGAAATATTTTAGGGATAAGGCTCTATTACGTTTCCCCTTATGGGGGACTTTCTTATCCCGCATAATGATGGCTCATTTTGCACGGGTTATGGCTATTCTTTTGCAGGCGGGAATCCCTATTTTACAAGCGTTGGATATAAGTGCCGGGGTAGTGAAGAACGAAGTGATTGTGAGGGCGGTGCGACAGGCCGGCCAGGAGATAAAGGCCGGTTATTCCATCAGTAAACAACTGGAATCGAGCGGCATTTTTGATAGCATGTTCACAGAGATGGTGGCTATCGGCGAAGAGAGCGGGAGCCTAGATACTATGTTTGCTCACATAGCTGATTATTACGAACAGGAAGTCCTATACACGCTGAGTACACTACTAAAGACGATAGAGCCGATAATGATTATAACTGTAGCCTTGTTGGTTGGCGGGATAGTAATGGCTACCATCCTGCCGGTTTTCGACTTAATAAAGGTCGTGGCGTGAGATTCAAATTGAAGAAGGCTATACGGTGGAGAAAAGGAGCGGAATCAGGGCGGTCTAATTCGGATAATGGAGGAGGGGATAGGATGCAAGGTTTATCGAAGCGGTATATTGCAGACAAAAAAGGTTTTACCTTAGTGGAATTGATTGTAGTGATGGCGATTCTAGGTATTCTGATGGGAATAGCAGTGCCTCGTTTTACCGGTGTTATGAATTCAGCCAAGGAAAAGGCCGATGAGGCCAATATGGCGATAATAAAGGAGGCAGCTGAATTATGGTATTGGGACACGGGACAAACCGGGGCGATAGGGGGAAGTGAAGGTGGAAAGGAATTGGGGAGCGCTGATTTCGGTACAGCGGAAGGGAAAAGACTGGTGCCGGATTATCTTAAGAAAGTTCCAGAGGACCCCACCGGCATGGGTGGCTATTTGTTAAAGGTCGATAATAATGGTAAGGCAGAGGTGACCCACCCTAGTCCGGCAGGGACATAGGGGGTAAGATTCCTTAGAATTTTCACGCACTATGTGCACCACGGTAAACGAAAAGGGTCAGGGCATTCGCTGTTTAGTGGTTGAGATATTATCAGCGTCCGTCAGCGCCCGAAGGGTCAGCGTAAATCTGTGTCTAAAAACCCCTTTCATAGCCATAACCAAGCGAAGCCGGGTGAGCGAAAGGGGGGGGAATGACAGGACGTCACGAGCGTGCGTCTTCCCATGGACGGGAAGTCCGCGCGGTACCCCTTGAGCCACGGGGCAAGCTGCCGGTACTGCCCATGCGCAGATGGCGAGCGGTATATTTAGTCGAACCGCCATATACCGCAAGCTATTTTCACATTGGCTGAAGAAAAATCCGAAGCCAAAGGGGGTCTTAAACT
>CAYRCG010000210.1:0-1789 GCA_964422685.1 uncultured Syntrophomonas sp. | reverse complement strand
TTTTCTTGATTGCGGCGGGGATTCAGTTTATTATTCTTAGCCGTTTGATCCGTTCACAGCGCTTGCCCATCGGGGTTATGAAAGCTTTAGGTTACGAAAATTACCGTATAATGTGGCATTATACTGCTTACGGCCTTAGTGTAGGATTGGTAGCGGCATTTTTGGGTATAATTTTGGGGGTGGCTTCGACCGCGGCTATAAATAACCTTTTTGCGCAATATTTTAACCTCCCCGCTATTTCTGGTGAAATAGATTACCGGGTTGTATTCTATAGTATCATGATTACATCTGCGGTGGGTATAGCTTCAGGGTTTTTCGCTTCACGCTCCGTAATTCGTATAAAGCCGGCTGAGGCTATGCGCAGCCAAGCACCTCTTTCGGGGCGGCATATCCCTTTGGAGGGTTGCCCTTGGCTATGGTTGCGCTTAAACAGCAGCTGGAAAATGAGTCTGCGCTCTATCTTTCGCAACCGAGGAAGGTTTGCCGTGAACGTCTTGGGGATCATGAGTTCCGTGGTCTTGCTGGTTTTCTCTCTTTTTTCCCTGGACGCTACTGATTACCTCTTAAACCAAAACTTTGAGCGGGTAAACCGCTATGATTATATGCTGCGTTTTAGCAATACGATTAAATATGCGGAAGTTTTGGATTGGACCCGCTGGGACGAGGTACAGCGCATAGAACCTATAATGGAGTTGCCGGTGAGATTTCTTGCCGGGGGAGAATCCAAGAATGAGGTATTGCAGGGAATGATCCCGACTAATCGCTTAAAAAAGGTTTATGATAAATCGGGGCGGGAAAGGTCAATACCCGAGGAGGGTATACTTTTGAGCAAGTCAGTGGCTGATAAGCTCGGTTTGCAGATAGGGGATGAGGTAAGGCTGGAGACCACCCTGGGAACCAGTCCTTCTCGAAAATCCTCCCTGAATATAATGGGCATAAACGAGGCGATGGTGGGCAGCGGTTCTTATGTGTCGCTGGCCACTGCCAACCGGCTTTTGGGGGAGCAGGGGCTGGCGACAGCGGTGCTTTTGAAGCTGGATGCCGCCCAGATTCCGGCCCTGGAAAAACGCTGGCAAGAGATGAGCCAAGTGGCCTCGATTAGCAGCCCCGCCCGGGAAAGGGAAAGTTTCGAGCAGCTTATGGGAACTACCCTTGCCGCGCTGGCTGTTATAATATTATTTGCGGGTCTTTTAGGATTGGCTATTATTTATAACAGTTCGGTAATGACCTTTAATGAGCGTCAACGGGAGCTGGCTTCATTGCGGATTCTGGGTTATTCTCAGGGAGAAGTGTCAGCCCTGTTGCGTAAGGAAACTTGGATGCAGGCCTTAATCGGCGTCGCTTTGGGATTGCCTGCCGGCAAAGCATCCGGGACGGCATATATGGCCAGCGCCAGCACGGAACTGTATAATCTCCCATTGATCATATATCCCCGCAGTTATTTTATCGCCGCAGCCTTGGCGTTCTTCTTTGTGTGGATAGGGCAGCATTTAGCTATCCGTAAGGTGGGGCATTTGGATATGGTGGAGGCTTTGAAAAACCAGGATTAAATAAGGGGGATTAAAAGGCATGAAAGGCAGAAAAAGTTGGATAATAGGGGGCTTGGTTTTTCTCGCTCTGGTGACTGCAGCCATGATCCTTAACTCTGCTGAAACGCTGGAAGTAGTGCAAGCAGAACGCGGAACATTTACCTTATTGCTGGAAGAAAATGCTTATGTGCAGACGGCAGATGATCGGGAGCTGCAAGCGACTTCAATTGCCCAGGTTGAGGAATTATTGGTGGCGATAG
>CAYRCG010000209.1:0-1835 GCA_964422685.1 uncultured Syntrophomonas sp. | reverse complement strand
GATAAGGAATCTTCGGTCAAACAAGGGGACTGTGAAGATAGTGGGTAAAGATTCCTCGCTACGCTCGGAATTTTCACGCACTATGTGCACCATGGTAAACGAAAAGGGTCAGGGTCTTCGCTATTTAGTGGTTGCGATATTATCAGCGTCCTTCAGCGCCCGAAGGGTCAGCATAAATCTGCGTCTAAAAACCCCCTTAATAGCAATGACAGGATCGGGGGGTTATGCCGGAAAAGCGAAAACAACATTGGGAAACGACCAGGGGCAAACATGGTCGGTTCTTTGAGGTTAGGAGGGAGGATAAATGCCGCGAGCACGACGGAGGCTGAGCAAGACGGGGACTTATCACATAATGTTAAGGGGAATAAACCGGCAGAGTATATTTGTGGAGGATGAGGATAACGAGAAATTTATTGATCTTCTCGCCGAATACCACCGGGAAATTGCCTTCGAGATATTTGCGTATTGCTTGATGGGTAATCATGTTCACTTGCTAATGAAGGAGGGAAATGAAGAAATCGGTAACACGATGAAGCGAATTGAGGTTAGTTATGCCTATTGGTATAATTGGCAATATAATAGGAAAGGGCACTTATTCCAGGATAGGTTTAAAAGTGAGCCCGTGGAGGATGATGCCTATTTTCTTACCGTATTGCGATATATCCACCAAAACCCGGTGAAGGCCGGTTTAATAAGTGATATTGAAACATATAGATGGAGTAGTATCGGGGAATACATAGGTAAAAGGAGAATGGTGAATTCTGGCTTTGTTTTAGAGATGTTTGATAACGAGAAGGACAAGGCTTTATTAGGTTTTCGTGAATTCCATCAGGAAGACAATGATGACTGCTGCTTGGATATTGATACCATGAAGAGGACCGCTTCGGATAAGGAATTAAGGCAACTCGTACTGGATAAATACAATATAGATACAGCGAAGCTTCATAGCATGAAACCGGCGATTCAATCGGAAATACTTAGATGCCTTAAGGGGCAGGAGGGTGCTTCCTTAAGACAGATAGCTAGAATAACCGGGTTTACCTTACATAGAGTATATAAGGAATAAATAGTGGCGTATAAATAGGGGGGGCGGAATAACGAGAAACGCAGGAAAGTAGCCGCGCGCTGGCATTGTCTGGAATATTTCGCTTGAACAATAACACTATCTTTGCTACTGTTATTATGGAATCTTACATATATATCAACCGGTTCGATACATATTTATCAAGGAGCGGTGCTAGCGCTCCCATAAAGATTAAAGGAGAAGGCCAATGATAAAAAAACGCATACCGGTTTCCCAGAAACGCCAGATAACTATACCGATCGAGTTTTGCGATAGTGTTGGCATTGATAGGGAGGTAGAATGCTATGTCCGAAATAATGCCATCGTTATCCACCCCGTTCCGGAGGGCGGGGGGGAACTTGATGAACAGATCCTAGCCGATCTAATAAGCCAAGGTCTTTCCGGGCAGGAATTGCTGGAAAGATTTAAGGAAACCCGCCGCCAAGTCAGGCCGGCAGTGGAGCGCTTACTCAATAGGGCCCGTTTAACGGCTCAGGGGCAGGTATCCGGTGATAGCTACGAAGATGTCATCTTCGGCACGGAGGTAGAATGGTGAATAAATTAATTATTTTGCCTTCGGTCACGCGCTTTCTGAAAAAAATCGGTGATCAACCGCTAAAGGATAAATTCCGGACCGCTATTGATCAAATCCGGGGGGAACCCTATATTGGCGAACCTGCAACCGGTGATCTTGGGGGCTTGTATTTTTGCAATATATTACATAATAAGACCTCCTATGAGCTGATTTATACTATCATCGAAGATGACGGCA
>CAYRCG010000208.1:0-1876 GCA_964422685.1 uncultured Syntrophomonas sp. | reverse complement strand
ATAGAGCCAGGGCAGTAAGTAGGGGGACTTATATTAATGATGGTGAGCTGCTTAAAGCTCTTCGCGGATTTGAAGATATAAAATCAGTAGCAGAACACCTTCTTGCCCGGTCCTATTATCTAGAGAATAAAGACCTTAAAGAGACCATAAGCGATCATAACCTGGTTATAAATGTAGCTGATAGTATCTGCCAGGGGCGCATGGAGATATTGGGACGGATTACTCAATTTCCGGAAGGCAGGATAGACTGGCACTCTGATTTTACTTGCGGTTTCAAATGGAGTGGGGATACTTATTTTGCCGATATAGTATATGGCAATGTCCCCGGTGCTGATATTAAAATCCCCTGGGAACTGGGCCGCTTGCAGTTTTTATATCCGGTAATGAACGCTTATATGATTACCAAAGATAAACGCTATTTGGATTATCTGATAAGTACGGTCAAGGACTGGATAGAAAAGAATCCGCCTAAACTGGGACCGGGTTGGGCCTGTACTATGGATGTAGGCATCAGAGCAGCTAATCTCTGCATAATATTTGGCTGGTTGCAACAGCATAAAGTTTTGGACGAGGAACTGGCCCTGGAAATCTTTCGCTCATTATATAGTCATGCTGACTATATAACTCATAACCTGGAATATGATATAAGATTGACCAGCAACCATTATTTATCGGATATTGTGGGTCTGCTATATATAGGAGCCTTTTTCCCGGAATTTAAACATAGTGATGAGTGGGTAGCCTATTCCATCCAGGAACTAATAGCGGAAATGAAACGGCAGGTTCACGAAGAAGGAAGCGATTTTGAGGCCTCCACCTGCTATCATCGCCTGGTAAGCGAACTCTTTTTAAGTGCCACCATACTTGCACAAAGTTTTGATACGGAGCGGCGCAGGAGAATTAAAGCATATAACTATAGAAAATTTAAACCATTGGTAGGGCCAAAACTTAAGCCCTTGAACAGGCAGGAGTTTAACCTGAATGAACCAAAAATATTTCCTGCCTGGTATAGGGACAGGCTGGAGAAGATGTTGGAATTTATAATGTACATAAGCAAAGCGGATGGGAAAATACCGCAGATAGGTGATAACGACAGCGGCAGGCTACATAAATTTACCTTGATGGGCCAGTGGAATCCTGAAACGGACTGTTTTGAAGAAGACTTCCTGGATCACCGCCACCTGCTGGCAGTGGGAGGGGAATTCTTTAACCGGGATGATTTTAGGGAAGTGGGGCTGCCTTATCAAAGTGAATGTCAATGGTATGGTTTAAAGAGCCGGGTGGGAGATTTCAACAGCCAGGAAGAAGCTGAACGGCGCAGCTTGGAAAGGTTAAAAACTTTAACTTCCCGCGCCTACCCGCAATTCGGACTATATATTATGCGTCATGAAGACAACTATATGGCTATACGCTGTGGTGATATAGGACAAAACGGGCAAGGTGGTCACGCTCACAACGACCAGCTTAGTTTTGTATTAAATGCAGGGGGAGAGGATATTTTCGTAGATCCGGGTACCTATCTCTATACTCCTTCCCCCCAGTGGCGGAATTATTTCCGCTCTACTGCCTGCCATAATACGCTTATGCTTGATGGGAAAGAGCAGAATCGATATATCGATTGGACCCTGTTTGCCCTGTATGATGATGCCTGTGCAAACTGCTTGAATTGGGAAACGATAGAAGAAGGGGATGTTTTTGAAGGGGTGCATTACGGGTACCAAATGTTAGCAAAAACTCTGGTTCATGTAAGAAAAGTGGTATTCAATTCAAAGCAATTGGAATGGACGATTAATGACAGTATAAATGATGGTAATCACTGCCATGTACAATGGAATTTTATTCTCTCCCCGCAGGTTAACCTTACTCAGATAGACCA
>CAYRCG010000207.1:0-1909 GCA_964422685.1 uncultured Syntrophomonas sp. | reverse complement strand
GCTATTTTCATATTAACCCCCATGGTCAGGGACCGCAAACAACGATGAAAAGGGAGTTTGAGGGCTCTTGAACGGTAAGGAATAGCGGGTAATTACTAATACGCCTCACTCCTCACCCCTCACGCCTCACCTTTTCATATTAACCTCCATGACCCGAGGTCACAAACAATGATGAAAAGGGAGTTTGGAGGCTCTTGAACGGTAAGAATTAGCGGGTAGTAATACTCCTCACCCCTCACGCCTCACGCCTTTACAATACAATACCCCGCCAGCGGGCATTCGTCACATAAGGCCTTTTTTTTCTTACAATAATTGGCCCCTAAGGCTACCAGCAGAGCATGATATTCGTTGTAAAGCTCAACATCGAGCGGCAGGTGCCCCTGCAGCAATCCTTGCATCTTTTGATAAGAGCATTTCTCCTCCACCCAGCCCAAGCGAGAGAATATGCGAATAGTGTAAGTATCGACTACAAAAACCGGGTAATTACCCGCATAAAGCAAGATAGAGTCAGCCGTCTCCGGACCTATACCCCATAAGTCTAATAGTTTAGCTCTGAGCTCGGGGAAGGGCTCAGAAAACATAAGATCAAAGTCCCCGTCATAATCATCGGCGATAAACTCCAGCAATATCTTTAGTCGGCGCGCTTTTTGACGATGATAGAGGGCTGGCTTTATTATAGTTGCCAAGTCCTCCTCCTCTAGCGCAAGCAGCGCCGGAATATCGAGTAATTCTGCCTTTTTGAGCGCCCTTATGGCCTTCTCTACATTCTTCCAAGAGACAGCCTGAGTCAATATTGCCCCTAAGACTATTTCTAGACGGCTATCCCCCGGCCACCATCCCCGGGGACCGAAATGCTGCAAAAGCCGCTGATATATTTCCATTAGTTGTTCCCTTTTCATTACAGTCTCCATCTGTTAAATATAACTGTCCCTATGTCTAGCGCCCCTGTCATTGCAAGGAGCAAAGTGTTACCGATACCCCTCACCCCTCACCATTTCATACTAAATATCAGGCAAATCCCGCCCATCATTGATTAACTGTTTAACCGCGTAGCTGGCTAATAATAGGCCGGCTACCGCAGGGACAAAAGAAATACTGCCCATGCTGCCAGAATCCGCCGAAGCCGCCTGAAGCGGAACCTCCCGCGAGTAGACCACCGGAACCCCCCCGGGGATATTTTCCCGGCGCAACTCCCGGCGCACTTTCCGGGCCACGGGACATATAGAACTGTCCTTGATATCGGCAATAGTAAGAAGGAGAGGATCCAGGCGCTTAGCCGTACCCATCGAACTGATTATAGGAATACCCCTGTCGAGGCAGGTTTTAATCAAATGAATCTTATCCAGAAGGGAATCGATAGCATCCAGGACAAAATGTATCTCCCCATCCAAAACCTTGGCATAGTTTTCCCCGGTGTAAGCGAATGAACATTCCCGAAGATGTATTTGGGGGTTAATGTCCCGCAATCTCCTAGACATAACAGTGGTTTTCAGTTCTCCTAAAGTGGAATTCAAAGCTATTACTTGCCGGTTGATGTTGCTAGCCTCAATCCGGTCAGGGTCACAGAGGATGATCCTGCCGACTCCGGAGCGGGCAATGGCTTCTGCCGCGTGAGAGCCAACCCCACCGAGCCCCACCACCAAAACACAAGAAGACCTCAATATATTCATGGCCTTCCGGCCAATTAGTATTTCACTGCGCTGAAAAATATTATCATTCATCATAAAAAAAACCCCACCGAGCCGTGATGCCGTAGTTTTAACCTGCTTAGCAGGTGGGTACCCTCCCGCTTATTTGTTGTTTCCCGCTGATGCGGGCCTACAGACCATAGACGGAGATAGGTTCCCTAAATTTTTGTGTTGGCAAAAACTTAACAGCTATTCACGCACACAGCAGGGGTTTCCTTGTC
>CAYRCG010000206.1:0-1973 GCA_964422685.1 uncultured Syntrophomonas sp. | reverse complement strand
CGCTTGATCGGCGTTAATCAGTAAGTTGGTAATGACTTGGGTGATTTGTCCCGGGGGACATAAGGGGACGTTTCTGTTGTGTCATTTAGATATTGCTAATAGGTCCGGCCATAAACCGTTTGGCCTGGCGGCCATCAAGCTTAATGGACCGGTGCCTGATCCTAATGTCATCAAGCTGCCTTATATGTAATGGTGGGGGTAAAAAATATATTTGCCCCCATACACAACACCCTATCCGAGAACCTGGCGATATCGGGACACCTTCATGGGCTTAGTCTTCATAGCCCTGGTCATAGCCGCAGTAGCCGTTGCCGCTGGGTTTAAGAAACTGAATGAAGACAGGAATGCAGAAAAGGGGGGGCTGTCACTGACAGGGAAGAAAGCAGCATGGAATGCAATCAGGGCAAATGTGGTGATGACAAGGGATAAAGGGATTCCCGGTGACGGGTTTTCCGCTGTTTGAGGGAACTATTATAGGATCAAAGATAATTCAAAGCCACCGAAATATTTTGGATACTCACGATTTTTAAATAAGGTGAAGGGACTTATAGGGAAAAAAGAGAATATTTAATGTGTTGATCAAATTTAGGAGATATAAAGAATCATGAAGCATATAGAAGTAGTTGCTGCAATTATTGTTAACCAATCCCAGATTCTGTGCATGCAGCGTGGCGAATCTGACAAAAACTATATTTCCTATAAATATGAATTCCCCGGCGGCAAAGTAAAGATGGGCGAAACGAAAACTCAGGCATTGATGCGTGAAATTCGTGAAGAAATGGGCATAAACATTGAAGTGGCGAACGAAGACTTTTTTATGACGGTAAATCATGAATATCCGGATTTTGAAATTACTATGCACAGCTACATATGCCATATTAGTTCACAAAATTTTATCCGCCGGGAACATATTGGACACAAATGGGTCAATCGGGGTGATCTGGATTCATTAGATTGGGCGGCAGCAGATATCCCCATCGTGAAAAAACTCATGGAGATAAAGATATGTTAAAACCAGAATTATATGAACAGGTGATCAATAAACGACTGGCTGAACAAATTGAACAAGCCACCGAGCAAATTAAATCAGTGGCCAAAATCGATAAAGCTGAGGCGTCCAAGATATTAGCTCAATATCTAACCGTGCTTATAGAAAAGAGCCTGGATAGAGTAAAAGTAAGGGAAGAGGATATCGAGAGCCAGATCAGCCTGGCTAATAAAATAGTGCAAACCATTATTACGGAAACCGGCGAAAATGATTTTGATGGAGCAACCATTGAGGAAAGTGCCCAGCAACTCCTAGCCGTAGTCAATCGGAAGAATACCATTTATGCCGTTAATGAAAAGGCCGAGATACTTAGGCCCAAGACCTCCATTGCCCAAAGCTCACTTTTCACCGGAGCAGCCCATGAACCCAGTATGGATTCAGAACTAAAAAAGGAAATCGCCTCCGCAGACCGCATCGATATGCTGGTTTCCTTTATCAAATGGAGCGGATTGCGTTTAATCATCGAAGAACTCCGGGAATTTACCCTGCGGGGTGGGCAGCTAAGGATTATTACTACATCATATATGGGGGCAACTGACCCTAAAGCCATTGAGGAATTACATAAACTCCCCCATACCTCCGTCAAAGTATCCTACGATACCAAGCGCACCAGATTACATGCTAAAACCTATGTATTTTATAGAGATACTGGTTTTACCACCGCCTATGTGGGGTCATCCAATCTATCTAATGCCGCCATCACTAGCGGTTTGGAATGGAATGTAAAAGTAACCGCCAGTGATTTGCCGGAGACGATTCAAAAAATCCAGGCCACATTTGACAGCTATTGGAATTCCCACGAATTTGAAGAATATAGCCAAGATAATAATACGCGGTTAGTGAAAGCCCTGCGAGAGGAAAGGTATAGCAAAGATCAAGATATAAGCAGCTATTTTTTCGAAATAAGGCCCTACCCCTTTCAGGA
>CAYRCG010000205.1:0-2002 GCA_964422685.1 uncultured Syntrophomonas sp. | reverse complement strand
ATTACTGACGCTTCTGGCGATAAGCGGCCTTTTTGGATACCTGCGCTTGCTTTTCACCCCAAGGGTGGTTGCGGTAATTCTCCTTTTGGTAGCTTTCACTTTAACCCCGACTATAATGCAACTAATAAGCAATAATGAGGGAGCCTCTCCCGGCTTGCATTTATCCTATGCCCTATTGTTTATCCTGGCTATTTTCATCGGACAACGCTATCTAACAGGATTGTTGAAATCATTGCTTATTCTTATAGCGGCTATCCTAGGCACTTTAGGCTATTTTATGGTTAATCCGGGCTGGCTATCGGCAAGCTGCATTCCGGATCTAGCTTTCTTCGCCTCTTTTGCCTCAGGGTTAAATTTGGAATTGGTAATAGAGCCGGGGGTCTTGATAGCCTTTATCTTTTGCTTTCTCGGTTTAAGTATAAACGATCTGGGTTCTATTCAAGCCGTGGGTGCATTCCTCAGGGCTGACGATATGCCCCGGCGCATCACCCGGGGTATTACCGCAACCGGCATTACCAATGTTTTGGCTGGTTTTCTCGGTGTAATCGGCCCGGTTAATTTCTCCTTCAGCCCCGGTGTTATTGCCTCCACCGGCTGTGCTGCCCGCAGGAGCCTGCTCCCCGCCGCCGTAATCCTTATAGCTTTGGCCTTCTTACCCCAATTTCTTTTCTATATATCCCATATCCCCGCGGTGGTACTGGGCACTCTTTTACTCTATATCATGTGCACCCAAGTAGCCGCCGGGCTTATTTCCGCTTTTGATGCCTTAAAAATCCTGGGTGAACCCCGCTTCGATAATGCCCTGGTGATCGGATTGCCTATTTTAGCCGGTGTTATTGTCGCCTTCCTACCCTCCGCAGTAACTGCCTCTTTCCCCCATACGCTGCAGCCGGTCTTAAGTAACGGCTTTGTCGTAGGGGTCATTCTAGCCTTGCTGCTAGAACACATCATCTTCAGAAAACAATCAAAGAACGGCTAACCTTTAACTACAAACCTCACGCAATCAATGTTGCATACTTATGCTACTAAACCTGGCTGAAGTTCTGTGGCGGGAGTCAGTTTTATGGAGGAACGGCATATCACATCATTCTCACAATATTAAGTATAATTTTCTCCTTATAGCGAATTATAAAGAACATAAGCAGAAAAGACATTTAATAATTCCTATAGGGGGCAGTTTTTAAATGGGAACAGCCGTGGGTAAAAATATCCAGCGTAAGGATGCCTGGGATAAAGTAACCGGCAGGGCGAAGTATACTGATGACTATGCCGCAACTAGTATGCTTGAGGCGAGGCTGCTAACCAGTACCTACGCACACGCCCGCATTGTAAAGATTGATACCTCCGTCGCTTTAGCCCTGGAGGGGGTAAAATCCGTCCTTACGGGTGCGGATTGCCCGGAGTTGTTCGGTCCCTTAATGCAGGATCGCCCTGCATTGGCCCAGGGTGTTGTGCGCTATGCGGGGGAACCGGTAGCCCTGGTAGTCGCCACGGATAAAGCGACGGCGGAAAAGGCTTTAAAGCTAATAGAGATAGAATATGAGGCAAAGCCAATCGTTCTTACTCCCTCAGAATCCCTAGCTGAAGGTGCGGTACTATTACATGAGCAGGCGGAAGGGTATAAGAGGTTATTAACCGATATTTATCCGGAAAACGGTACCAATATCGCGAGCCACTATCGTATGCGAAAAGGGAACACGGAAGAAGCATTTAAGAATTGTGCTTTCATAGCCCAGGAGCGCTTTTTTCTGCCGCCTTCTGGACATTTATCTATGGAATTAAGAACAGCGCGCGCCGAAATTTCCCCGGACGGAGATGTACTAATCCACACCGCTTCCCAGGCCCCCTATTCCGTCCGCAAACAAATTGCCGAAGCATTTGTAATACCTTCGGGTAAGATTCAGGTACAGGTGGCATTTGTAGGCGGGGCTTACGGGGGGAAAGCGCCGGTTATGCTGGAAATACTAGCCTACCTGGCATCGCGCAGTGTGGGCGGAAAGGC
>CAYRCG010000204.1:0-2045 GCA_964422685.1 uncultured Syntrophomonas sp. | reverse complement strand
GTATATTAAGACGAAGAGCATCTTTGTTAATTATCAGCAATGATATAGCGGAAAATACTAAACAAAGTCTGCTTAAAAGCTGCCAGAAACAAAAGATTCCCTGGATAGTAATGGGCAATAAATATGAGATAGGGGCCTGCATAGGAAAAGCGTATAGAGTCGCCGTAACCATAAACGATCCAGGAATGGCGGAGTCCTTGATAAAGGCGCTTGGGGTTGACGGGGCAATAGTAAACACGGGGGTGGTTGAATGGCAAAAGTAAGGGTACACGAGATAGCCAAGGAATTAGGGATTGCCAGCAAAGAAATGGTTGAAATTCTGGACAAACTTGGCCTGGATGTAAAGAATCATATGAGTACGATAGACGACTCACAGGCTAATTGGGTCAAAAATCGTCTGAGCCAAAAGGGAGGGGATGGCAAAAAACAACCAGAAGGGTCAGTTCCCCCCAGGGATAAAACAGTAAAACAGCCTGAAAAGCCAATGGGACGGGGTCCGGGAAAGAAGCCAGAAACTCAGCCAATTGTTTCAACCAGGCCGGTATCAAAGCCACATACCCAAGGAGGTGCCAAAACGAACGGAAGCGTGAGAAAACAGGTGCCTTCTGAGAGAAGGGAACAACCTAGAAAAGAGGAAGACAGACGTTCTGCTAGTACTA
Source organism: uncultured Syntrophomonas sp. (assembly GCA_964422685.1). Lineage (GTDB taxonomy): Bacteria > Bacillota > Syntrophomonadia > Syntrophomonadales > Syntrophomonadaceae > Syntrophomonas. Next base: position 1,386 of record CAYRCG010000204.1, on the reverse strand, counting down.
AACCGGGAACTACGGCAAAAGGCCCAGGTAGCGGGAGTCGGACTACAGGTAGACCGGAACAGAGGGTTCCGGGGGCGGGTGGCAAAACGGATACTAAAGGGACTGGAGCAACAGGAAGAATGAATAATAGAGGGACGGGGACAGCCGGCGGGACGGACAGTAAAGCACCCAGAACAAACGAGGGTAGGCGTACTCAGCCAAGACCGGCTTCGGGTGGTCCGAAAAGGCCCCCGGCAACTACAGCCGAACGGACAACAGGGGCAAAGCCCAAAGAAACAGGTCATCGGACGGCAACACCCGGTGTTGCTGCAGGCGGCGCGAAGCCTCCCCGCAGAAATGCACCATCACCCGGGCAATATCAAAGCAAAGATTATAGTCGCCCGGGCCGCAAGCCGAAGCATAGGCGTAAAAAGGAAAATGTAGAAGCAAAAACCCCGGATAGCATTAAAATAGAAAGCTCTGTTGTCCTGCGCGATCTGGCCGATAAACTTAATAAGAACCCGGCGGAAATAATGAAAAAGTTAATGGAACTCGGAATAATGGCCACCATTAACCAAAACATTGATTTTGAAACAGCGGAGATAGTTTCCAGCCTTTATGATGTAAAGGTAGAGCGAGAGCTTTCTGAAGAAGAAAAAATACTGGAAGACCTGGTGGATATAGACGATGATGCGCAACTCGTGGCCAGACCCCCGGTTGTTACAGTAATGGGTCATGTAGATCACGGTAAGACTTCCCTCTTGGATCGTATCAGGAAGGCTAATGTTGTATCAGGCGAAGCGGGGGGGATTACCCAGCATATCGGCGCCTATCAGGTAACAATTAAAAACAATAAAATAACCTTTATCGATACCCCCGGGCATGAAGCCTTTACAGCTATGAGAGCCCGCGGCGCTAACCTAACGGATATTGTCATCCTGGTGGTAGCCGCTGACGACGGGGTGATGCCGCAGACGGTTGAAGCGATAAATCATATTCGGGCGGCCAAAGTTCCTTTTCTGGTAGCAATCAACAAGATTGATAAGCCGCAAGCGGATATGGAGAGGATAAAACAGCAACTAACCGAATACAATATTGTCCCTGAAGAATGGGGAGGGGATACTATATTTGTCCCCGTTTCGGCTAAAAGCGGTGAAGGTATTGAAGGCCTCTTGGAAATGATTCTGTTAGTGGCGGAGATGAACGAGATAAAGGCTAACCCGGATAGAGCTGCTTACGGCTTGGTTATCGAAGGGGAATTGGATAAAGGGCGGGGGGCGGTTGCCACAGTATTGGTTCTTAACGGAACCTTGGGTATAGGTGATTATATAGCTTGCGGTACTAATTGGTGCCGCGTTCGGGCTATGATTGATGACAGGGGTAACCGAGTCGAAAAGGCTTTACCCT
>CAYRCG010000203.1:0-2045 GCA_964422685.1 uncultured Syntrophomonas sp. | reverse complement strand
GTGTTTAACAATCCCCGCAATGAAAGAACCCGCATTTTTTTAAAAAGGATTTTAGAGCACTGATTTAAACATTCTACTGCCCAACATTGTTAAGTTCTTAAAACAAACAAGCCTCGCAACGTTTATTGTTGCGAGGCTTACTTGTTTTTTTATAATGGGATATCTATTTCTTATTCTGTGGGAATCCTCATCCCGTAGAAGGACCGCCAGACGAAGAACAGAGCAATTAGTAGGAATATGCCGCCGACTGTAGGGGCAATACTCCGGAAAGATTCGGATATAGCTATTTCCATGGCCAACAAACCGAATAGGGTAGTGAACTTTATTATGGGGTTTAGGGCCACGGAAGAGGTATCCTTAAAGGGATCGCCTACAGTGTCACCAACTATGGTGGCATCATGTAAAGGAGTTCCCTTTTCTTGCATATCCACTTCCACCACTTTCTTGGCGTTATCCCAGCAGCCGCCGGCATTGGCCATAAATACTGCTTGGAATAAGCCGAACAAGGCGATAGAAATCAAATAAGCAACAAATAGGGCGACTGGTGCCTCATAGGTCCTGGGGGCGGCGAGGCAAGCAAAAGCAAGTGCAAAAGAAAAAATAGCGATAAATATATTGAGCATTCCCGCCTGGGCATATTGAGTGCAAATCTTCACTACTTCTTTGGAATTCTCTAAAGAAGCCTTTTGACTAGCATCATCATCTAAACGGATGTTGTTTTTAATATACTGTACTGCCCGATAAGCCCCAGTGGTTACGGCTTGGGTGGAAGCACCGGTAAACCAGTAGATTACTGCGCCGCCGCAGATGAACCCCAGGATAGTATAGGGATTAAGTATGGTAAGGATAGTTTCGGGTTTTACTCCCAATACGCTTTGTATAACTAGGATAAGGGAAAATATCATGGTCGTAGCCCCAACCACGGCGGTTCCGATTAATACCGGCTTAGCCGTTGCCTTAAAAGTATTGCCGGCGCCGTCATTGGCTTCCAGATAGTATTTAGCTTTATCGAAGTCGGGCTTGAAACCGAAATCTTTTTGTATCTGCTTGCTGATATCAGGGATGTTTTCAATCAAAGACAGTTCATAGATGGACTGGGCATTATCTGTAACCGGTCCGTAACTATCTACGGCAATAGTAACCGGACCCATCCCCAACATACCGAAAGCTACCAGACCGAAGGCGAATATGGAAGGATAAATCATAATCTGTGCCAGTCCAAAGCCGCTGAAGTAATAGGCGGCAAACATTAAGGACAAGAATACCATGCCTATCCAGAAGGCGCTAAAGTACCCTGCTACTAAACCAGATAGAATATTAAGAGAAGGACCGCCTTCGCGGGAGGCCTTAACGACTTCAGCTACATGGGAGGACTTAGGGCTGGTGAATATCTTGGTGAATTCGGGAATAACAGCGGCCCCTAGGGTTCCCACACTAATTATCGCAGCTAGGGGCAGCCATAATGATTGCAAACCGGCCGGAGCGTTAGAGGACGGACCCAAAAGGAAATAACTAACGGCAAAGGTTACCGCAATAGATAGCAACGAAGTAATCCATACCAGGCTAGTCAAGGGTTGCTCGAAATCAAATTCTTCTTTACCAGCAAACCTCGACTGGCTAAAGGCGCGATTAATGTAGAATGAAGCAATTGAGGTGATAACCATCAGTACACGTATTGTGAAGATCCAGGTTAGTAAAGTTGTCTGAAGGGCCGGTGCCACTGCCAAGACAATAAAGGTTACCAGGGCTACGCCGGTAACTCCGTAGGTTTCGAATCCGTCTGCGGTAGGGCCGACACTATCACCGGCATTATCCCCGGTACAATCGGCAATAACCCCTGGGTTACGCGGGTCGTCTTCCTTTATGCCAAAGACTATCTTCATCAGGTCAGAACCGATATCGGCAATCTTGGTGAATATACCTCCAGCAATACGCAGGGCGCTAGCACCCAAAGATTCACCGATAGCAAAACCGATAAAACTAGCACCGGCGAGTTCCCGTGGTACATAGAGAAGGATTATGAGCATCATAATCAATTCCACACA
>CAYRCG010000202.1:0-2075 GCA_964422685.1 uncultured Syntrophomonas sp. | reverse complement strand
AGGCAAACCGGCCATTCATCGAGGGACGCTCAGTATCCATTATAAAATTCAAATCCTCACATTTATCCCTATAGGGACTGCTAGGAAAAGAAATCTGTCTTGGGTCGATATCTATTAAAACCAATGCCATTCCGGCTATAATTATTATTATGCCGATAATACGTCGGAATCCTTTATCCCCTAATCTAATGCAAAAACTTAGGAAATAGGCAGATACGATTGCAGCCAAACATACAGAGAAACTTAGAATTCTTCCCGCAACCAGGTTTTCATGCATAGGAATATATCGGAAACCCGGGATTTGGTAACCGAAAGAGAAAATAACGCTGAATAACAGACCGAAAACTATGCTATAAAACCACCTGAGGTCATAACTTATACCTGTTTCACCATTGCGTTCCCTTTCGGCATTCCGTTTTCTTAAAATCTGAGATAGCAACAGGGCAAGCAAAGCTATAACAAGAAATGAGAAGGCAAAATATAACCAGGAACTATTTCGGCTGGTTAAGGTAAACCAATCTATCTTAGCTGTCCATGTTTTTACAGCTTCAGATAACAAATAAGGTATACCCGGATTTTCCCATTGGGTTACACCTGGTATCCACCAGAAGGAAACCAAAGCGGCACCAAATGCTACTGACACTGCCCATAATAAAAAATCCTTCATATTTATAGAACGTAACACCAACAAAGCCAACCCTATAACCGCCGTGATAATGGCGATCATAAATGCATGCATAGCTTGGGATAGAATAAGCATCGCAATAATTACGCTAACTGCTAGCCATCTTAGCCTCGACTTATCCTTGAAAAGCAAAAGGGAGAAATAAAGAAACCAGGGGGAAAGGGCGAAAATAGGACCCTGGGCAATTACCCCGGACAAAAAAAGCGAGCGCGTTAGAAAAGGGTCCACCACGTATATTATCCCAGCCCATATACCCACCCAAGGCCCGATAAACTTATGGCAGAGCTGCCATACCCCCATGGCCCCGATAAATAAAGAAAAAAAGCCGAAGAATTTGAAGGTAATCATTATGTTATCAAAGGCTAATTGTACCGGCAATAAAGTAAGATAGGAAAGAGGGGGATAATACTGCACTACCGTGGAGCCATTGTACCAATATGGAAACCAAGCGGGCCATTTCATTTCCCTCACACAATCGGCAATATACTCAACTTTGCATAGGTGTCCCATCCCGTCAACTGTCGTTGGGTAAAAGCTGTTCTGAGTCATAAATAAGGGCCATAAAGCATAACTCAGAACCGCAGCGATAATTGCCAGGCTAAGCCAAACCTCCTTCCGGCAGCAGTATCGGTATAACCTGTTAGGCATAATATCTTTCTTATTATCCACCTTAGCCCCCTATAGACAATTAAATCTTCAACCCCCGGCCTAAGGGACATTTCTTTTTGGGAAGCAAAAATAGCCGCAAATAGTCCCTTATGGTCTGCCATAATCTCAATTTGCTAGGGCTCACTTTATTATCATAGCGCAATACCAAAGGTACTTCTTCGATTCTATTTGCCTCAGTGGCTACTTTTAGTAAAATCTCCACACTGCAGGCAAAACTGCGAAATTTCAGAAAAGATTCCTCGCTCTTGGCTAAGGCCTGGTGAAGCATAGAAGTTTTATAAAGCCGAAAGCCAACCGTATAGTCTTTTACTCCCCTAAGCGGAAAGAAGAGAGATAGCAGAACCCTGGCCCCCAAGCTATAAATCTGCCTTAGAGGAGGGACCCCCACCTGTCTTCCGCCGCTGGCAAAACGGGAGGCTATTACGATATCTGCCCCAGCTTCACTTTTCTGTGCCATCTGGCAGATAAGCCCGCCCGGATGCGAAGCATCGGCATCCAAAGTAACCACGGAATGGGAACCCAGCCTTATAGCTTCACGAAACCCGGTTAAAATAGCCTGGCCTACCCCCATGTTTTTTGTATGGGATAGAAGTAAAAGGCGCGGGTTTTCTTGGGCCCAATCATTCGCTAATTGCCAGGTATTGTCTTTACTGCCGTCGTCTACCGCTACTAGGCGATAATCATAGGAGGACGGCAGGGAGAAACGACCATCGAACATCTC
>CAYRCG010000201.1:0-2096 GCA_964422685.1 uncultured Syntrophomonas sp. | reverse complement strand
TGGATATTTGCATAAGGCAGGAACAGATAGCCCGGGAAGAAATGCAGCTTTGCCTCAGGGAACGGGAACTTTTGCGGGAGGAATTGCAGCGGCGGGAACAAAGGCTATCGGCTATGGAAGAAGAAATCAGGCAGGATAGCGTGGAAATTGAAATCCATCGGTTTCAAGTATTATTGCTAAAAAGGGAATTTATCCCCGTACTTATAGTGCAAATAGGGCAGGTGGCAGAAGATTTATCCCAGGCCGAAAGCAGGGTTGAAGAAGCCCGGGTCCTCCTTCTAGAAAGGAAAAGGGAAACCAGTACCCTGGAAAGACTGAAAGAAAAGGCTTGGCAGGAATATCTCACGGAATTACAGGCAGAGGAACAAAAAATCATCGATGAAATAGCTATCAACAATCATTTTCGCAAGAGTATGGCTTAATTGGGGTTGGAAAGGCGGGTGTTGCAGCCATGTTCCGCCAATCGCTCGCTGGTATATTTATGCTAAGCCTTGGTCTCCCGTTTGCCTAAGGTGCATTTTCATTCTTGTTTGTGGGGGTTAGGATGAAAAGGTGAGGCGTGAGGGGTAAGGGGTGAGGGGTGAGGGGTGAGGGGTATTAGTGAAAACCCGCTACTTCTTACCGTTCAAGTGCCCTCAAACTCCCTTTTCATCGTTGTTTGCGGCCCCTGACCATGGGGGTTAATATGAAAATAGGATTTAGACGCAGATTTACGCTGACCCTTCGGGCGCGGAAGGACGCTGATAATATCTCAACCATTAAACAGCGAATGCCCTGACCCTTTTCGTTTACCGTGGTGCACATAGTGCGTGAATATTCCGAGTTTGCGAGGAAATTTAACCCCGGTAAACCCGGCGATTACTAAAGCAAGGAGTCTTATTATGAATGGAATATTGAAGAAAATAAAAATTTTAATGATTCTTCTTACTATACTACTTTTGTCGGGCGGGGGTTATTACCTTTTACTTTATTTAAACCTGCTTACCCCCCCGCCATTCTTAAAAAACACCCCTTTCATAGGTAACATAGTTTCCCGCAGCATGGAAAAGGTGTCCCTAATCCAATACGAAAGTGTTTTACAGCAAAAGGAAAAGGCCCTGGCGGATAACCAGAAACTACGTCAGGATTTAGAAAACAAAGCGGGGGAAGTACAAAAAGTCGGGAGTAGCCTAGCAGATTTGAAGAAAAAGCTCAAACTTAATGAGCGGGAAGACGATAACCTTAAAGAGGAGATCGCCCAGCTGAACAGTGAAATATTGGAATTAAAAAGCCAGCAGGAAAGCCGGGTAGCGGCCTATAAGGATATGGCCACCTATTTTAGCGAAATGAAAGCTAAAACCGCGGCTGATATTTTGTCCCGTTTGGAGGATGAGGACATAATAGGTATTTTTGGCCAGATGGAAAGCGATACGGTGGCCGAATTGATGGAGAATATGGATGCTGCTAGAGCGGCCCGGATAAGTAAGAAAATGCTGGTGGCAGCACCCTGAGGTTCCGGGGGGTAAGGTCTGGGCAAGAAAAAGTAAAGATTACTTGCCTAGACCTGGCCCCGCCGGGAGATTAACTGGATAGAAGTGAGGAGTGAGGGGAGATTTCTCAAAAAGGTTCATCTCACTATAGCTATGCAGCAATTTTAGCCCTTCTTTGTGACATCCGCTCTTCTGGATACCGAGCAAAACTCTCCCCGGGGTACAACAGGATGAAGGAGGTGATAAATTGACAGGATTGGACATGGTAGCAGTTGCTCCCAAAGCTGAAGGCGCTGCTCCTCCCTCTCCGGACAGGAATCCTGTAGCTAAAGGAAAAAATGAAAATGATTTCTCAAGACAATTGAAAAAAGCTTCTTCAAAGCAAATTGTGCGACAGGAAAGTCAGGGAGCAGGCAGCTTAAGGGAAGCAACTACGGCGAAGCTCAAATTGCTAAAAAATAGTGGAGAGCAAGAAAGAGCTGGACCGGGAGCCAAAGTTGAAACATCGGAGAGTTGCTGTATTCCGGAAAAACAAGAAACATCTCCTCCCCCAAATGCAGGCGAAAAAGAGAGGGAGCTTTCCGGGATGCCCTACCCCTTATTGCTGGCAGGAGCGGATGTTAATCC
>CAYRCG010000200.1:0-2110 GCA_964422685.1 uncultured Syntrophomonas sp. | reverse complement strand
CACAACGCCCGGTCATTCCCAGCCTAAGGCGCATTTTCATCATTGTTTGTGACCTCGGGTCATGGGGGTGGCTAATACGAAAATAGGATTCAGACGCTGATTTACACTGATATTATCCGCAAAACCCAAAAACTGCGAAAATCATAGTTAATCTGCGAAAATCTGGGTCAAAAAAATACACCGGTAACCCCTGTTGACCGTATCATGCCGAGCGTAGCGAGGAATCTTCCCCCTTTTTAGGGCTAATAAAGGAAATAGACGAAGGAGGATGAAATTAATGTTGTATTGGGATCAGGAAAAGGAATGCATGCCTCGGGAAGAGCTAGAAAAACTTCAGCTGAGAAGACTTAAGGAAATGGTATTTAAAACCTATGCCTTCGTTCCCGCCTATCGTGAGAAATTAGACCAGGCCGGTATTAAGGCAGATGACATACATAGCCTAGACGATCTGAAAAAACTACCCTTTACCACCAAACAGGATTTGCGTGATAATTACCCCTTTGACCTCTTTGCGGTACCGATGGGCGAGGTGATAAGGATTCATTCCTCTTCCGGCACCACGGGGAAGCCTACCGTAGTCGGTTATACTAAAAAAGATATCGAAATATGGGCGGAATTGATGGCCCGGGCCCTGACCAGTGCCGGGGCTACCAAGAATGCAGTAATCCAGAACTCTTATGGCTATGGTCTGTTCACCGGTGGCCTGGGGGTACATTATGGGGCGGAAAGAATAGGGGCTTCGGTTATCCCCACTTCCGGTGGCAATACCCGGCGGCAGGTTATGCTTATGCAGGACTTTGGGACTACCTTGCTTACCTGTACCCCTTCTTATGCCTTATTCATGTATGAAGTGATGCAGGAGGTCGGAATCGATCCTAAAAACCTGAAGCTGAAAGCCGGAGTTTTCGGAGCTGAACCCTGGTCGGAGAGTATGCGCCGGGATATAGAAAACAAACTGGGGATAAAGGCTTATGATATTTACGGTCTGAGCGAAATTATCGGGCCCGGGGTGGCGGTAGAATGTTTTTATAATAATGGATTGCATATAGCGGAAGACCATTTTATCGCGGAAATCATAGACCCGATTAGTGAAGAGGTATTGCCGGATGGCTCTTTAGGGGAGTTAGTCATAACTAGTATCAGTAAAGAGGCTTTGCCTTTAATTAGATACCGGACCCGGGATCTTACTTCATTGGAAAGGGATGTTTGCGCTTGCGGCAGGACTCATGCCCGGATGCAAAAGGTTCTAGGCCGTTCCGATGACATGGTTATTATACGGGGTGTGAATATCTTTCCTTCTATGGTGGAAAGCGTCTTGCTGAATATCCCTGGGGTAGAGCCTTATTACCTGCTAATAGTCGAACGTAAAGGAACCTTGGACCAACTAGAGGTGCAAGTAGAACTGTCCGAGCGTTTATTTAGTGACGAGGTGCGTAAATTAGAAGAACTGGGGAAAGTGATTCGCAGAGAATTAGAAAGTAACCTGGGCATAGGGGTAAAAGTGAGGCTGGTGGAACCAAAATCCATACCCAGAAGTGAAGGTAAGGCCCAAAGGGTGATAGATAAGAGGAATTTATAAGGAGGGGAATTATATGGCTACTAAACAGATATCGGTTTTTTTAGAGAACAAGGCGGGAAGGCTGGCTCATGTTACCCGGGTTTTAGGGAGTGCAGGGATCAATATCCGGGCATTATCGATAGCGGATACCTCTGACTTTGGGATATTGCGCTTGATAGTTAATGATCCGGATAGGGCTTACCAAATTCTAAAAGAAAATGGTTTTACCGTTAGTGAGACAGAAGTTTTGGCGGTGCAGGTGCCGGATTCGCCGGGGGGCTTAGCAAATGTATTGGAACAAATGCATGAGGAGAGCCTTAACATCGAATATTTGTATGCTTTTATCGGTACCTCCGGAGCCGATGCCCTGGTAATCTTAAAGGTGGAGGATAGTGAAAAGACGGCCGAAGTTTTCCGCCAGAAAGGTATAAACTTCCTGGATGAGGCCAAGCTGTATCGTCTGTAATCGGATGGGGAAGACGGGTTTTCCATGCAGCCCGAATTCCCTTTTCATCGTTGTTTGCGGTCCCTGACCATGGAGGTTAGTATGAA
>CAYRCG010000199.1:0-2117 GCA_964422685.1 uncultured Syntrophomonas sp. | reverse complement strand
TCTTTAAACTGTTCTTGCCAACAAGTTTTATTTAGCCGCACCATTCCCAAGGGGGTTTTGATTACTTTCTTATTTTCCTTGCAAACAGAAAATTCATAATCCTTGTTTTTGGCCTTTTTAAGGGGAATAGTCTTCTTTCCAATAATCAATTCTAATTCACAATTTTTTTCACCACTTGGATGCATTTTTTCGCTTCTAAGATGACATTCCCCGTATCCCTGATACCAAACACGGGCTTTTACCCGCCCGCGGGCCCTGACCAAATCAGGTTTTTCTTCCCCATTTTCCTCCCCTTCCACCTCTACTCCCTCCATAAACGGATTTTTCTGAGGATACACAATTCCAGATATTAAAATCTCTCCCTTGGAAACAGTTTTGCCCGCCTCAACCCGGGCTTCACCAGCCAAAACCAAGACCTCTTCTACCACAGCTGCTTTAGCTGCCACTATATGGCAAGGCCCCTTAATTTCCTCATAGGGCAATATCTTCTCTACCACTTCTATATTAGCTTTAACCCCTTTAATATCAATCTTAATATAGGCCAATTCGCTTAAATCTCTCAGCATTCCTTCCTCAACCTCACTCCGGCTGAAGGTCCAACGTGGGGCACCCGGATACACTCCATGCTTCGCCGCCATGGTTATTATCCGGCCTTTTTCTATTTTCTGATTGCCGCTAACATCTATAATCCAAATAAACGAAGATAACAGGTAAAGAGCAGCGATGAAGATTATCGCTCCTATCAGGAACCCTACCCTTCTGGCAAATACACCCTTTAAAAAAGGAACCCCTTCTTTTTTTATTATATTCAGAGGAAATCCATTTTCTTCGCAAAGCTCGTTCAGGGCTGCAAAACCACTAATCTTGACTTTCATATGCAAACCATTTTCTGTTTTTCTTATATCCCATATATGTATCCCCCGGCTAAGGGCTAGATTGATTATCTTTTCCACCTTTTTCCCTTGAATATTTATTTCGATAATCCCCGCAATACGGTTCAGATAACGATTGGACATTGCCTTCCTCCTTATGTTAATCCAAAAATCTGATAGAATGGATTTCCCCGCTAATCCCCATTTCCACCGGCATAAGTACTCTTATTTGCAGGTCTTCGCCTTCTATTTCTAAAAATCCCCGACTAAGATTAATGCGTAATCTATTTAAAGAATACTCAATAATACCTCTATGGTTCTCTAGATATAATTCGTTTTTTCCTATTAAGGTTATTTTGGGCAAATCTAGAACCAGATCCCCGGGAAGTTCTAGAAATTCGGCCATAGCCTTATTTAATAGGTCTCGGCGCCGCTCCATCTATATAATCATCCCTTTCTCCGATTAATTCGTAAAAGCGATACTTTAATCCTAACCTCCGTTACAGATAGTCCCGTTGTTCAACACCCCTTGATCTTCCCAACTACACATAAGAATTATATGCTTCCGCCCCTGACTACATGCTAAATGCTATCCTATACCGGACCTTGAACTAAATTGACGCTATTCGCCCCTTTTCTCGAGAGACGGGCAGATTTTAAAAACAACTTTTGACTTAAACGCTTTTTCTGATAAAATTAAGGCAAGTCCCGATTTGGCTTAACCCGCAACAGATATTTAGTCCATAGCTCATGGAAAGACTATGATCGATGGAGGTGAGAACTTGGATAAAAGCGATTGCTTATTTTGCAAAATTATAAACCGTGAGATTCCCGCCGAGCTAATCTACGAAGATAAAAAAATTATCGCGATTAAAGATATAAACCCGGTTGCTCCGGTACATGTTTTGCTAATACCTCATGAGCATATCGTTTCTTTAGATCAGGCTTCCGATAAAGATGTCGAGTTGCTGGGTTATATACAAATTACTGCGGCTAGACTGGCCCGCGAGCTTAACATAGCCGATGGGGGTTATCGCCTAGTGAGCAACTGCGGAGAGCGGGCAGGACAGATGATTTTACACCTGCATTATCATTTACTAGGAGGAAGGGAACTAACCTGGCCCCCAGGTTGATATTGACTATCGGGAGTTAGAAATAGTAAAATAGAGTGGTATTTACTTAAAGCTGGACGGTTGAGGGGAGGGAAATAATGAGCGAAGTAAAAGTCGGGAAAAACGAATCCCT
>CAYRCG010000198.1:0-2243 GCA_964422685.1 uncultured Syntrophomonas sp. | reverse complement strand
GTGTTCTCTTATGAAGGAGGAGTTATTATAACAAATCAAGGATTTGTCCGTCCTTGATTTTGCCTTCTCTCCAAACAAAATTCTAGCAGAAGTATAGCATAGATGTCAACCAATTTAAATGATTGTAATTTTCTAAATATTTAGACCCTTTGTGTAGTCATAGGCGTCCTCCTATTTATAATTCCTATTATATGCTTTTCAGTGCTTTCCTTCACGGTTTTTCTTACATCCCCTGCGCGTACCCGCATAAAATAAATACTATACCGCAATTCGCTACAATCACTAGCCTCCCCCGACAGGTCTTGCAGGATTTTTATTTATCTGCTAGTGTAAATCTGAACTTCTTTATAAGGAGATTGATAATATGCGTTATGAAGGAATGGTTTACCGGCCCCCTAGTGAAGCCCAAAGCCTGATTATACAAGCTACCATCGGCTGTCCCCACAATCGTTGTACCTTCTGCTCCCTGTATAAAGGTGAAAAATTCCGAATAAGACCGGTAGAGGATATTAAGGAAGATCTCAGGATGGCCCGGGATTATTATGGAGAATATATCGAATCAGTCTTTTTCGCTGACGGTAATACGATAATAATGAAAACTGAACAGCTTTTAGAAATATTTGATTATACTAAAAACCTTTTTCCCCACCTTGAGCGCATAACCGTCTATGGTTCGTCCCGTTTTGTGAATAGGAAGAGTTTAGAGGACCTAAAACGGCTGCACGCCGCCGGCTTGGAGCGGGTTCATACCGGTATGGAAAGCGGGGATGATATTACCCTGGAAAGAATCCGCAAGGGCACCACTTCTCAGGAGATTATCAGCGCCGGATTAAAATTAAAAGAAGCAGGTATTTCGGTAAGTGAGTATTACCTGGTAGGTATAGGCGGAAGGGAAAGGAGTAGGGAACACGCTATTAACAGTGCCCTTACATTAAATTCTTTCAGCCCCAATTATATTCGTTTGAGGACTTTAATTCCCATACCGGGAACCCCCCTTTATGATGATTACAAAAAAGGGGACTTCACCCTACTATCGCCGCATGAGGCCTTGCGGGAAGTGCGCTTATTGATCGAAAACCTTGAATGCGATAATACCCAACTTCTAAGTGACCATATCAATAATTACTGGAATGTTTATGGGATGTTGCCGCAAGATAAGGATAAAATGCTAGCAGAATTAGACCGAGCTTTGGCCGTTGATGAATCCCATTTCCGCCGCCCCGAACGAGGGCGGTTATAGACAACAGAATAGACAACGGAAATCGGAGGACGGAAGTCGGCTTCCCCCCGCTGCGCTTAAAATGGCCGGTTTATTGTAAATCGCGGGGGCGTAGCGACGCGGTAATCTTTAGCCAATATTCATGGCTGCCAAAAGTTGACCGAACGGGCAGGAACGGGCCCGGAACTATAATGCTATGCCCGCGTAATGACAAGGGCATAGCGGCATAAAAAATATCCCCATTGTTTTACGCCTCAATACTTTCACCAATCCCTGGCGGAACGATGTAAACCTCTTCGCCTCGGAAATCGAAATAATTGCTCAGTTTCCAATATACTCCCCGGCTTAAACGGGTATCCGCCTCCCATTTAAAATCAATATAAGGAACGTCTTCCTTAAAGGTGATTTTCAATTCACGATTGAGTTCCATTTCTTGCAGGTCATGAAAACGTAGCTTTATGCGCCCATCTTCCTCTTCGATATATCCCATAGCCAGAAAAGGGCAATCCTCTACTGTTATAGGGTTAACATCATTACCTAACCTGATAACATAGCAATCATTCTCTTTCCGTATATTGGCGGCCAGGATATTTAAAATATTGCGGCGAAACATTTCCGCTTTGCCAAAATACCATTTGCCGTCTTTTCGTATGGTAATCTCTGTAAGGTCCAAATCCTAAACCTCCTCAATGATTTATATTATCATTATATAAATTCTCCCCGCTTCCGGCAAATTCCTTTATCCCGGCTTTTTTTCTCCTAACCCCCCCAACCCAATGGCCCGGGCTTTATATCATTGCGAGGAGCAAAGCGACGTGGCAATCTTCCCTAGGCGCTAGGCGTTAGGCGTGAGGCGTGAGGCGTGTGAGCGGCTTGGAATGTATAACGCCCTTGTCATTGCGAGGAGCAAAGCGACGTGGCATTCTTCCCCCGGGGAGTGAGGGGTAAGGAGTGAGGCGTGAGGCGTGAGGGGTAAGATTCCTCGCCAGGCTCGGAGTGACGTGGGGCGGCGCGATAGGAATAT
>CAYRCG010000197.1:0-2249 GCA_964422685.1 uncultured Syntrophomonas sp. | reverse complement strand
CATTGCGAGGAGCGAAGCGACGTGGCAATCTTTAGTCCTTATTCATAGCAATGACAGGGGTTACGCTAATTATGACCAGGACCTTCCACCTTTTTATGAAGGGAGTTACCGGCAGCTATGGTAGCGCTACTATTGCTAATCTATTTAATTATAATCGCCTGGGAGGTCCCCGATTTGCTCCAGGAGAAGATGTACCGGGAACTGGGCCTGTTCACGGCAGTCCTAATCCTGGGCATCTACCTTTCCCTTAGCCAGTTTTATGATTGGCCGCTCTATAACCCCTTATCATCGTGGATTGAGCTAAAGATGCCATGAGGAAACGGAGAACGGAGACCCGAAAACAGAAGCCGGAAGCCGGAAGAAAAGTGACGGATGTCTATGGGGGTTGACTATGCCAAGAAAGCTTTTAATTTTAATACTTTTATTATTGTTGTCTAATTGCAGCGCCTGTTGGGACCTCCACGAGCTCGGTAAAAGCGCTGTTTGCACCGGTGCCGGCATAGAGCTATCCCCGGAAGGAAAATTCATTTTTACTACCCAATTGATAAAACCCAGCGCCCCCACTGAAAGCGGGGCACAGACCTCTACCGCTACGGTTTTATCGATCACCGGTTCTGGGGTAGCCGAAGCAGCCCGGCGCACTATGCTAACCCTGGCGCGACTCCCCGAATGGCACGCGGTGCACAGCTTCATAATCGGGGAGGAACTCGCCCGGGAGGACCTGGCCCTTTTGGGGGATTTTCTATTGCGCAACCGTAGTATTCGCCCTGATACTAACCTATTGCTAAGCAACGGTTGCAGCCCGGAAGATATTCTATCATACCCTATGCCACTTAGCCCCTATTCCGGGCGGGGGCTGGAAACGATAATGGAGCATCAGGAAGAACTATCCGGGGTTTATGTTGCTACTAATGTACGCGAATTCATACTTAGGTTATGTACCCCCGGTATCGAGCCGGCAGTTCCTCAGATGGCTATAAAAGGAGGAAAAATGCTTATAGATGGTACGGCTGTTTTCAAAGGCCGTCGGATGGTAGGGGCATTTGATAAGACAGAAAGCCGGGGTTACCGCTGGATGCAGGCCCGCTCCGCTCACGGGGGAATGATAGATTTTACTTTCCCTTCCAAACCTGACCAGGTAATAAGCCTGGAGTTGCGGCAATTCGCCAGCAAAATGACCCCTCAGCTCGAAAAGGGAGAACTAAAGATGAAGATAGAGGTGCAAGCAGATCTGATATTTTTCGAGCAAAGTAAAAGCGGTGAGCTTTTAACCCTAAAGCATAAGGGGGAATTGGAGCGCCTGGCCGCCCAGGAAATCAAACGGGAAACCACTGCCTGTATAAAAAAAGCCCAACTCTTGAATAGTGACGTTTTTGGCTGGGGTCTTCTTCTGCACAGACGGGAGCCCCAGCTATGGCAAGAACTATCTAGTGATTGGGACATTTATTTTCCGCTAATAGAAAGCGATATAACGGTGAGAACCGAGATAGCCAATACCATGCTCAGTCAAAAGAGCTTCCGCTTCCGCTAAATAAACCGGGGTTACTATAAATCTGGCTGTTGAAGGACTGACTAAAATGTATTATTACCTATTTATAAGCCTGGCGAGTTTTTTTCTGCTGTTTTTACTA
Organism: uncultured Syntrophomonas sp.; assembly: GCA_964422685.1. Taxonomy (GTDB): domain Bacteria; phylum Bacillota; class Syntrophomonadia; order Syntrophomonadales; family Syntrophomonadaceae; genus Syntrophomonas. Next base: position 618 of record CAYRCG010000197.1, on the reverse strand, counting down.
ATGGAAGGGCGCAATATTTTGAAAAACCCTTGGAGGGCCGAATATGGCTATGCTCTATTGCTTTTCCTGTTATCCTTTGCCTATACAGTAGATCTAGCACAAGGCTGGCACCTGTTGCCTAATCCGACGACTCTTTTCGCAAAATTGCAACCCCTTGCCGATTTATTAGAAAACATATAAGGGGATGACGAAGTTGGTGTTGGAAGGGATGGGGGCGGGGAAATTCTTCCCCGGGGTGGTGTGCGTTGCGGGGGGGAAGATTCCTCGCCAGGCTCGGAGTGACGTGGGGCGGCGCGATAGGAATATACCAGCGAGCGATTGGCGAAGCATGGATGCAACACCCAGCGAAGCCGAGCAGGCGAAAGGGGGCGAGTGACAGGACGTCACGAGCGCGCCACCTCCCATGGACGGGGGATTGGCGCGGTACCCCTTGAGCCACGAGGCAAGCTGCCGGTGTTGCCCATGCGCAGCGTCCGTCTCCGCGGACACACTGGATGCTCCCTGCGGTCGCTATTAAGGAAGCTGCGAGCAGTATATTCTATTAAGCCGCCATACCTAAACGGGCTATTTTCATACTAACCCCCATGACCCGAGGTCACAAACAATGATGAAAAGGGA
>CAYRCG010000196.1:0-2270 GCA_964422685.1 uncultured Syntrophomonas sp. | reverse complement strand
AGGCGGAGAAACACCAGGACCTAACCCAATGGGGCGCAGTCCCTTTGCTGATAGTAGATGTCTGGGAACATGCTTATTATCTAAAGTACCGGAACAAGCGGGCGGCCTGGGTTGAAGCCTGGTGGAATCTCATAAATTGGGATGACGTCAATCGCCGGGTAGCCATAATGCAATGCAATAAAATGTAGTGCTAAACTGAGGCGATTAGCAACCCATTCGCACCGCAATTTCGAATCTGATGGGCAGTTCCTCGATTACTGAGTCAAATAACTTGCCTATCAGATTTATCTTCATGAAGGTATTCTATAAGGAATATGCCAAAGGTACCCAGCATCAGACCGAGAACTGCGGCTATAGATAGGTTAAGACTTTTATTCGGCTTTACCGGGGCTTCAGGAATCATGGCCTCGGACACAGTTATGATGTTATTATCCGCTAAATTGATCGATTCTGCCATTTTCAATTCGGCTATTTTGGCGGACAACAAGGTTACGACACCTTCCCTCCTGCTAACTTCAGTTTGCAGCTTTTTTTCAACAATCTGGTTTTTTATTAGTTCCGTTTCCAGATCACGGATCTCCTTTTCCTGCCTGACAATTTCCCGCTCAGTTTTATTTATCTGCATATTGAGTTCAGCCAATACGGTTGTTTTACTATTATAGACCTCTATTATAGATGTATAGTTCACATTGATCTGTTCACTGCTAACCATGCCATCTTTTATATCTAAACCCTGAAGGTCGGCATATATTATTCCTTCGGCGGTACTGGTCGTGGTCAAAGTACGGGGGGTTGAAGCAATAATCTCTTGCAGTTGTTTGATCCCCTCTTGCAGGCCGGCCCGTTCGATATCAGCCTTAGTCAGCCATGACTGATAATTTATCAAATCTTCCCGTTTTTTATTCAGCTGATCGTTTAGGAATTCTGCCGAGCGGGACTGTAATTTGTGTACTTTTAACTTTTCGCTAGCAGCATCGAGATCGACTTCTTCTTTTTGCAGCCATTCCTCCTCCATAATACCCAGGGATTGGACCATTTTTCTTTTGTTGATTTCATTAATATGTAAGATAAATTCTTCCCGCAGGGTATTCGCAATATTTGCCGCCAATTCCGGATTACTGTTACTTACTTTTATAACAATCAAGTTGGTGTTAGGTAATTGCTCAGTATTAATCAAGGATTTGAGTAAGCCCCTGCTATAAGGTAATTGCAGCTTCTTTATGACTTCCCCTATTACGTTCGGTGATTTTACTTGTTGTTCATAGCCGCTGGCACTCATATACGGGATTTCCCCCAGCTCATTAACAGTATCTGCTATATTATTTGAGGAGCTTTCCTGTTTAAATCGGGCTTGGCAGACTGAAACTACGGTGCTTGCCTCATAAACAGGTTCTAATAAGTAAAAGCTAATTATACCGCTAAGAAACATGGCAATCAGCATTATTGCAACAATACAATATTTCCACTTGTTTAGGGTTTTAAATATGTCACGGAGATCTATTTCTTCGTAATCATGATAGGAAGGATCGTTTCCTTGCATTTTCCTGTTTTCTCCTCTTTTTTATTCGAGAATTGTACTGGAAACATCTTGCCCGAGAAACATATTTTTCAGCTTTTTTTATTGTACCACAGGAATGTATGCTTTTGTAAAAACAGCCGCAACACAAAAAAGGAAACGTTTTTTGCTATTTCCCCAGGTTATAAATCGACCTCAAGCACTTTAATTCGACCGCCTTCCTTTAGTTCCCGGCTGCCGTCCCTAACTACCAAGTCCCCTTCCTTAATTCCCTGCCTTACTTCCGCCCATTGCTGGTTTTTTTCTCCGACCTTTATAGCGCGCTGTTCTGCACGGCCTTTAACCACTAGCCACACAAGATAATTCCCCTTTTCGTCAAGCCGCAAGGTTTCGCGGGGAAGCATGATAACCCCTTCCTTGCGCAGGATCTCTATGGCCACCCGCACCTCATAACCCGGTTGCAGGTTAGCGCTTTCTCCCAGAGAGATAATAAGCGGAACCCGCCGCTGTATAACTCCTAAGGCAGAAGTTCTCTCATAGGCTTGGGGATAGATCTTAGTGACTTGGCCATGGAGTATCTCATCGCCTAGCACGGGAGCACTAATCTGAACATTCTGCCCCAGCTTTAACCTTCTTAACTCATCACTGAGAATTTCCGCCTTTACCTCCAGTTGGGCTGTCGAACCCAATTGGGCCAGCAGGCTGCCCGGTGCTACCACCTGTCCGACTTTGACGGGCAAATCCAAAACACTTC
>CAYRCG010000195.1:0-2288 GCA_964422685.1 uncultured Syntrophomonas sp. | reverse complement strand
CGCTAAAGGCCGTGGATAAAGCCCTTAAGGCGAGTGAGGGGTAAGGCGTGAGGGGGAAGATTCCTCGCAAGCTCGGAATGACGGTATAGTACCCGGAATATTCACGCACTGCATGCACCACGATAAACGAAAAGGGTCAGGGCCATCCGCTGTTTAATGGTTGGGATATTATCAGCGTCCATCAGCGCCCGAAGGGTCAGCGTAAATCTGCGTCTAAAAACCCCTTTCATAGCAATGACAGTATAGTACCCGGAATTATCATGCGGCAAAGCTGCACCGCGATAAACGAATAATAATGCTGCCCTTGTCATTGCGAGGAGCGAAGCGACGTGGCAATCTTTAGTCCTTATTTATAGCAATGACAGTATAGTACCCGGAATGACAGTATAGTGCCTGGAATGACATGGACTCATGGACTAATTACAAACTAGGGGGAGAGGTTGGTGGGAAATGCCCTGGATTGGGACTGGTTTATCAAGAGATTCGAAACCCTGAGCAGGATAGACCTGCAGGCCTATAAACGGCCGCAGATGGAAAGGCGCATCAATAGTTTCATGCGCTCGGTAGACGCTCCTGACTACAAAAACTTTGTCGACTTATTAACCAGCGACAAAGAAATATACCGCCGTTTTTTAGACCATATCACTATTAACGTATCGGAGTTCTTCCGTAACGCCAATCACTGGGAAGTCCTGGAGAAGGAAGTCATCCCGGCACTGCTCAAAGAGCGCAATACCCTGAAGGTCTGGAGTGCAGGCTGCTCCACCGGCGAGGAACCCTATTCCCTGGCTATTATGTTTAGAGAAAGAGGTTTTCCCCTTTCCGGCAGGATATTAGCTACCGACTTGGACCAGGAAGTGTTGGAGAAAGCGGGTATGGGTCTTTATTCCGATAAAGCGATTCAAGGTCTTTCCCCGGGCCGGTTAAAAAGATTCTTTCAAACCCAGGAAGGCTATTACCAGGCCAGGGATGAGCTGAAGAAAATGATTAGTTTTCAGCGGCATGACCTGTTGAGAGATATATTCCCCCGTGACTTCGACCTGATTCTATGTCGGAATGTGGTAATATATTTTACAGAAGAAACTAAGGCTAGTCTATATCAAAGGTTTGTCGATGCTCTTAGACCTGGGGGGGTATTATTCATCGGCAGCACCGAGCAGATATTTCAAGCCCGGGAACTAAACCTAATCCCCGCGGCTACCTTTTTCTACAAGAAACAGTAAATTATGTTCGCCGAAGAAAAAACTTTGCCTATCCAACCCAAAAAGCAGGAAATAAGATATAAATGGCGAAAGGTTTATGATGATTGTATTTTAGATCTCGGCCAGGTTTGGCAATAAACTTGGCGGTAAAATTGCCGTAGGCAAGAACATATAATATCCGTTCATGGGGGTGGTAAGCTACAACTGCAGTCAGTAAAACCAGGTTATAGTAAAAAACCCTGAAAACAATTAGTGAAAAGGAGGAATGAACTTGAAGGTTCTAGTGTGTGTTAAGCAGACATTTGACACAGAAGCCAAGATCGAATTGAAGGATGGCAAAATAGTCGATGCCGGTATCAACCTGATCATCAACCCGTATGATGAAGTTGCTGTTGAGGGCGCCATCCAATTAAAGGAAAAGGGTGTAGCCAAGGAAATAGTTGTCCTTGCCGCAGGTTCCGACAAAGCCATGGATGCTATCCGTACCGCTCTGGCCATGGGTGCCGACCGGGGTATTTTGGTGCAGCAGGATACCGCTGCTGATGAGTATGCTCGGGCTGTTGCCTTAGCCGAAGCTATCAAAGGGGAGAATCCGAACCTCATTCTCGCCGGCCATGTGGCAGCAGACGATGGGTCATCCCAGGTTCCCACTCGTGTAGCCGAGATCTTAGGACTGCCCCATGTAAATGTTATCACCGCTTTGGAGGTTGCTGGCAGCGCGGCTACCTGTACCAGTGAAGCTGATGGCGGAACCCAAGTAACGGAAGTAAGCCTGCCGGCAGTAGTATCCAGCCAGGTTAGCTGGAACGAACCCCGCTACCCCTCTATGAAGGGGATTATGGCGGCTAAGAAGAAACCCGTTGCCACTGTGGCAGCTGCGGCTGCGGACAGCAAGGTTAAGATCGTTGAATTCAGCCTGCCCCCGGCGAAAGCTGCCGGAGTCAAGCTCGAAGACGAGCCGGAAATTTGTGCCGCCAAGCTGGCTGAATGGATGCTGAATACGGCTAAGGTTGAAGTAAAATAACTTTAAAAACCTTATTAAAAATAAAAGGAGGGTAATTGATGGCAGGGACATGGATATTTGTA
>CAYRCG010000194.1:0-2303 GCA_964422685.1 uncultured Syntrophomonas sp. | reverse complement strand
AGCCAGTATGGAAAACATGAATTTCCATCAGAATCATATCAACTTTATGCAAGGGGATATGTTAATGCTTTTTACTCCAGCTGTAGCCAAAATAAAAAACGAAGATGGCGATGAATTCTCAGAAGCCTATATTACTATTCATTTAAATGAAATCATAAAACAGGAACACGAATTGGATAAAATATTGGAAAGGATGAAAGCTTCGTTGGCGGAGTTCAAAGGCGCTTCCCAGGACAGCTCCGGCGGAGTTATGTTGTTATTCCGTTTTCTAGAGTGAGGTAATAACCGGATGAAATGGTAAACAAATCGATTATTAATCACGGCAATGCATACATTTGCTGTACTGCCTGGCGTATTTCTTTATAGCTGGTGCAACGGCAAATATTTGCTTGCAGCCATTCTTCAATTATATCCTCAGCCGGCTGGACGGGATTTTGGGTTTGAAGAGCGTGGCATACCATCAAAAAGCCGGGGGTGCAATAACCGCTTTGAAAAGCGTCTGCATCTACAAATGCCTTTTGCACCGCGGCCGTGCCGCCTAGTCCCTCTACGGTTAAAATTTCATGCCCTTCCGCTTCTACTGATAGCATAAGGCAGGACTTTATCGGCCAACCGTCTACCATTACAGTACAGGCTCCGCAATCGCCGTTTAAGCAGCTAGATTTTGCGGCTGTCAATCCAAGTTTTTCCCTGAGCGTATCGATTAAGATGTCGGAAGGCCGCACGGCTAGTTCGTGTTTCTCCCCATTTATATTTAAGGATATTACGATTTTGCCTTCATATCGTAGCATTTTTTTCATCCTCCAAAAGTTTTTGCAAGGTGTTTTTTAGCACAAAAGTGCGGTAATCAGCTGAAGCCTTGGCGTCATTTATTATTGCTCCCGGAAGTAATGTAATGGCTTGGTCGACCCGTTCACTGCAGGGGCTAGAGGGGGAGTTCAAAACATTTTCGATATCTTTGCTGCGGAAGGGGTAGGGGCAAACGCCGGAGAAGGCTATCCGCATATAATCATCCTTCCAAAGGGCCGCGATGCTAATTAGCGGATAGTCTATCTTTTCGTTGGCGGTCTTTTTTATATGTGCATAGCGGGCGGATAATGCCCAAGTGGGGATATGCAGCTGAGCTATCATTTCCCCCGGCTTTAGCTGCATCCGCTCATTAAAAACACTGCTTAGGGGTGCGGTGCGTTCTCCTTCGGGTCCGTAAAGGGTGATATTGGCATCCGCCAGTAATAGGGGCAGGGAAGTCTCCCGGTAAATAATAGTGCCGCAAAGATTGCCCCCTAGTGTAATCCTGCATTGGTTGGTATGATCGGCGATTCTGCCGCAGGCCAATCTTAATAACGGGAAAAGATTGGACAAGCTGATTTGCTTTAAGTTACAAGCCGAACCGATATGCAGTTCCTGGTTATCGAGTGATAATGATGTACACTCGGGAATATTCTTGATATCAATTACCGCTTCCGGCTGAATATCGCCCCGGCGGCACATAGAAATTATTTCACTGCCTCCGGCGTAATACATAGTCTTTTTCCCTTCGCTTTGCAATTCTGTGTAGGCATCTACCGCTTCTTTAAGGGAATATGGCCGGCAATAAATGAAATCAAAGGCTATCATTATTCTCCCCCTTCCGGTACCGTGCGCCAAATAGTTTCTGGGGTGAAAGGAAATGAGGTGAGTTGTCTCCCGAATGCCGCCGAAAGTGCATTGCCCAGCGCGGCGGGCATGGCAATAATGCCGTGTTCCGAATAACTGCGTACCCCGTAAGGCGCAGATGTATCCGGCGTTTCCACAAAACCTACCCGATAATCCGGTTCTTGCCCGATATGCATAAGCTTGTAGGTGCGCAGGTTGGGGGAATTCGGTATGCCCTGTTCATCGTAGGTGTAAGCCTCACGGCTGGATAGGCTAATACCCATGGCCATACCTCCGGCTATCATAGCCCTTGCGGATTCGGGGTTTACGGCCTTGCCGATGTCGATAACGGTGGAGGCGGTTATTAGGCGATAAGTGCAAGTTTTTAAGTTAGCCTCCACCTCGACTACCTGCGCTCCCAGTGTCCATTGAGGCCCGGTTTTGCCTTTCCCCGTCTCTTTATCCAACATACTAAGACCTTTTAACATATAGCCTCCCCGTCCTATAGCCGGTTCTCCCAGTGATTCCCCCGTGGGTGATTTAAACCCTTGGACAATATCTTCGAAGGCTATGAATTGTTCCGGGTTATTTTTTGCAAATATGCGCCCGTGGGGGGTGTCACGGGGACGGTCCTTTTGTCACGTCCTTTTGAAGGGTGTCACGGGGAC
>CAYRCG010000193.1:0-2330 GCA_964422685.1 uncultured Syntrophomonas sp. | reverse complement strand
ATAGTAAATGCGGTAATCCGGCCGTTGTTGATTATCTTGACCTTACCTCTGAATATTCTTACTTTAGGGCTTTTTACCTTTGTTATTAATGGAATAATGCTATGGATAACCTCGGCTACAGTTAAAGGTTTCGATATTCACGGCTTTGGTTGGGCAATTGTCAGCGCTATACTTATCAGTCTAATTAGTTTTGTTATCAGTTTCTTTGTGGATGACCGGACCTTCCGCTTCAGGCATTAGGAAAGCGCAAGGGAACAGTCCTTTAGTGTTCTCGGGAAAGGTGAGGCGTAAGGGGTATTGGTAAAAATCAGTGCTAAGAAGCCGGGCGGTGTCCGGCTTCTTGGTATAGGCAGAAAAACTTTTTCACTAATGCTAGGAGGAAGATATGTCAATAGAACTAGTAGCGATTGATCTCGATGATACTTTGCTCGATTCCCGCTGGAGGGTACCGGAAGCGTGCCGAGAAGCTATAAATACGGTGCAAAAAATGGGGATAAGAGTTACGCTGGCTACCGGGCGCATGTTTCAATCAGCCTTGCCTTATGCTCGTGAATTGCAGATAGATTTGCCTTTGATAACCTACCAGGGAGCCTTAATAAAAGAGGACCAGTCCGGGGAAATCCTTCATTTTGAACCATTGCCGCGCTATCTAGCCGCGGAGATAATGCTGTATTTCCGTGACCGTGGTATATTTTACCAGAGCTATTTTAATGATCGTTTTTGTATAGATAGATGGAGCCCGGAAGCAAAATATTATGCCGAGCTGTCCGGAATGGAACCCCGATTCTACGATGATCTCATGGCCGCTTCCCGGGAGGAAGATACTCCGAAAATTTTAGCTACTATTTTCGATGAGGAAAAGATACTTTCTGTTGAAAGGGATTTGAAGCAACGCTATGCAGAAGAATTGCATATTACCCGTTCCAAACCGGTCTTCCTGGAAGTCATGAAACGTTCGGTTGATAAAGGCTTAGCTTTACAGATATTGGCATACAACTTAGGGATTCCCCGGGAGAGGGTTCTCGCTTTTGGCGACAGTTATAATGATCTGGCTATGATAAAATGGGCCGGAATAGGTGTAGCTATGGCTAATTCTCCGGGAGAGGTTAAAGCAGTTGCCGATTATTTAGCTCCTTCCAATGAGGAAGAAGGGGTAGCCCGGGCATTGCATGATATAGTGCTAGGCCGGGGAGTATAAGATATAGTAAAGCACCTTGCCAAGGAGCGGGATGGTAATGAATAGTGATAGAGATAATATACATGAAAAGGGTCCCCATAGCGGGTCGGGTGACCGGGGATTCATTGTTACCGTGGATCTAGGCGGCAGCAAAGTACTGCTGGCTATTGCTACACCTGAGGGGCGTCTCTGGCATCGCCATAAATTCCCTACCCAAAGCGAAAAGGGTGCGGAAGATGTCCTGGATCGTATCGCGGCCGGAGTGCAGAAGATGTTAAAAGCCGAGGGTATAAAATCAGACAAAGTGCGGGCTATCGGGGTAGCCACCCCCGGACCACTATCCTTTCCCGATAAGGTGGTTTGGGACTCGCCAAACTTGAAATGGGGGCGGGTAAACATTAAGGAGGGGCTAAAGGCTAGATTAGGCTGGGAGCCTTTGGTGGATAAGGATACCAATATGGCAGTTCTGGGAGAGTATTATTTCGGCCAGATGCAGAAATGCCAGAACCTCCTATATGTTACTATCAGCACCGGAATAGGTGGGGGGATAATAACAGGGGGTAAGCTCTACCGGGGGCAAACCGGGGGGGCCGGGGAAATAGGACATATGATAGTAGAACCCCGGGGAAGGATTTGCGGCTGTGGAAGGCGGGGTTGTTTAGAGGCGCAGGCTTCGGGAACTGCCATAGCTCAGATAGCCGAAGAATTGCGTAAGGAAAAGAAAGGCCGGGGGATATTTGCGGAATATCCGGTGATTGGGGCTAAGGAAGTTGGAGATGCCGCCCGCCGGGGCGACAGGGAAGCATTAGAAATTGTAAACCGCGTTTTGGATTATCTGGTGCTGGCTCTTGGCAACTTGGTTAACATATTCAATCCGGAGAAAATTGTTTTGGGCGGGGCTGTTAGTTTTGGTTGGCAGGATTTCCTCCTGCAGCCACTCGAGGACAGGGTAAAAGCAGAGGTCTTCCCGCTCAATGCCAAGGACTTGCGGATAGAGCTCACGCGCCTGGGCGAGGATGTCGTGTTGTATGGTTGCATAGCGGTCGGTAGACGGAGGGCGGAGGGTAGATGACAGATGACGGGGCGCGCCACTTCCCCTGGACGGGAAGTCCGCGCGGTACCCCTTGAGCCACGAGGCAAGCTGCCGGTGTTG
>CAYRCG010000192.1:0-2434 GCA_964422685.1 uncultured Syntrophomonas sp. | reverse complement strand
CGGCATTTTTCCGCTATGGCATAGTCGATAGAGATATTAGGAAAATCAGTGTAGACCTCCCGGTAGGCATCCTGGCCCTGCAATATGTAAGAATATACACCTGGCATAAACTCCTGCATCAACCCCCGCCAGGTTTTGGCCGTAGCTAGAAATATGCCCGCATTCCAATAAAAATTCCCGTTATGTAAATATCCCCGAGCCGTAGATGCATCAGGTTTTTCATGAAAAGCCTTCACTACATAAGCTCCGCTGTCAAGCTCCATTTCCCCGTCCCGCTCAATATAGCCGTAACCAGTCTCCGCATAAGCAGGAACAATCCCTACCGTAACCAGGTATCCCTGCCGAGCCAGCCCCGCTGCTACTTCCAAAACACGGCGGAACTCTACATCATTTTCTATATGATGATCAGCTGGGAAGAAACCTAAAACCTCGTCACCAGCATACTGGGTGGCTGCCAGCACCAACCCCACCGCCGGAGCTGTATTTCTGCCCAGCGGTTCGGTAAGCAAGCCCGCCTGCCAAGCAGCCACTTCCGGCACTAACATATTCCGCTGGTTTTCTCCGGCCACTACCAGCAGTGAACCTAACGGTTGCAAACGCTGCAGGGTCATAGCCAGCAAACTCCCTCTCCCCAAAAAATCACAGAGCTGTTTTGGATGCTCTTCCGTACTCTCCGGCCATAGACGCAAACCTTGACCACCTGCTAAAACAACTGATATCAATTCCTTCTCCCCCCTATTATTTCCCTTTGGGACATGGGGACCGTGGACCTGTCCCCATATCCCTTGCCACCAGGCAGCAGCATTAAAATCGTCATAGGGAGTAAGGGCAGGAAAGCACATTCCCCGGCAATATGATAAAAGCTTCCTCAAGGTTTATATATCAAAACAAGTATTGGTAAGAATAATTCCGGGGCCTGACCCCGGACTTTATTCTAGAATGATTTGATCCATTTGCTGAAAGAACTCCTGAATATCCTTTTTTATGGACTTGGCAATTGCCGGTAAATTTGTCAGCAAGGCTTGTTCTTTGACGGGGTCAATTCTGAATCCATAGGCATTACGGAAAACATGTCTGAATCCTCTTAATTCATCAACTTTAACAGCAGTTTGTTTACCGATAAGAGCAGTGCGAACACCGGGTATATTTAAACTCATTTTCTCCAATAGTTCCTTGTGCCATTGGGTTCCGGCAGGTAAACTCTCTCCAAAACTCTTGATTACATGGATAAATACCTTTTCCAAACCAGAATAATAATCATGTAAATATGAACCAATAACCCTGCATGACACCTCATCCTCCAATGGTAAACCATTTAATGACTCCGCCTTAATTCCTGGAAAAAGCTTTAGCTTCCGCAGTCCTGTTTCCAAACGTTTAAGATTTTCAAGCTCCTCATCCACCCGCGCCTTCAAAGTAAGATACTCAATCCTATCAATCACAGCAATACCCCCCTCTCCAAAACCTTATCTTTTAAGGAATTTATACAATCTTCCTCACAGGCCAAACTTATCTCTATCGGGGCAGCGATATCTTCCGCTTCACTGTAGGCCCTCCAGTAGTTTCCTTGAAAACCTACCAGGTAAAGATCGATATCTGAATGCTGGTCGAATCCCCCCCAGGCTAGAGAACCATAGAGATAAACCTGCTTAACCCCGTAATGCTCCTTTAACATAGCTGCTACATCTTTTGCCTTTTGCAATGCCTGCTGGTAATAATGTCGCTCATCGAGTTTATCCAGTTTAATAAGATGTTTACGCATGGCGCGAAACTCCGAAAAATTAACGACACTTCGTTTCCCGGACATTCCGCTCCCACCTTTCATAAGTATTTGGCTTCGTTTAAGCACCGAAAGAAACTATAGAGCAGTATCAACACAGCGCTGCAAACACCATTTACCATAAGATATTATACCCCAGAAAAACAGCCTGTTCATAGCAAAATGTAATTTAATCCCTGCAGACTCTGCCAGCAGAGCCAGCAATATAAAACGCACCATTGTCATCCCGCCGGCAAATTAGTCCGGGAACTTATTTATCTATCCCTTTTGCCAAACAAGGCGCTTTTATTATACCCCAAGCGCAAGCGCCCGCGTGGAAAGGGCTATCTTACCCCTTATTTTTTATCAGCCTCCCCGAGTTAGAAATCGACCTAAGCCTGGTTTTTCCAAACCGGACCATTGTCGACTAGCTGGAATTCAGGCTCCAATCTACTTTTTTCCCTGCGGTCAAATTATTTTAATTTATAAGTTATTCCGGCACCCTTGCCTAGTTTTTGCATAATATTTTTATCTAGAAGACTATTTATAATTCTAAGGGTTTTTGACTTTTCAAATCCAGATTTTAAATCTATCTCTCGTCTTGAAAGCTCTATCTCTTTTTTTAATAAACCATAAATAAGCAATTCATCCTCCGATAAATCTAATTTGCCGATT
>CAYRCG010000191.1:0-2469 GCA_964422685.1 uncultured Syntrophomonas sp. | reverse complement strand
GGCGACCATCGTTTGTTGCCCTTAGATTATAAATATAAGGTTGTAATAGGTGATTATGTGCACAATACTTTTTGCTTATGATTGTCATCCCCATTATAGGTTGGTGGTAGCCGCCAATCGTGATGAGTTTTACCGGCGCCCTACGGCGGCGGCAGTTTTTTGGCGGGATCATCCGAATGTCTTGGCGGGAAGGGACCTAAACGAAGATGGCACCTGGATGGGGGTAACTACCGGCGGCTCTTTTGCGGCTTTGACTAACTACCGGGATCCTTCAGGTATACGGACGGATGCCAAGTCCCGGGGGCTTTTGGTAAAGGACTATTTGGGCGGTGGCTTGGCCCCGGAGGATTATTTGAGCGGGCTCTCCCGGGGGGATAATATTTTCAACGATTATAATCTTTTACTAAGTGACAAGGCGTCTATGTATTATTATTCCAGCCGGGCAGGGAACGGTTACAAAGTCCCCGCCGGGGTTCATGGTTTGAGCAATGCTTCGCTGAACACACCCTGGCCTAAGGTAGACAAAGGGATTAAGGCGCTCACCCGGATTGTTCAAAATGATGATATTAGGGCGGAACAGCTATTTGCTTTGATGGGGGATAGGGAACTGCCGGATGATAAGGACTTACCCGATACGGGGGTTGGTTTGGAAAAGGAAAGAATTCTAGCCCCTCTATTCGTGGCTAGTCCCGATTACGGCACTTGTTTAACCACCGTTATACTAATGAAATATGATCATAGTTTTCAATTCTGGGAGCGTAGTTATATAAGTTTAGGTGCTAATAGCAATAACCGGGATGGCTGGGATGAGGTTTATTATCGTTACCCGCCTGCAGATTCTGCGCCTCGGGAACGGTAAAGGCAGGTAGGGTCGCAGCCTCATTTATTATGGCGCAACTCTGCAATATAGGGCAGGTTACGATATTCTTCATCATAGTCCAGACCGTAGCCGATAAGGAAGACATCCGGCATGATGAAGCAGCGATAATCTATGGTTATGGGCAGGAGGCGCTCAGCTGGGTTATCCAAAAGGGTGCAGATTTTTAAACTGGCCGGGTTGTAGGTTTCCAGGTGTTTACATATATAGGCAAGGGTAAGGCCGGTGCCGATTACATCCTCTACTAAAAGCACATCCCTCCCGCTGATATTAACATCCAAATCCTTAGTGAAGCGCACTGCTCCCGGTTTATTTTCCGCTTCGGGCGATACGCCTATGGCGAGGAAATCAATACTCAGGGGAATAGTTAAATACCGGGTTAAATCGGCCACAAAGTAAAGGGAACCTTTGAGGACACTTACAATGACCAGGCTTTTGCCCCGGTAGTCGCGGCTGATTTTTTGTCCTATTATGGCAGTCTGCTCTGCGATCTGTTCGGCTGTAAATACTATTTTACCTATCCCGTGCATATTCATCTGCTTTCATTTCCCCCGTTAGGTCCTTCGCCAATCCCTTCGCGCAATCTAAACCTCCGCACTAGACTATAAAAATCCTTTTTAAAAACAATGGCAACATTAGTGCCGGGATATAGTTTCTTAAGCAGCTTGGCTTTTTTCTTTTTTTCGGTTACATATTTTTGCTCCATAGTGGTCAGCTCTATATAGGTATCGAATTCGGGCAGATAAAAATCGGGGGCAAATGCCTGAATAACATTACCCTCGGCGTCCCATTTTATAGGGAAGGTAGTGGGCTCGTACTCCCAGCCGATACCATGCATGTCTAAAATTTTGGCGAACTCTTCCTCTGAGGGATGCATAAAAGTTACATCCTTTTGTTTTTCTTTGGTATCGGGTGTTTGTAGCCTAGTGTGGGCTTCTTTGCTTTGCGCTAAACCGTAAATAATTTCCGCTCCTTGCTCTGCTGTTATTAAACCGGTGTTAAGTGTGATGTGGTAAAGCGATGGATCGGACCAATCCTGCCCGTAGATTGTTTTGACATAGCGTCTATGTTTGCGATCCGTGATTTCGAGGAATCTATCCGCATCCTTTTTCTCCAGGCAATGGCTTTGGGCTATTCTGGCGCTGCGGGTCTCCCGTGAAGCCATAATTTTGACGTGCAGGGCTTCGGGATGCCCGGCGAATATGATCTGGGCCCCGAGCCCAACGATTATCGCCGCTTGTCCGGTAACGGTTTCGCGCAGTTTCTCCTCCAGATAATCGGCGAAGCTTATACCCTGTGACGAAATGTTAAGGAAATATGTCGGGCTTTCCGATAGCATATGTAATTCATGATTGCTGGCAATAGGAGGGAACCATTGGCTCATAGCCGAATCCCGATTAATAATGGGTAAATCTAATTTATTTGCCAGCAAGGTGGTGATTTCTTCGCCTAGGCTGCCGGTTTGCCGGGAGAGAGTGATGAACAAGAGTTGCCACCCCTTAAAAACACTTTATTTTGCTTAACTATTAACGTATTATAACATTAAATATTACTGCCGCGAATACCGGGAAACCGAGATCTGGGAAGTGTGC
>CAYRCG010000190.1:0-2499 GCA_964422685.1 uncultured Syntrophomonas sp. | reverse complement strand
AGCTGCCGGTGTTGCCCATGCGCAGACTGCGAGCAGTATATTCTATTAAGCCGCCCATCACGCAGCTATTTTCATATTAACCCCCATGACCCGAGGTCACAAACAACGATGAAAAGGGAGCTTGAGGCACTTGAACGGTAAGGAATAGCGGGTAATTACTAATACGCCTCACTCCTCACCCCTCACGCCTCACCATTTCATACTAACTCCCATGACCCGAGGTCACAAACAACGATGAAATGGGAGATTGAGGGCACTTGAACGGTAAGAAGTAGCGGGTTTTCACTAATACCCCTCACCCCTTACCCCTCACGCCTCACCATTTCATATTAACGTACCTCGGGCTAATACGCGGGCCGAGGCCGAGGGTAGGTGATAGGATGCTTAAGGAAAGGTTGAAAAAGGTACCCCTGCAGCCGGGGGTATATTTATTCAAAAATCAGGAAGGGCAAATATTATATGTGGGAAAAGCCCGGGTCCTCCGGCAGCGCATGCGCTCCTATTTCCAGGCTCCGGATAAAATGCATCCCAAAGTGAAAGCCATGATGGCTCGAGTGGAGGATTTCGATTTTATCGTCACCCATAACGAAGTCGAAGCCCTTATCCTGGAGAATAATCTTATAAAAAGCTATAAACCCAAATACAATATAGATTTGCGCGATGATAAAAGCTATCCCTACATTAAAGTTACCGTAGCCGATAGATTCCCCCGGGTTTATATAGCCCGGGAAAAGAAAGATAGGGTATCGCGCTATTTTGGACCCTATACAGATGTTACCTCCCTGCGAGATACGCTCAGGCTTATAAATGCGGTTTTTGGCCTGCGCAGTTGTCGCACGATGAAGGCCCGGCGTCGTCCCTGCCTTAACCGGGACATGGGCAAGTGCCTTTCCCCTTGCAGCGGTGCGATATCTGAAGAAGATTACGGGCAAAGGGTGCAGGGATTAATCGCTTTTTTGGAAGGAGATTTCCAGGAGATAGTGCGGGAAAAGGAAGCAGAAATGAATGTAGCCGCCGGGAACCTCGAATTTGAAAAAGCCGCTCGCCTGCGGGATCAGATACAATCTTTGCGCCAGTTAGGGGAAAAACAGCAAATTGAACTGGCTTCCCCCTACGATCTGGATTTGCTGGGATGGCTGGGTGGGGAAAAGGAAAGTTTAGCTCTGGTTTTTCGAATCCGTGCCGGGAAAGTAGTGGGTAAAGATACCTACTGGTTGAAGCGTCCTATCCCCGAAGGGGAAGACGAAACAATGGAATTCTTCATTAAACACTATTATGATGAAAACCCGGACATCCCGCCGGAAATACTTCTAAGCCACCTGCCATCTGCTTCCGCATTGCTGGAGGATTGGTTAAGAAGCCAGGCTTCCCGCCGGGTAAAACTGCGGGTGCCGCAAAGGGGAGATAAGAAACAGCTTATGGATATGCTGCTGGAAAATGCCCGTTTGCTGCTAGAGGAAAAGGAAAAGGAAGAAAATAGACAATTCGCTGCCCTTTTGCATTTAGCCCGGACTCTGGACTTGGAAACACTGCCGCAGCGCCTGGAATGTTTCGATGTATCGCATCTAGCCGGAGAGGAAACAGTGGCATCCATGGTAGTTTTTACTGGAGGTAAGCCGGAAAAGAAGGCTTATCGCCGTTTTAAAATAAGGACGGCGCAGAATAATGATACGGCCTCAATGGCGGAAGCATTAAGAAGGCGTTTGGAGAATGCTCGCCAGGGCAATCCGGCTTTTCTGCCGGAACCGGATTTTATACTGATAGATGGAGGCTTGGGTCAGGTCAATGCGGCAGCGGCGGTTTTGCAAGAGATGGACCTGGATATTCCGCTCTTTGCCCTGGCGGAAAAAAAAGAGGAAATATACCGACCGGGCGAAAACCAGCCCTTGCGCTTGGCGGCCCGGGATGAGGGTTTGCATTTACTGCAAAGGCTCCGGGATGAAGCCCATCGTTTCGCTCTAGCCTATAACCGGCAAAGAAGGTCTAAGAAGGTAAGGGCTTCCGCCCTCGATGAAATTCCAGGAATCGGGCCGCAAAGGAAGAAAAACCTTCTGGCTCATTTCACTTCAGTAGCCAAACTTAAAGAAGCCTCGTTGGAGGAAATGGCGGCTGTTCCGGGAATGAACCGGAAAGCGGCCTTGGCGATAATGGAGTATTTTCATCAGCAAGCCTAAAAAAGTGAGGGGAAAATATCACTATTTAGAATATTTCCCGGGAAATAAGTCGAAGCGCGAAAATAGATGTTGGAAAAAGCGGGGAAATTCCGTATCATTTAAGCGAGGGGTTATTACCCAGACATTTATGTGGGAAAGGAGGGGGCTTATTTGCAGGGTTGGGTACTTAGGTGGTTATTAAACATTCTGGCTATCGTCATTACGGCAGCCTTGTTAAAGAATTTCGAACTCACGGTCTGGGGGGCCATTGTTGGTTCGATCTTCCTAGGTATAGTAAATGCGGTAATCCGGCCGTTGTTGATTATCTTGACCTTACCTCTGAATA
>CAYRCG010000189.1:0-2553 GCA_964422685.1 uncultured Syntrophomonas sp. | reverse complement strand
CCGAGCACAGGACTTGAACCCGCAACCTGCTGATTACAAATCAGCTGCTCTACCGGTTGAGCTAGCTCGGCTCAGCAAATAATATTGTATACTCTGAACCGGGCAAAGTCAACATGAATCGAAAGTAAAAGCTTGGTTACATGGCGTACCTGTCCTCGAGATACTTTTCTAGTTTCCTTTTTACCCTTTGCAGGGCATTATCAATCGACTTAACATGCCTTTTTAAATCTATGGCAATTTCGTGATATGATTTGCCCTCAAGATAAGCCATTAATACTTTCCATTCCAGCGAACTCAGGATTTCCCCGATTTTTTTCTCAATAAACATGAATTCTTCACGGCTAATGACGATTTCCTCGGGATTAGATATCCTGGTGGTGGAAAGAATGTCCATAAGAGTACGCTCTGATTCTTCATCATAAATGGGTTTATTCAGGGATACGTAGGAATTTAAAGGGATATGTTTCTGCCGGGTAGCCGTCTTAATTGCTGTAATAATCTGCCGGGTAATACATAATTCCGCGAAAGCCCTAAAAGAGGTAAGCTTGTCCGCCCTATAGTCTCTAATGGCCTTGAATAAACCAATCATGCCTTCTTGTATGATATCCTCTTTGTCAGCCCCAATCAAAAAATAAGACCTGGCTTTGGCACGCACAAAATTCTTATACTTGTCCATTAAGAACTCAATAGCATATTGGTCACCTAGCTGCGCTAAATCTACTATTTCCTCATCACACATCTCCGGATATGTAAGACAAATATTTGTCTCAGCGACAGAACTGGGCATTTGAACGCCTCCATATATAAATATTATTATTTATGATGCAATTAACCCTGCCGTTCACACAGACATCAATATTATAAGCATTATCCAGATTATCCGTCAAGCTATTCAGCACCGGATTTGATCCTTTGCCGCAAAATTTCATAAATGAGTAACGCGGCTGCGACTGAGGCATTTAGGGAATTAATGCGGCCAAACATCGGTATCCTGACTAATATGTCGCACTTTTCCCTTACCAGTCTTCTTATTCCCCTTCCTTCGCCACCTATTACCAAAGCTGTGGGGCTAGGAATGCTAGCATTAAAATAACTATTTGGTGCCTGGGCATCAGCACCCAGCACCCAAAAGCCTTCTTTTTTTAAGTAATTGATAGTATTAACTAGGTTGTTTTCCTTGATGATTGCCATATGTTCGGCAGCCCCGGCAGAAACCCGGCTAACCGTAGAGTTAACCTCGACTGATTTATGGCTAGGGATAATTATAGCATCCACGCCGGCGCATTCTGCCGTCCGTATTATGGCTCCGAAGTTTTGCGGGTCCTCAATGCCATCAAGGAGCAATAGAAAAGGGAGCTTCTCTTTTTCCCGTTCTTTTAGATTTCTTAAAACCTGTCCCAAATCTGCGTAAGAGTATTTCTCCACTTCGGCAATAACCCCCTGGTGTCTGCCCTCGCAAAGTCCGTCCAACTTTTTCCTCTCTAAATACTGCAGTCTAACTTCTTTTTCTCGGGCCAGGGTTAGAATCTCCTCGAGCCGTTTATCCTGCCGTTCCCGCAGGGCATAAAGCTTATACACCCGGCGTTGCCCCCGTAAGGCTTCTGTCACCGCATTTATACCAAAAACTAGTTCCTTCATGTTAACCCCTTTTTAAATAATTCTTTTACCATACTATCTATTAACCGCATACAATCCATCTACCCCCCAGGGGGCATGCTTTGCGGGGGGAAGATTCCTCACCCCTCACTCCTCACCATTTCATACTAGCCCCGGGGTATAAAAAGGGCATCCGTCAGGATAGTCTGGGCATAGTATTCCACGGGAAAAGCCTGATCATATGCGATATCATCGAAAAGAACGGGGAAGTCCCTTCTTAACCTCAATAAAAGAGGAATAGCCACCTGCCGCATCTGGGGATGGGCAGCCGCATCACAGCGCAAGCGGAAGAAGTGGCGCCACTCCCTCATATTGTAGCTTACCACTATTTCCGTTTTTAAAGAATTGGGCAGCACCGAGCGGGCTTCCTGGGCAGAACGGCCCGCTGCCAACAAAGCCATATAGTTCTTCTCCGCCGTGATACAGGAATCATGCCATAATTCATAAGCCTTTGGGTCCTTCCGGAAAAAACAAGGCTCGATGACTGTAATTTCCTGACCGAAACGCTCCCGGCTGTAGTTGCAGTAGCGGGTAGATTCTTGGCTATAGGCGGCGATTCGATGTCGTACTATTTCATGCGATATGCCCCGATCAATAACAAAAAGTACCGTTATCTTTTCATGCTCGATAATGGATTCATGCCCTCTTTTCATAAGCCCTTTAAGAAAAGAACCGGCTTGACCCGCAGCCCTGTCCATCTTGTCCTCAGATTTATAGCAAACCCGAGCATATCTTTCTAAGCTTTCTATTTTGCGGGGGTCTAATTCGGGCTCGGGCACCAAAATCTGCGGTTGTATAATAATCATCTTTCTCCCATCCCATCGTTGAATTTTATGCATGTAGTTAATATGAAAATAGCTCGTGTGGGTATGGCGGCTTAATAGAATATACCGCTCG
>CAYRCG010000188.1:0-2675 GCA_964422685.1 uncultured Syntrophomonas sp. | reverse complement strand
GTTTATACGACTTTAACTATAGCATACTTTCGCTGTAAGTTCTAGGAAATCATATAGCGACGGGAATAATACGCCCCTTTAGCGACAACACTAATAAAAGTATACAGCTATAATTTATTTTAATTCGAGGAAAATATCTATGGAAATAACCGGTTTCTGCACAGGAGTGAACTATTGGCCTATTGATAAAGCTATGTACTGGTGGAGGAATTTTTCCCCCCGGGAATTAGAAAGCAATTTCCGGCAAATAGCCCACTATGGTATGAAGCTAGTACGTATATTCCTGCTCTGGGAAGATTTCCAACCCCATCCCGGGTCTGTTTCTCCCCAGGCCTTAGGCTATTTAATTAATACCGCTGATTTAGCCGAAGAAAACGGGCTTAAAATTATCGTCACTTTCTTTTGCGGCCATATGAGCGGGGCTAATTGGATGCCATTTTGGCTTTTAAAAGAAGCGGATGGTTCCCATCGTTTCCCGTTATTTTCGCAGGGCAAAATCCGAAACGCAAATATAGCGAACTTTTATCACGACCCATTACTGCGTAAAGCGCAAGCCCAACTGCTCGAGGAGGTTTGCTCAAGTCTAAAAAACCACCCGGCCATTTGGGCTTATGACCTGGGTAATGAAACATCTAATTGTTTACAGCCGGATTCTTATGAGGAAGCCCGAGAGTGGTTGCGGACAATGTGCACTACTATCAAATCCAGCGACCCTGATTCTTTGGTAACTTTAGGCTTGCATGCTGAGGACCTGGAGGAGGATCGGCAATTGCGCCCCCAGGATGCCGGGATTTTTTGCGATTTCCTTACTATGCATGGCTATCCATTTTATCTGTCCTGGGCGGAGGGCTCCCAAGATGTATCGGTACTGCCCTTCTTGGTTATGCTAACCGAATGGTTAGGGGGTAAACCGGTATTGCTTAGCGAGTTCGGCATTCCCAGCCAGCCGATTATCAGTCCCCTTTATGAATCCCCATATCAGGGTAACATTACCCTTTTCAGTGAGTCCGAGGGGGCTTTTTACTATGAGAAGGCTTTATCGTTGTTGCGGCAAAGCGGCACCCTCGGAGCCATGGCATGGTGTTATGGGGATTACGCTCCTGAACTGTGGGATAAAACCCCCCTGGAACAAAATCCTCATGAAAGGCATTTCGGCCTTTTCCGCCACGACGGTTCCCCTAAGCCGGTTGCTGAAGTTATGCAAGCCTTTGCAAGGAATCAAAAGGACGTAGCCCGAAAGCTCTCTGGCATTTTTTTAAACAACTGGAATCGTGATATGTATTATGAGGATCCCCCCCGTCATTTAGAGGAAATGTATAGGGAATTTAGGGAAGAGAATCGGATTATTCTTACCGGCTTCTCCTAAACTGAGAAAGCCTACGGTGATGTCTAAAGGAGGAACAAGACAATGAAAGCAGCATTACTCTCGCCTATAGCCTGGAGAACCCCACCCCGGCATTACGGCCCCTGGGAACGGGTAGTATCCTTGTTGGCCGAGGGCCTAGTCGATAAGGGGGTAGAGGTAACACTGTTTGCTAGCGGTGATTCCAGAACCGCTGCTAAATTAGAATTTGTGTGTCCAACTCCTTATGAGGAAAACCCCAATATGGACCCTAAGGTATGGGAGGCCATGCATATAGCCCATCTTTTCGAGCAGGCGCATGAATTCGACATCATCCACAATAATTACGATTTTATGCCCTTGTCATACAGCCGCTTAGTGAATACACCTATGGTGACCACAATCCATGGTTTCTCTTCCCCGAAAATAATTCCTATTTACCAAAAATATAATCGCTACAATTACTATGTCTCCATCAGTGACGCTGATAGAAGTCCCGATTTGGATTATCTAGCGACTGTTTATCATGGAATAGATTTAAGCGAATTCACCTTCAGACCAAAGCCCGGTACCTATTTATTATATTTCGGGCGTATTCATCCGGATAAAGGAACTACTCAAGCTATAGAAATAGCCCGTAAATCGGGCATACAATTGCTTATCGCCGGAATTATCCAAGACAAAAACTATTTTAATCAACAGATATATCCCCATATCGACAATAAAAACATCATCTATTTGGGCTCAGTGGGACCGGATAAGCGTGATGAACTCTTAGGCCATGCCCTGGCCCTATTGCACCCTATCCATTTTAACGAGCCCTTTGGTTTGAGCGTGGTTGAGGCAATGGCCTGCGGTACCCCGGTGATCGCCTTCAACAAAGGTTCCATGCCGGAAGTGATAAAAGATGGAGAAAGTGGCTTTCTGGTAGATAATGTAGAGATGGCATGCGAGAAGCTGCCTAAGGTTAATAGAATAAAAAGGAGCGATTGCCGTCGCTGGGTGGAAGATAACTTCAGCCAGGAAAGAATGGTTAGCGATTACCTATCTCTTTACCAAGAAATCATAACCGCAGGGAAGCAGCCTGCACGGTTGGCGCAGGATAACATCATTGCGGAAGTTCCCCGCGTTCCGGCATTCCAACATTCCATCTTTTCAAATTAACCCCCTGAAAAGCAGGTTCGGCGCAAATAACGGCGAAATTAGGGGGTAGATAATGCTGTTTTCTGACAGATTTTCACTGATTTATTAGGGTTTATGTCATTGCGAGGGGCGCAGCGACGTGGCAATCTTCCCTAGGCGTGAGGCGTGAGGCGTGAGGCGTGTGAGCGGC
>CAYRCG010000187.1:0-2747 GCA_964422685.1 uncultured Syntrophomonas sp. | reverse complement strand
ATTCATATCATAGGCCATTACATTTATAAAGCTGAAGCTTTTGAGGCAGGCATCAGTCATAAGACTTGATACTTCCGGCCCTTCGGTCGCCGACCAGGCGCCGTTGATAGCCGCAGTAATTTCTTTGCCCTGCTGGTCAAGCGCTTTTTTTAGTTCCGTTACCAGTTTCTCATAATCAGTGATGGAATCGGCATGAGGGTGTTCCCAGTCCAATTCCACCCCATCGAGGCCGTATTTGGTTACAAAGCTGCAGATATTTTCTATAAGCATCCTTCTGGTCTCAGCGGAAGCAGCAGCTTTTTCGAATACCGGCTGTAGCCGCTGATTTTGGTATGACCAGCCCCCTACCGCTATAAAAACTTTGGCCCCGTCTGCATGTGCTTTTTGTACTATTTTATTCAACTGCCCCGGTTTTTCCAAATCAACCAATGTCCCATCTTCCCGCGGGATCAAAAAAGCATAAATAACATGAGTCAGTTTATCCGTCTGCAGCCTTTCAATCGGTTCATCGAACAGGCTTCCGGAATAGTATCCTATCACCTTAAATGGCCTTTCCATGGTTTCTTTTTTTAACGTTTGACTGGCAAAACCAATGGTTGAAAATACAGTTATTACTAACGTGGTTGCTGCCAGAACAGATATAATTTTTGTTGTTTTCATAAAACACTATCCTTTCGACACAAGGGGACGTT
Organism: uncultured Syntrophomonas sp.; assembly: GCA_964422685.1. Classification (GTDB taxonomy): domain Bacteria; phylum Bacillota; class Syntrophomonadia; order Syntrophomonadales; family Syntrophomonadaceae; genus Syntrophomonas. The sequence goes on along the minus strand of CAYRCG010000187.1, from coordinate 2,055 downwards.
TCTGTTGTGTCATCATGCCCTTTTGACAATATTGAAACCTATCCCCGTTAAGCGGGCTATCTGCCTGATGCTTAGCCCCTCAATTGATTTTAGTTTTTGTAAAACCATGTTACGCTTCGTTATGGATATTTCCTTAATTTCACGAAGCTGCATTCCCCCTAGCACTTCCGCAATAACTTGCAAAGCCTTCGTGTCACTTAGTTTTATTTTTTCCGCATGGCTCATGCAAAGGTCTGATGCCTCCATTTCGGAAAATTCACGGAACGCGCTTAGCGCTTCTTTATTATTATTTGAAAATAAGCTCAATACCAATTCCGTATTTATCAGCCTATTGATATAATCTTTATCACCTTTATCACCATAGTAAACTTTACAGCTGCTCCACTGGTATTCCTCTGGTTTGTTGACTATTCCCGCCTTTACCGGATTGTTGTGGATATAACGGAGAACGGTTATTAAATAGACGTCATCTTCGACATTTTCACTCTTGAAACGGTTTTGGAATACATGTCCACTATGTTCATATTTCCAGTTGAAATAATAAGCATAACTGGCATTAAGCCTATGCATTATTTTGGATATAGCTGTTACATTTTCCTTTATCAAAAGATGTACATGATTATCCATTAGGCAATAACCGTATAATACAGCATTAGCATCAACTGAGATACGTGCTAAAGTCTCCAAAAAACGGTGGCGATCGCCATTATCCAAAAAAATTGGCTCCCTATTAATTCCCCTAACTATTAAATGATAAATGCCAGTCTTACTTACCTTCCTTGCCTGGCGCGGCATAGTTCCCCCCCCCTTTTTCCCTTTTCTATTATTATAATCCCGACCATCCAAATGACACAACATAAACGTCCCCTTGTGTCTAAACGTCCCCTTGTGTCCCCTAGTTTTCTGCACTACAAACTATTATAATTATGCTCAGATGTTATCTAAATGGCAAGAAACAAGAATATACGGAGAAATTAGGTGAGCACGAATGAAAAAATTATTTATTGCTCTGCTGCTAATCATTTGCAGTATCGCTATAATAGCGTGTGCAAACCAGCGGAGCGGGGACTTGTCATACCCGGGGGCAGGTAGAACTATTAATATAGGTATTATGCCGGATGTGGAATCGATTCCGTTTATAATTGCTCAGAAAAATGGTTATTTTGAACAAGAAGGTCTCCATGTCAATATAAAGCATTTCAGCAGTGCCAAAGACCGTGACAGTGCATTGCAAAGCGGCAAGCTTGATGGTGTCATAACCGATATAGTAGCGGTTCTTTTTGCCAATGAAGGTGGAATTGATTTAAAGATTATTGCCAGGACCGATGGCGATATTTTACTCATGGCCGGAAAAGATGCGGGGATCACCGCAATTGCCGGCTTAAAAGGAAAGGATATCGGCTTGTCAACCAATACGATAATGGAGTATACACTGGACAAGATGCTGGAGGCTAATGGTCTGCAATATAACGAAGTAAGCAAAATCGCTATACCACCGCTGCCCACCCGCTTGGAAATGCTGCAAGGGGGGAAGGTTGCTGCCGCCATATTACCGGAGCCTATGGCGGGGATGGCGGTCAAGAATGGCGCCATTGTATTGGCCAGCACGGAGCAGATCGGCAATAAAGCCGGTGCCATCGCTTTTACCTCCGGAAGTATTGCTGATAACCCTGATGAAATAAAAGCCGTTTTCCGAGCTTATGATCGCGCCGTCGAGTATTTACAGAACGAACCGGCCAGCAGCTACATAGATTTCATTATTGCTGAACAGCGTTTTCCTGCCGGAATCGAAGAATCACTGCAGCTGCCTGTTTATCACCCGGCTGAAAAGATTCAGGAAGATGTTTTCCGCTATGTTGTTGATTGGATGCTGACCAAAGAGCTGATAAAGAATAATTACGGATTTGACGACATTGTCGATCAAATCATCCTGAGGTAACTCTTTGTGATCGAAGTCAAGGATTTAACTGTTAATTACTATCGTGAAAAAGAAATAATCCCGGCTTTAAGCCAGGTAAGCATCAACATCGGCACTGGTGATATTTATACATTTAT
>CAYRCG010000186.1:0-2754 GCA_964422685.1 uncultured Syntrophomonas sp. | reverse complement strand
TGAACGGTAAGAAGTAGCGGGTAGTTACTAATACCCCTCACTCCTCACCCCTCACCCCTTACCTTTTAGATAAACGATAGACTTAACAAGGAGGAGTTATATAAATGATAAAAGAAGTTGTTCCCGGTATCTTTCGTTTACAGATTCCCCTACCTCGTAACCCCTTACGCATCTTAAATTCATACCTAATTAAGGGCCAAGACCGCCACCTGCTAGTAGATACCGGTTTCGACTGGCCAGAGTGCAAGAAGGCCTTGTTGGGCGGGTTGGACACTTTAGGAATTGCCCTGTCCCAAGTAGATTTTTTCATAACTCATGTACACGGGGATCATTGTGGCCTAGTCTATGATTTGTTAACCGATAGTTCCAAGGTATATGCCAGCGAGATTGATGCCAAAATACTGCGCAGGACTACCACTGAAGAATACTGGCGGGTAATAGACGGGATTTTTGAAATGCATGGCTTCCCTCCGGATAAGTCGAAAGATCCACGAGATCGGGTAAAAGGTTATATTTCCGGTAGCGATATAGACATTACCTATGTCCGGGAGGGTCAGCTATTAAAGATAGGCCCTTATAGCCTACGCTGCATCATGACTCCCGGCCATTCCCCCGGTCATGTTTGTCTCTATGAAGGGGAGAAAAAGTTTTTTATTTCCGGGGATCATATCTTAGGAGACATCTCCCCTAACATCACTGTCTGGCCGGAGACAGAAAATTCTCTGGGAGATTACCTGGATAGCCTGGATAAGGTCGGGAAAATGGATATCTCACTTATCCTTCCCGGTCATAGAGGGTTGATTTATGATCATCGGCAAAGGATAGCAGAATTAAAAAAGCACCATGAAATCAGGCTCCAGGAGGTAAGAGATATACTTAAAAAAGGAGCTATGACCGCCTACCAGGTAGCAAGCTTTATGAGTTGGGATATGAGCTATAGCTCCTGGGAAGAATTCCCCATGTTCCAAAGATGGTTTGCCACCGGGGAGGCCATCGCTCACTTGCAATACCTTTGGAAGCTAAACCAGGTTAAGCTCAGTGAGAAAGATATGCTTTTATTTTCTCTGTAAACAGCTTGTTTTTTATCTATCCCTGTGTAATGGCAAAAGGGAACAAGGCTTTATCATCCGAAGATCATACAGTCTAGAAGGTTCAAAAGAAAAAGCAGGTAAGGTATACCGCTTATTGCCCCTGGATTTCGATACCGTACCTTTTGGTCTTTTTGTATAGGGTAGAAAGGTCGATTTCCAGCCGCTCGGCCGCTTTAGCCATGTTGAAATCATTGGCTTCCAATACTCGGGTTATCAAGTCCTCCTCAAATCTTTTGCTGGCTTCTTTCAAGCCCTGCAATTCCGGAGGATATTCATCGCTGCAACGGTTTTGTAGAAACTTAAAATGTCGGCAATCAAGGGTAGGGGTGTTTTCCATATCGGCCATAATCATAGCCCTTTCCAACATATTCTCCATCTCCCGTACATTACCGGGCCAGTAGTACTGCTCTAATTGTTTCAGCGACTTGCCGGATATATCGCTAACTCCTGTTCGCAAACGGCGATTTAGCTTATCAATAAAGTGGCGTATCAACAAGGGGACATCTAATTTCCTTTGGCGCAGGGGAGGGACTTCCAGCCTTACTACATTAAGCCGGTAATATAAATCCTCGCGGAATTTCTTTTCCTGAATCAGTTGCTCTAGGTTCCGGTTGGTGGCGGCTATCACCCGGACATTTACCTTAACAGGAAAACTGCCCCCCAGCCGTTCAATTTCTTGCTCCTGCAACACGACCAATAGTTTGCTTTGCATAGAAAGCGACATCTCTCCTATTTCATCAAGGAAAATGGTACCCCCGTGGGCTAATTCGAATTTTCCTGGCTTTCCTCCTTTTTTAGCCCCGGTATAGGCACCTTCCTCATAACCAAAAAGCTCCGCCTCCAGCAAATTCTCGGGTATTGCTGCACAATTAATCCGCAGGAAAGGAAAACTGGAGCGGGGACTGGCGTTATGAATGGCATTAGCCAGAAGGTCCTTGCCCGTGCCGCTTTCGCCGGTTATTAATACAGTTGTGAAGGGATGATTGGCAATCTGTAGAGCAAAATTCTTGAGCAAACCAACACTTTTATCTTTACTGATAATGTCATCAAAATTGTACTTGGCCGTATATAGACTATCTACTTCGTCCCTATACATGTTCAATTCGGAAAGTAGGTTCTCCACCATATTCTTTGCATCCCATATATCAGGAAAAACACTATAGGCAAATGCTCCTAGTGTCTTCCCGCCTTTTATTATCGGAATGGTAGAAGCAATCATGTTATGCCCGTTAACTTTCCAATTATATCCCACTATAGCCTTTCCGGTTGCTAGGACCGTAAAAACCCGGGTATTGGGGGTTATTTCCCTTATGGGCCTTCCTACTACTTCTTCCTTGGTCAGGTTCAAAACTTGCAAATAGGTTTCACTAGCGGATAGGACTGTCCCTTTGCTATCGACTATAATTGCCGCCATGAATTGGTTCTGGGTAAACAAGCCTTCCAAAACGCTGCCAACATTCACCTTATTTCCTCCTCCCATAATACTAAGCGCTGGTGCGCATTTCCTAAATCCATAAATTTCTGCATTTCCCCCCTATATCCAGTATAACAATCTATTGAAACAATAAGAAATTAATATGGAAAGGTGAGGCGTGAGGGGTGAGGCGTGAGGGGTATTGGTAATTACCCGCTATTCCTTACCGTTCAAGAGCCTTCAAACCCC
>CAYRCG010000185.1:0-2756 GCA_964422685.1 uncultured Syntrophomonas sp. | reverse complement strand
CTCATTCCACATTCCTAAAGGCCTCCTCCAAAGAGGTCCAGCCTTAAACTATTACGGCACTGTCAATATTGGTAAAAATATTTTCTTTTAGATGCTGCCCGTCCACAGCGGTAATTACGGTATTGTTTTTAATGCTGACTACCAGAGCCAGATCCTGCATCAGAATAAGGGAATCCCTAGCGCCCTTTTCCCTGGCCTTGTTTACCGCGTTTTGGATATTATTCATATCTTCTCCGCTTAGCTTTATGTTGCGCGATTTTAATCTTTCCTGGGCGTGCCGGGAGAACTTGAGCTCCCCCCTTAACTTTTGCTCCAGAAGCTGTTTAAAGTCACTACCCGCCGCTTTTGCAGCTTTATCTGGCTTGGGCGGTACTACCTGTATAGGGGGTATTGATGGAGGAATAAAGATCTTTCCGCTCAATTCACTCATCCTCTCCCATATACATAGCATCCTGCATATTGAGCAGGGTGGCTAAAATCTGCTCCAAAAGGACTTCATTATACCCCAGGTTCGTTGGTCCCAAACTTCTGATATTACCAGCACTGATTTCTTTGTCGCCTATGATATAATATGGCGTTCCTTCACGGAAAACTACCGACGAAATGATACCGTTGCTATAAGCACCTGTGCTCGGGTCGGTAAATGCTATCTCCCGTCCCACCATGGTACTGCTCTGCTGCATCATCAAAGCAGGAAATAAATCGCTATTTATACTGCTGGCAAGCTTGTTAAAACTGCTGTTAAGATTGGTCATCTGCTCTAAAGCACTAAAATTAGCCATCTGCGAAATAAACTCTTTGTCCTTTACCGGTTCTATCGGGTCCTGGTATTTTAGTTCGGTAAGAAGCAGCTTTAAAAACGCCTCCTTGTCCAGACCCTTGTTTATTTCATTACTGCTTTTGCCCGCTGGGGGGTTATTGCTCAACCAGGGAACCGTATCCCATTTGACCTGGCTACTGTCCATAATTCCACCTCCCTAAATAAGGAAATCCATGCTGCCATCAGCCGCCAAAAGATAGTTTTCATCCGCTTGGATAATTCCGGCTCCTGGCTCATTTACCAAACTGCTTACCTGGTAGGCGTCATCACCTGCTTTATCCGCATGATAGTGCGGATAATTACGGGTCCGCTCCCATAAATCCTGGCGGCTGCCTTCAGAGCCATCGAATAGACCACCATTGTTCAACTGCACATTAACTTCAGTCTTCTCCACCTTTATCCCCTGGTTCTCCAAGTTATGCCTTAGTTGGTTCAGATTGCTATCCAGAAGGTGTTTGACCTGCTGGCTTTCTGTTATAAACCTGGCGGTCAGCAGACCATCCTCCAGTACTAGCTTGATGGTCATTTTCCCCAAGAATTCCGGGTGCAACTGTATCCTTATTTGCGATAGATTCTGCTTTATCATCGCTTCAGCTTTTTTTACGACCTGTTCCATAAACCTCTCCGGGTCCACCCAGTTTTTTTCCGGGAGGGGCTTAGGATTGTTGCGCAGAATATTTTCCGGGGAAATCTGCTCCGTTCTGGGCCCAAAAGTGTTTTTTCCACTTTCTAGCTGCTTGGCTTCCCCCGCTGACTCTTTTTCCGGCTTATCCGTTTTTAAAGGCGGTATTTTTTCATCCCCGGACAATTTTGCTTCTTTAGCGCTATCGCCTTGCAGCTGTGCTTTAGGTACTCCCTCCGTAAACCTAGAGGATACTGTTCCTCCTTTAACGGGGATTGTTTGTTTACCAGACTTGCCCTCAGCCGCTGTTTCCTGTTCTGCCCCGGGGTCCTTTTCCAGCCCTATCTGTCCCTTGCTGTTTAATTCTTCTCGAGCCTGCATCTTGTTTAGCCATAGCGCTAATGCCACTGGGTCGCGGGCTGTCTTCAAGGTTTCATCTGTTGCGCTGTAACGAAACGGCAACACATTACCGCCTTTAATGCTATCGGTTTCCTTGGCGTATTCCGCAGCAGTAGATGCTTTTTCCAATTCCCCTGTCTGCCGCTGCTCACTTCCGGGGGTCTCCTCGATTGAGACCATCGGGGTTCCCTCCGCCTGGGGGGGAGTAACTCCCGGTTCTGCCGGAGTCAGCTGCATTCCTTGGGGCAGGCTTACCGAATTTCGCCCACTATGCACAAAGTCCGGCGATTTCTGCAACTGTTTTACTTGCCCTATTATCTCCGCCTCCGGTTGTGCATAGGTTTCTTTATTATTCGCGGACAAAGCCTCTCCTGCAACTAAATTGGCTGTTTCCGCCTTTCCCCCGGCAAACCCGTCCGACGTATGAATGCTTTTGCCCTCCGATGGAAACCTTGCCATTTCCGCTATCGGAGCATTTTCTCCCAGTTTAATCGGGGAGTTTGCCGCTGGTTCTTCCTGAGTAGCAGCACCGGTAACCAAACCCTGTTCCTCGCTTACGGACAATTGGTCTTTCGACTCTGTGCCAGCCATGCTTTCGTTCAGGTTAATCCCCTCGCCCATAGTATCTGTTAGCTGTCGAGGAGGGGATGCCCTGTTTTCTATAGGCAATGTTACACCTATAGGTGGTACTGCCGGGCATTCCGGTTCTTGGTTTTTGTTGGCCGGAATTGGTTTCGTAGCGGTTACTTCCCACGGGGTAGTTTCTATCCTTTTTTTCGGCAGGGTTTGCCCAGAAGAATACTTTTTTAATTGGTTAGAAAATTTATTTTTATTCTTTCCTCCGCTTACAGGATTCCTGTCGGAGGGGGGATTAGCAGTGCCTGCGGCCGGGGGAGCAACTGCTAAGATTTCTAA
>CAYRCG010000184.1:0-2763 GCA_964422685.1 uncultured Syntrophomonas sp. | reverse complement strand
GCCCAGGTTTGAGGCCAGGTGGCCGCCACATTTGGCCACGCTTTTTACCAGCAACTGCCTTATTTCATTGGCCAGTTGCGTCATCTCCGGAAGGCTAAGTTTTTTGAGGTCGCGAGGTGAATTAATCGTGTTTAGAATCTCATCCATAAGCTTCACCTTCTATTCTTAAACAGTTCCATTCCACTCATCTTTTCCCACCAGGCCAAAATTATTGCTACTCTAAAGATAATACTATTGGCCTGATTTACCGCCAGGCTCTTGCCCACCGCTTTGCCCCCGACCGTCAAGGCCGCAATAAAACTGGTCATCAAAGCTCCTGCTAGAATTATATCCAAAAATACCAGTTCATTTACCAGGCTGATTACTATTCCGGCACCTATGGCGCCGCTCAAGGTGCCAGCGATATCCCCGATAACATCATTGCAGAAATTGGCTACCAGATGGGCATTTCCCACCAGCTTAACCGCCTGTTTAGCCCCAAATATTTTTTTTGCCGCCCGGGCATTAAAGGGCGGCATCTGGGCAGCAGTAGCTGCTGTTCCTATTATATCAAAAAATATTCCCAATAATATTACCATCAATAAGAGAATAAGGGCTACGATGACATTGTTAACCGCTCTTACCAGAGCTTCAGAACCCAGGCTGACCAAAAGGGCAATAAAAAATGTAAAAAAGGCTACTAGTAGTCCGGATATCAGGTTATCCTTTTTTATATAGCCCATCAATACGCTGTTTCCTCCAGGAAAAGTTCTGGCAAAAGGTTGTCTGTCGAGTAAACGCTGCGACATAGGTCCAGCAGGTTTTCCCAGCAGGTCACCCGAATGTTGCCATAAGGGCGGTTTCCCTTTATGCCTGCTCCATAGCGTCACCACTCATGGGGCTGGATTACCACTAAGTACACACTTTAATCCCCGACAGACCGCGTTTTTAACACACAGTCTAGGGGTTTTCCCCGACAACCCACATCAATTCTAGCCTCTTTTGCAGCACCGGTTTCAGAACAGGCAAAGTTATCCTGGCCGGGACACCCTTGCCCACTAGGTTCATTCGCCGACACCACGCAAGGCAGGCTACACTGCACCCAGCTCTCCCGGAATGCAGGTTTTCCCTTCGCGCGGCAATACGCAAAGAGCCTCCACGAATACAGGGGTCATGCCCGCATGCCGTTGCGGATTGCCCCTGCACCCTTAACTCCCAGCACCGACCCCTGACTGGGCGTCACAAGCCGGCACCAGAAGCTTCATCGATGTGCCCTTAACGGATTTTTAGGCCCGTCTTCGAAATTGTATGGGTTGACTAGAATACTGCAACCTTTTGCCAGTTTTCTTTCAGCTACATATTATATCAAAATTAACGACGATTTGCTAGCAAAAGTGATTCAAGGGGACAATACTTCTAGGCACAAAAATGGGCTTGCAAGGCGGATATTAGCTTGCATAATAGCAACTTTTTACGCTAGCATAAAATACAGGCTATTAATTGTTTCCAAACTGACCAATTATTCTATTGCACAGCTATTCTTTCCGTTTTATGCCACTCTATTTCTTTTTTCCATCACTTTTATAAGGAGGAATTGGTATGGATATTTTTACAGCAATCCGTGAAAGACGCTCCTGCCGTAACTATCTAAATCGCCCCGTAGAGGAAGAGAAGCTTCAAGCAATATTAGAAGCAGGCCGCTGGGCCCCCTCCGTAATGAATCTGCAACCCTGGAGATTCTATGTAGTCAGAAGCCCTGAAAGAAAAGATCGACTTAAAGCCGCCTGCTACGAAACCCTACAAAAGATTTTTCAGGCTAGCAACTGGAAATGGGTCAGCAAATTCAGTCTGGAATTCATGACTGAAGCCCCGATAATTATAGTAGTAGCCGGGGATCCTTCAAGGACAGGGGCCGATCAATTCCTGCCCGGCCGTGGAACCGGCTATGCATTTTCCTGCTGCGCCGCGGTACAGAATATACATCTGGCCGCCCATGCCCGGGGACTAGGCTCTTTATGGTTTACTTTATACGAAACCGACCGGGTAAAACAGATATTAAACATACCCCCCGAACTAGATGTAGTCAGCCTCATTGTGCTGGGGTATCCGGTTGAACCCGCCACCCCGGCTAAAAGGAAGCCCTTGGAGGAGATGGTAACAATTATTGATTAAAAATATCGTTCGGCAGCACCGGGGAAGGTTTATTATCGTGCCTTCCCCGGTTTTTTCTGTTCCCATTTCGGTCAAATCTATATCTACTTAAAACCCCCAAGTCCCGTGCCATCATTTACCATCTTCCTCTCTCCCGTGTCCCACAGGCAGGATATTTCGACCATAATGCCCTTTTTATAACTTAATGCGTATCAATTGCCCATATTTACCAGAAGGTAGTGCCAATTTTGTGCCGAATCGTTAGCATAAGGAGGCGTATTTGGAAATGTATAGTATTCTTGGTCGAAGGTTGTCTAAAATGGAATTATTGTACCCCAGTTTCCCATTTATTCGAAAGGAGGCACTTCATGCCAGTATTACGATGTAGGAATTTGTTTTTATGGTTAGGGTTGGCTTTATTTATTATCACTTTAATGCCTTTGGCCGCTCAAGCCGCAGAAGATTTAACCCTAGGCAGCCAGGGGGCAGAGGTCAGTCAGCTGCAAAAAGACCTCGCCGGTCTAGGCTTCTACAACAATAGCATCGACGGTTCCTTCGGCAGCAAAACATTCGATGCTGTGGTCAGTTTCCAGGAAGCGCAGGGACTGAAAATGGACGGTATCTTTGGGCCCA
>CAYRCG010000183.1:0-2773 GCA_964422685.1 uncultured Syntrophomonas sp. | reverse complement strand
ATTCATTTTTAATCCCTGCCTAATCTACATTTCCCTTTTGTAAAATTATACCACATGCATCCCGTAATCTCAATCGTTGCAAAATAAAATAGCCACTCAAGCTAAGAGTCCAAACCACCTAACTTCCTGCAAATCTTGTCTTGCCAGAGGGTTAATTCTTAGCTTGTGCGTAAATTATACTCCAAGTTCTTTTCTGACTTGTTCCTCTGAAAGCCACTCTTCACCTGTCTTTATAGCTTTTTCCGCCTCCAACAACGCTTGGGATAACCCGTTTGCGCGAAAGAGACTCCTTAACCAATCCAAAACTGCCGGTTTCCAGGTACCTTAACCCACCATGAAAAACAGCCTGTTCATAGCAAAATGTAATTTAATCCCTGCAGACTCTGCCAGCAGAGCCAGCAATATAAAACGCACCGTTGTCCTCCCGCCCGCAAATAAGTCCGGGGACTTGTTTATCTACCCCTTTTGTCAAACAAGGCGCTTTTATCATCCCCCAAGCAGCATCACTGCTTTAAGCGGGCCGGCAAATAAATATAGGCGGCTAAACAAAAGCCTCTTTCTGATTTTTGCCGTTTTCTCTTCACCCTAACCATCATTTAAACTGCTATTGAAAATAGCTTTAAGTTCAGCACAAATTTTTAAAAGGAGGGATGAGTGTGGACGAATTGCTAAATCCCCCAAGCGCAAGCGCCCGCGAGGGAAGGGCGATCTCCATCATAAAAACAGGGCTGTCGTTTGGGCGCCTGCTTGGCCGCCGCTCTACCAGGCGTATTATTATACATCATTCTGCCAGTTCGGATGTTGCGGCAGCCACAATTCACAGCTGGCACCTCAAGCGAGGTTGGAGCGGAATCGGATACCATTTCGTAATCCGGCAGAACGGGGATATTGAAGAAGGACGCCCCCTGGATATGATCGGAGCACACGCCGGTTCCTTGGGTAACGGTGACAGCATCGGCATATGCCTGACTGGAAACTTTATGGAAGTCAAGCCTAGTGAACAACAGCTGCACTCTCTGGTCGAATTGGTTCAATACCTCCGGGAGCTCTACCAGGATAATCTGGAGATCATGAGACACAAAGATGTAGCTGCCAGCGAGTGTCCCGGTGATTTTTTCCCCTGGCCGGAAGATAACTGGCGCCTAAATAAGCCATCATGCAACGTACGCGAGGCATGTAATAGCATGGAACTCTGGAAAAATGAGCTGGTTAATGAAGCTTTGCGAAAAAACCTGATAAGCGAGCGGCATGACCCCGATGAAGCTGCCAGCAAATGGTTTGTTCTGGCGCTGGGATTAAATATCCTGAAAGAAATAGATAGAAAGCTGAGCAAGATACTCAATCCTATCAATTCATAGTGAAAGGGGGCAGACTTACGGCCCCTTTTCGTGCTGATAAGTAGAATCAGCTTCCGCAATGTAGCCTTCGATACTATACAGGCGCAGCAGTATTTCTCTAAAGCTGCGATAAAGAGCGCGAACCGCTTCCATTACCTGTTGCTCATCCCGGTCATCATCTTTATCGCCTATCCCGGGGCAGCTCCACCCCACGGGACTCCAGCAATTCATAACCCGGCTGCCAGTTCTCCACCATCATAATATGAGGAGCATAGCCCTGCTCATAAAGATTCCGAGCAGCTGTGCCATGAAAGGAGCACATGGGTCCATTTTAATTCAAATGCTGTATATTGCGCTCTAAACTGCCCCCAATTTTGTTTTATAGAATTCATCGCGACATCATTGCGCAAAAATACAATCAACCCGATTCGCCCATCTACAAATGATCGTAATTCATTCACAACGCCTTGGCAAAGCGCACGAATGGCTACCTTTTCGTGTTCGCTTTCAGATGTCTTCCCCAACAACTCCTCCAAACCATCTACAATAAATAGGATCCGCCGATCCTGGTTTTCTAAATATTCTTGCAAAACCTCAAAACTATTAAAATCTTTTCCAACAGACTTCAAAATAAGGTCTTTCCAAAAAGATTTCCATTCTAACTCTGACATCGCCTTTAACTGTGAAACCGCTGCTTGAACAGTTTCAGTCCTGTGCAACAAATCCTTTAAATTTATGTTAAAAGACAGGTCCTTGTTCACCTTATTAAAATAGGAACCGTGTTCCTGTTCAATAGTCAAATTTACAGGCTTCAAAAGAGGAACTACCCATGTTTACATCCCCCTAGACACCCGAACGTTATTATATTACCATGTATTTCCATCTATTACCAGTTTTTATCCACACATTTATAATACCTAACGTATATTCACTCATATCCAAGATTTTGATTAAATTAGAGTGAATTTCGTGATATCGGGTTTATGGCCGGTGTCTGTCCCCGGACTTATTCCTCCTGGCTAAATCATTCCCATCTCCGATAAAAAGCCTATTGCCTTATCAATTGAACCCTGGGATATTTCCCAGCCAAATTGTTTGGCCTCATTAGCAATCTCATCAGGCCGTATAGAATCAGTTATTAATCGGATCTTATGCCGGTAAACCTGAGTAGTCATATAATATTTAGCCAGTACAAATTGTTCCAAAGTATGTACACCATCTGCCGATATTGCTAAAACCCTTTCGTCCATATCTCTCTGAACATCCATAGTATCTATTAACCGCTCAATATCATAAATTCCATATTTTACTCCGCAAAAATAACTATCTCTTAATAAATAGTCCTGTTTATCTGCATCCAATGGCCCGGATATAATATCCTTTAAAATGCGTTCTCCCCACTCCCCTTTAAGAACACCCACAATTTGCTCTTGAAG
>CAYRCG010000182.1:0-2804 GCA_964422685.1 uncultured Syntrophomonas sp. | reverse complement strand
TCTCTCTTTTTTGCATTTCGCCTTCGTCTAGCTTTCCTTTATCCAGCGCCTTTTTCCAGGACTTTTTGATATTATTCAGGGCCTTTTCTATTATAGCCTCTTCAATATCCACCAATACTACCGGGAAACCGGCTTCCGCCGCAACCTGCGCTATTCCGGCCCCCATAGTACCTGCTCCTAAAACACCGATTTTCTTAATTTCCATTCGTTAACCCCCTTGCTATATTGCCTCTGAATCGACCATCCCCCAGCGTTTTATATCACCCCCTTTAGCTCTATTGGCTTGATCCATCGCCAAAGAATTATATTTCACTTGTCTAATAAATAGAACAAGCAATTGTCATGCCAACTCACCCTAAAATAGTCCAAACGCCAATATTACGGGGTTGTGAGATAACGCACAATAAAGAAGAAGGCTAAAAACTTGGACTTTCAGCCAAATTCATAGCCTTCTAGAATGGTATAACGGTTATCAATACAGCATAAAAAGGGTCTTTGGCCGATTGGCCAAAGGCTAAACACATGGGGGACACAAGGGGGACACAAGGGGACGTTTTTGTTGGACACAAGGGGACGTTTTTGTTGTGTCATCATGCCCTTGACACAAGGGGACGTTTTTGACACAAGGGGACGTTTTTGTTGTGTCATCATGCCCTTTTGACAATATTGAAACCTATCCCCGTTAAACGGGCTATCCGCCTGATGCTTAGCCCCTTGATTGATTCTAGTTTTTGTAAATCCACGTTACGCTCCGTTATGGATATTTCCTTTCGTTTTACTTTTTTCCCCGAGGTAAATAGGCGACCGACCCATCACCTATGCGGGGTCTACAGCTCCAAGCACAATTTTTATATTTCCCCACCTGCAAATGATGAAAATGACCAAAATACCATAAGTCAGGCTGGTATTTCTGCAATACCTGGGAAAGCATAGCTCGACAAGGGTCACCGGCGAATATTCCGGCATAACTATCCGGTACAATCTGGAATTCCAGGGGGCAGGTATGGGATATTACTATATCCGCCTTTATAACCTCGCGGGGGATGTTTAACAAATCTTCAGGAAGAATCAATTCCTGATGGAACCAATCATATCCCAGGGTGCGTTGCCCTTTATCAACCGATTCAGCCCCGCCCATGAATAAGACTTTACGCCCATCCCGCAATATTAAGAAACTGCCCCGTGGCATATAATATAGATTAGGGCCGACTGTGATAGGGGCTGATGAACCCTGCTGTTCACAAAGTTTTCGCAGGTTTTTATGGTCCTCATGATTTCCATCGCAAAAATAAATCGGCACCTTATTCTTGTACATTTGCCGGGAGTACTTATACTCCGGCCTATCTGGCCAATAACCGAAATCCCCCACTTGGAAAACCATATCCGGCCGGTCTTCATTTATTAATTCCATCATGCTTTTCCAATCACCTTCAACATCACCCATGATGCAAATTGCCTGATTCATCGCCCTTTCTCCCCCTTAAAACTGCTTGCTACTCGAAATCTCGTTCACCATCATGTCGGAAATCCGGCTTATTAATCTTTCGAAAATATTCGTTGTTAGCTACTAGCTGATAGTAGTTCACCGGGCAATAACAGTTAATATCTACACCCGCATTAAGCATGTTTTTACGGCTTAGGTAATAATTAAAGCCTTCGCCAGTCGTTCGATTATGAATGTGACCGAACACCAATATGCTATTATAATGGGAACGGGGCCACTCTACCATGGGGAAATGGCACAGTACTATATGCCGGTCGGCATCATGTATCTCCTTAATCTGGCTCACGCTTTCAAAGCATTTATCCAGATCTACTCTTTTTGCCCATCTATCATGGTTACCCAAGATTAAATGCTTTCTGCCGGTCAGTCTTTCCAAGTAATATTCAGGCGGTTTTTTGGCCCGGAAGATTAAATCCCCTACTATATAAACCTCATCATCTGCCCCGACAATACTCTGCCAGTTCGACAGCAAAGTGTTATCCATTTCTTCCACAGTACTAAAAGGGCGATTATTGAATCTTATAACGGCACTATGCCCAAAGTGGGTGTCCCCTACATAGAAAATAGCCATAAAACAGATCTTTCCTCCATACGGGAATGCTAAAAAAGATTAAACCTTCCTTATCCTCCTCGCGCTGAATTACAAAACAGAATAAACGTTTAAAGTAAAAACCGGGTATTTCTCCTATATCGTTTATTGCCTTATATAGCTATAATATAAATTAGCTTAGCCCTCCTATATGAATAAGGCAAAGCCGATTTAGGGGCTCCTGGAGCCCCCTGGGCGCTTTGGCCGTTAAATCGGCTTTTGGATACTATGGGTATTATCCGGGGTACTGTTATTTTTCAAGTGTATACTTAAAAAATTTTCAGCCTACTTTATGAAAAAAACGATAGCTTCTATAATTGTTCAGTCTTTGTTAATCAGCCATTTGCACCTAGCAATTATATTTGCATAATTATACTTGATAGTATATATTTAAATATTACACTATTAACCTCAGCATAGCATTCGGCATACATTAAACAACGGCGAGCCATCAGCTTTGTGCAGCTATATAATGGAATAAAAATAGCAAGGAGAATTTAGAAAGCGAAGGAATCACATTAAAACCCTTATGTAAATATTGTGATTATAATTCGTATGTGCTTCTTAAGGGGGGCAGCTATCCTAAATAAGATAGCTTTATTGTCAGGCATTTTGTATTCTGCAGGCAAAGAAACTGAACAAGGCCATAGTTCTCCAGAATAATCCCGCATCTTATGAATCCCTTTACCTAATAACTCACTTATGCTAAAT
>CAYRCG010000181.1:0-2830 GCA_964422685.1 uncultured Syntrophomonas sp. | reverse complement strand
TAGGATAGCATTCCAATCACCGCCAGCCAGACGGAGTAAAGCCCGCCACGGGCAATATTTGCCGCAATCCTTTATGTTGGCTATGATAAAGTTGGAAATATAACAGCTTTTATTGCAGCAGAGGAAAAGAAAATGAACATAGCAGAAGGGTGGAATATGTATTTAGAAATACAAGATATAAAAGGAAATGCATTTTAATAAGTGAAGCTATGACCGTAGCAGCGTACTTTGGAGCTGATTTCAGAAAATTTTTCAGCGCACTCTCAGAAATAAGGTTTAGGAAGCAGACCGCCTTTTAATCGAAATATTTATTGACAATGCAAATAAATTTTAACACAATGTAAGTAGTAAAGGTAAAAGGAGTGATACCATGGCGCAAACCAATATCAATATTCGGATGGATGAGGATTTGAAGCGGGAGTTTGACGCGCTTTGCGGTGAGCTAGGTTTGAACATGACCACGGCGTTCAACATTTTTGCGAAAACAGTTGTCCGGCAGCATGGGATTCCGTTCCCCGTCGCTCTGAATACGCCCAATGCAGAAACACTCGCGGCAATTAAGGATGTGAACAAGCGGCGCAATATGCACGGGCCTTTTGGCAGTGTTCAGGCTCTGATGGAGGACCTAGATGCTGACGATTAGTTATTCTTCACAGTTCAAAAAGGATTACAAAATCGCAAAAAAGCGTGGTTACGATACAGGACTGCTAGAAGAAGTGCTAACGCTTCTGTGTGAGGAACAGCCTCTGCCACAAAAATATCGTGACCATGCTTTGACCGGGAATTTCGTTGGCCACCGGGAATGCCACATCACACCGGACTGGTTGCTGATTTACAAAATCGAAGCAGATGAGTTGCTGCTTTCGTTGACAAGAATGGGAACGCATAGCGACCTGTTTTAAGGGCATGCAAAAAACTGGGGCTTAACACCTCCAAGCTGCCCGATGAGAAATGGCGGGTGCTGATGAAGGTGCTGGATGATTCCGTGCCGGTGCGCAGGGTGAAGAAGCGGAAATAAACAATTATGATGAAATAGATAATCTGTATAGGAGGCATGAAAAGAATGGATGATACGGTTGTTTTAAGCCAAAATGCAAAGACAGTGCGTGTGAAGCCGGGTAAAAACCCCCGGCATCTATATCCCCATTAGGCGGAAGCAATTACTGAGTTGAGACTTTTGCATATTAGGAAAGCCCGAAAATAGTGGGGTTTTATTCATGCAGAAAAAGGACTTCACCCCCATTTTATCGAATATATAAGTGAGACTTTTGCATATCCATCAAAGGGAGGAGTATGCCAAAATATTGAAATGTATCATAAGTGAATGTAATTAGGTTGCTGAATTACAATTTACTGTAAAACGACAATGTCGTTGTTACTAAAATATTTGCTTTTGTAATTCAGATTTTTTGAGTTATGCAAAAGTCTCAAATACAAGATATAAAAGGAAATGCATATCAAGCAAAGAATAACGGGCGAAACAGAGTTGAAAGAGCTAGTTCTTTGCCGGATTATCCCGCAGGTGGGTGTTCTGAACAAAACAATATATAGTTTGTATGACTGACATAGGTTTATTTTTCACTATTGCTATATCCTGTGGACACGATAATCAGAAAGGTAATCCGCTTATGCAAAAAAGACACGCACAGGGGGTCAAATATGACCATGAGCGTGTCTTTTCACCTCTTTTTATTCTCTATCCTGGAAAACCTCGCCAAGGGCCGACGGAATATGTTTGATGATATCGTATATCTGGGTTGCCGGGGTGGGTTGAGCGTAAAAGCCGGCCAGGCGGTTAATCTTAGCTGCTTTTGCCGCCGAAGTTTCTATGTCCATACCGGAGGCAATCAGGGCGGCGACTACCCCGGTTAAAGTATCCCCGGTCCCGCCTATAGCTTCCAGCGTTTCCACATTCGGATTATCTATTTCGGCGATTATGCCGTTCCTATTCGCGATATAATCATTTGCTCCCTTAACCAGCAGATAGGAAGCGGCATTGTTATGTTTGTAGGCTCTTTCTATAAGAGCCGGCACCAGATTATCTTCGTGCAGGACAAAGCCCCGGGTATAAAAGGGATGTGGGGCCTTTTCATCTGCTAGATAGGCAAGCTCACCGGCATCAGGTGTAAATAAATCAAAAGATGGCGCGTCACCGCCCATTTTAGCGACATACATAAACCCGGCATCGGCGATTAGGATTGGGCGAACCGGCATAGAGTTAATAACCGAGAGTAATTGTTTAAATAAAGTGACATCCGGTTGAAAATAATGCAATGCCAAGGTTCTCAAGGGGGTAGCGGTGATATGGGAAGCCAGGTGTTTGTAAAGATGCCTGCACCCTTCACCATCACCGATATCCCCAACTAAATAGCAGAATGGTTCGGGTTTATTCATATACTCAAGGGTTGCGGCGGCGGCCGCGATCATAGCCGGTGTGCCGCGATTAACGGCAACAAGCTCGTTCCCGATAATGATTTGTTTTTCCTTTAAAACTATCTTTCCGGAGATAAGTGGAAAATGTTTCTCCGGAATAGTTCCGACTATGCCCAACATAATTCTACCACCCTATCATAAGCAATCTGGAGGGCATAAGCGCAAAGTGTGTGACCGATATCCTGCGGCTGGGGGGAAGCGCTCAGATGCTTATTCACCATTTGCTCTGCTAAATAAGGAACATCGGGACAACCACCTCCGGAAACATTGACAATCAATAGTTCCTCTCTATCGACAGTGATTTTCATATTCGCGGCTCTTACCATATAGTATTTGCCGAATTCTTTTTCCTGAAGGAGATCGACCGGTTCCAATAAGGGATTATTAACCGGAACAA
>CAYRCG010000180.1:0-2862 GCA_964422685.1 uncultured Syntrophomonas sp. | reverse complement strand
GTTTATACGACTTTAACTATAGCATACTTTCGCTGTAAGTTCTAGGAAATCATATGGTGATGCGAATAATACGCTTCTTTAGCGACAACACTAATGAAAAGAAAACAACTATAACTTTAATTCGAGGAAAATGTCTATGGAAATAACCGGTTTCCGCACAGGCGTGAATTATTGGCCTATCGGTAAAGCTATGTACTGGTGGAGAAATTTTTCCGCCCGGGAATTAAAAAACGATTTTCGGCAAATAGCCCTTTATGGTATGGAGCTGGTGCGCATATTTCTGCTTTGGGAAGATTTTCAACCCCATCCTAATTCTATTTCTTCCCAGGCTTTAAGCTATCTAACTAATACCGCTGATATAGCTAAGGAAAACGGGATCAAAATAATCGTCACTTTCTTTTGCGGCCATATGAGCGGGGCCAATTGGATACCCTTTTGGCTTTTAAAAGAAGCAGAAGCTCCTAATCGTTTTCCGTTATTTTCGCAGGGCAAGACCCCAGAAGCAAATATAGCTAATTTTTATCACGACCCATTGCTACGGGAAGCGCAAACCCGATTACTTAAGGAGGTTTGTTCAAGCCTAAAGAATCACCCGGCCATCTGGGCTTATGATCTTGGTAATGAAACGTCTAATTGTCTAAAGCCGGATTCTTATGAGGAAGCCCAAGAGTGGTTGCGAACTATGTGCACTACTATCAAATCTAGCGACCCTGATTCTTTGGTAACTATAGGCTTGCATGCTGAGGACCTAGAGGAAGACCGCCGCCTCCGCCCCCAGGAAGCCGGGATGTTTTGTGATTTCCTTACTATGCATGGCTATCCATTTTATCTATCCTGGGCGGAAAGCCCCCAGGATGCTTTGGTATTGCCCTTCTTGGTTATGCTTACCGAATGGTTAGGGCAAAAACCTGTTTTGCTCAGTGAATTCGGCATTCCCAGCCAGCCGGCTATCAGCCCTTTTTACGAATCCCCATATCAAGGTAATATAACTCTTTTCAGCGAATCCGAGACAGCCCTTTATTACGAAAAAGCGTTACCGTTGTTGCGGCAAGGTGGCGCACTCGGGGCTATGGCATGGTGTTACGGGGATTATGCTCCTAAATTGTGGTATAAGGTCCCTTTAGACAAAAGCCCCCATGAGAGGCATTTCGGACTTTTTCGCCATGACGGTTCCCCCAAGCCGGTTGCAAAAATCATGCGGTCTTTTGCCGGCCGGAATCAGGAGGAGATAACCCGGCAGCTTTCCGGCGATTTTTTAAATAACTGGAACCGTGATATGTATTATGAGAATCCCCGCATTCATTTAGGGGAAATGTATAAAGAATTTAGGGAAGAGAATCCGGCTTTTCTTGCCGGCTTATCTTAATTCCGGAAAACCAAGCGATAATATAAAAAAGTAAAGATTACCCGTTACATTCGGAATTAGAGATGGCGGGCTCGGAATGGCAGGGGCATGTCTGGAATGGCAGTTGACTGTCGTTGTAAGGAGTGCAGCAACGTAGCAGTCTTACTAACCTTCATAGCCGCCTCGGGCAGGCGTAAAACCAGGCTAGTTTAAATATGCTAGCGAGCTGACAAACCCCCCGCCCCCTTGTCATCCCGTCCTTGTAATCCGTGTCTAAAGGAGGAATAAGATAATGAAAGTAGCATTACTCTCGCCTATAGCCTGGAGAACCCCGCCCTGCCATTATGGTCCCTGGGAACGGGTAGTATCCTTACTGACCGAGGGCTTAGCCGATAAGGGGATAGAGGTAACACTTTTCGCCAGCGGTGATTCGGAGACCGCCGCCAAATTGGAATATATATGTCCAACCCCTTATGAGGAAAACCCTAATATGGATCCCAAAGTGTGGGAAGCTATGCATATTGCCCATCTTTTTGAACAGGCGCATAAATTCGACATCATCCATAATAACTATGATTTTATGCCCCTATCGTACAGCCGCTTAGTGAATACACCTATGGTGACCACAATCCATGGTTTCTCTTCCCCGAAAATAATTCCTATTTACCAAAAATATAATCGCTACAATTACTATGTCTCCATCAGTGACGCTGATAGAAGTCCCGATTTGGATTATCTAGCGACTGTTTATCATGGAATAGATTTAAGCGAATTCACCTTCAGACCGGAGCCCGGTTCCTATTTATTGTATTTTGGGCGTATTCATCCGGATAAAGGAACTGTCCAAGCTATAGAAATAGCCCGTAAATCGGGCATGCAATTGCTTATCGCGGGTATTATCCAGGACAAAAACTATTTTAACCAACAGATATATCCCTATATTGATAATAAAAACATCATCTACGTGGGCTCGGTGGGACCAGATAAGCGTGATGAACTTTTAGGCCATGCTCTGGCCCTATTGCATCCTATACACTTTAATGAGCCCTTCGGTTTGAGCGTAGTTGAAGCTATGGCTTGCGGTACCCCGGTGATTGCTTTTAACAAGGGTTCTATGCCGGAAGTGATAAAAGATGGAGAA
Organism: uncultured Syntrophomonas sp.; assembly: GCA_964422685.1. Classification (GTDB taxonomy): domain Bacteria; phylum Bacillota; class Syntrophomonadia; order Syntrophomonadales; family Syntrophomonadaceae; genus Syntrophomonas. The sequence goes on along the minus strand of CAYRCG010000180.1, from coordinate 376 downwards.
AGTGGCTTTCTGGTAGATAATGTAGAGATGGCATGCGAGAAGCTGCCTAAGGTTAATAGAATAAAAAGGAGCGATTGCCGTCGCTGGGTGGAAGATAACTTCAGCCAGGAAAGAATGGTTAGCGATTACCTATCTCTTTACCAAGAAATCATAACCGCAGGGAAGCAGCCTGCACGGCTAGCGCGGGGGAACATTATAGCAGAACATTCTCCCAATCCGCCCATCCAACATTCCAGCTTTTCAAACTAACTCCGATACAGAGCGTGTTCAGCACAAATAACGATTAAAATAGCGGGGTAACAATATTGGTTTTTTGACGCAGATTTTCGCAGATTTTTTAGGGGTTTATGTCATTGCGAGGAGCGAAGCGACGTGG
>CAYRCG010000179.1:0-2923 GCA_964422685.1 uncultured Syntrophomonas sp. | reverse complement strand
GCTATCTCTGAAAATAACGGTGATTATTTGATTATCCCTTGACTTGACAATTACTTTATGTAAAGCTATTATCGCCAAGGAATTTCATGGGATATTGCCCATTCTGCTTGTTTTTCATCACTTTCTTATCAAATAATAAAACCCAAAACAAACCATATCGTAATACGTATTTCTAGTGTATTATCGATATAGGTTATGGCAGGGATTATACTGCCGAGTGTCGAAACAAGTATAACAAAGATTACTACTAGACTCAAAATATACCGTAAAAAAGTCGGAGTTTTTAAAATTTAGTCGCTGCAAGGTAAGCAAAGGGACGGTTTTTTAGGTCTAATAATATTTATGGATATTTGGGGGTGCGTTTTTTGAATTTTATAGGTTTTAAGAATATGCGTTTGACGGACCGCAATAGGGCTGGCGGAGATGCTGTTTTTGAACTCAATGGGGAAAAGCTAAAAGCTGAATTCAGTTTTTACTTGCAATTAGATGAGTGTCTTAGCATTCGTTTAAACCGCCATGATAAAAAGCTATCTACCTCCGAATTGGAGAAATTCATTAACGATAACCGTCTGGAGCTCAAAAGGATGGTTCGACCCGATGTGCAACGTCTGCGTCGGGAGAAACGCAAAGAATTATATGGGGTAGAGGAATTTAATAACCCGCATAGCTTGCTATGATTTTTTATTTATGTTATTTTTATGAACGTGGCCCAATCGGGGGAATCCCAAACCATGTTTTTTGGCGGGGACTTACATATTATAATGATAATAAGAGTAGAATTTGATATGGACAATTAATAGGCAATGGTTTAATGTAATACCCATGAAGTAACCATGGTAGGGCATATATCTGCGGCTAATATTTACGGAGGTGATATGGTGAAGAAAAGATGGGGAAAGGGAGAACCGGTAAATCTCTCTGACTTACTAAGAATCACACCTGTAGCCAACGAAATACTACAATTGAGTGAAGAAATGGATATGACCTATGCGGATGTAATGTGGATAGTAGCCCAAATAATTGACAATAACGATGAAATTGACCTTCATCACATAAGACACAATCTGGATGACGACGATGATGACTTGATGCTGGATGAGGAGTGGAGTGAAGCCGAACTCGAAAGCCTGGAAGAGGAGATTGACCAGGCGCAATACACAGTCAGTGTTAAGGTGAACAGCCAGAGCCGCTTTCCGGAAGTAGCCTTCAAAGCCGGGATAAACAGTAGGGATGATATAAGCTATTTCTTCGACATGGTATTGGAAATGCTGGAAAAACTCGAATAGCAAGTTGCCTAATTTTAGATGAAGAATAACGACTATTACCTATGGATGGAAGGTAGGCCTTAGCCCGGGAAATTCCGGGCTTTTTCTATATTGAGTTAATTCCACTGTAACCGCTATTAAAGGTTGGCGTTAATACAAAAAGATTTATGCCACTTAACGTGGAATCAATAGAATGCAGCGCAAGGGGGATTTATAAACTATGATAATAGCCTTAACCGATCAAATTAAGCTTATCAGACCGGAAACCAAATCGGTATTTCCGTATAGCAATTCTTTATATATTGATGACGAGGTCCCAACCCTTATAGATGCAGGCTCGGGAGGGAAGGCTTATGCGGAAATACCGGCAGAAAGGATTGAGTTGCTTTTAGTTAGCCATAATCATTTTGACCATGTGAATGGCCTTGTTTTCTTCCCCCATGCTAAAATTATGGCCGGTAGGGAGGAAGCCCTGACCTACCAGGATCAGGAATATTATTTACGGTTTTCTGGTTTTTACGATTGGGAAAGATTAATGGGCAAGGTCGAGCGGCAAATGTTTTCTGGTCCAGTGCAGTTGCCGGAAGATATTCCGATACAGCGAGGCTTTCAGGAAGTTCGACTAGATGCCCTGATCAAGGATGGCGATATCTTTGAATTGGGAAAAACGACATTCCAAGCCATACACCTGCCGGGTCATTCCCCGGGTCATTATGCCTTTTATTGCGAAAAAGAGGGAATTCTGTTTTCCGCTGATCTCGACTTGGCACCTGATGGACCCTGGTACGGAGGGGGATTTTCCGACTTCGATGATTTGGAGGATTCTATAAATAAACTCATCGAAATAAACCCCCGTATACTGGTGACATCACACCGGAGGATATTTGACGCAGCCAAAGACGACATTCCCGCCTTATTGCTTGCCTATCTGGAAATACCCCTGCGAAAGGAAAAACTAATGCTAAATTACCTAGCCGAACCCAGAACCGTTGATGACATTATCGAACAGGATTTCATCGAAGGCTTCCGGGGCAAAACCCCCTATTTCACATTTTTCGGTAAAATGATGATTGATAAACATCTCAAACGTTTAGAGAAAGCCGGAAAAGTAAAAGAAGTAAATAAGGGTTATTACATAAAAATCAAATGAAAACACCTCCCGGGCATTTCCTTTGCTATCATATAGGCATAAATTTGAAATTAATTCGGACAATCCTATTTGTTTTATGATAGTATTTTATTAATTCTAGAATTTACAGATAGAATTATCCGCTCGATATGTTCTTAAGCAAAGGGGGGGTGAACAAATTGTTTTTTGAGGAAGTGCAGGAAGGCTATTCTTTCAAAACCAGAACAAAACCTATTACCGGGACGGAAATTGATATTATTGCCCAAATGTCAGGAATGGATTTACCGGGTTTTTTAGACGACGATTTCGCTAAGGGTTGGGGTTTTAAAGCCCGGGTAGTTCCGGGAGCCTACCTCATAGCTTGTATGATGGGACTTATGGCCAAACAGGGGTTTTTGGAAGATGCGGTCTGGACAGCAGCTGATGGGATAACCTGGAAAACACCGGCGCATCCGGGTGATAAAATCTACGCTGAATCAGAGGTACTAGCTAAGAAAGAGATGAAACGCGGAGGTTTGGTAACCTATAA
>CAYRCG010000178.1:0-2929 GCA_964422685.1 uncultured Syntrophomonas sp. | reverse complement strand
GGGTTGCAGCCATGCTCCGCCAATCGCTCACTTGTATATTCCTATCGCGCCGCCCATGTCATTCCGAGCTTGCGAGGAATCTTCCCCCCGCAAAGCATATTACCCTAGGGGAAGATTGCCACGTCGCTTCGCTCCTCGCAATGACACAACGCCCGGTCATTCCCAGCTTAAGCGCATTTTCATCGTTGTTGTAGTCTCTGACCTTCCCCCGTTGTCCTCAATCGTTTTTTACCCTTGCCCGAATCTTTTCCAGGGAGGGCCGAGTCAGCAGTTGCCAATAGAGCGCTACCGCAAACAGGAAGAAAAATAAGCGCCCGAACAAGGTGTGGGCAATAAAGCTCATATTCCGTCCCCCGCTATGTATCAGAACAATTACCAGGATGAGGCGAAGAATGTTTATTAGGTACATTCCCAAAGCCCCCGTAAAGGCCAAGGGAACCCTTTTACGCCAGGGATGGGCCGGATAAAAAATAATCAAAGAGAATATGATACAGATTTCCAATAGCCCTGAATTTTCTATATCTATAGCTATAGTGGTCCAGCTAGAATCTATCTTGATAAGAACCAGCAGGGTCCCCGGTGAACGGTCAAATATATGAGTCACAATTCCTATATAATCTAGGATATGGTGCAGGATAAGGCTGGTATACTGCTCCAAGCGATATTCCACCAAAGAAGCATGAAAGAGCAAAACCAGTAAACAACAGCATCCTACTGCGGCCCAAATATAGTATAAAACCCATATCCGGTGATGATAAAAAAAGATGCAAAGGGCCAACCATATAAGGAAGAACAGGGCAATAGTAATACGGCTTTGCGAAACCACGGGGAAGGGTGCCCATTGTATATCCCCCTGGTCGGGAAGCCTATCATCATCCCCGTTAATATCCGCCAGGTAGAAACGCAGGAACTGTGCGGGATAGGCCTGCAGCTCCTCCATGGGAATAGCCAACTCCAGGCGGGAAGTAGCAGAGCCACTCCCCTCCCCCCAAAGACCGCTATACTTCCCTTTTATTTCCCCCGCCATAGAGTATAGGTATACCTTAACCTCACCCCGATGTAAATCCAAGGGACGATAGAAGATTTCGGCATATTTATCTACCTTATCGTCATAGTGACCGTTGTTGTTAAGGTCAAAAAAGAGGCGCAGTTCCATCCCCTGGCCCCTGGGTTCCGTTGGATAGCGCTCGATCATAAAATACAATCGTTTATCGTTTTCGTTGGTAGCCCAGGAAACTGTCTTAATATCCCCACCCAGGCGGCCATCACCCCGCGGGTCGTTAAGGGAAGTCCGCCCGCGCCAATCGGCAAATTGCCCATCCAATTCCAACTCCGGCACCAACCAGGTCCCGGGGGGGAAAAGCCATATTATTCCTAATACTAACATTAACAAAATAAGTCCCAGGAAAACCTTAATCCGGGGATTCATACCTTCTCACCCGTTCTTTTTACAACCAGCAGCACAATTATAATTATCAGAATGCTAATTAGGCTCAAATATTTTCCCCAGGTAAATATCGGCGTTTTTTCAATTCCTATATCCAGCCGATGATTGCCGGCCGGAAGTTGCAGCTTAAGCAGGTTTTCATAATTATCCGCCTCTATCCTTTTTCCATCCAGTTTCACAATGAGACCGTCTATGAGCGAAACAGGAACAATTACTTCAGCATCCTGCTCCAAGCGGTAGGACATATTATAACCCTTTTCACTTGCTGCATAATCCGATAGGGGATGCATGGTATCTGCTGTATAATCGGTCTCTAAACCTAATATCCTTTGCAGCAAGGCGATGCTGTCTACTTGCCCGCTCTTAAAAGCATGGTAGCTCAAATTCCCCCCGATAAACCATATTTTTTTCCCCTCAACTAATTTATAGCCCAGTACCGGAGCCTGATTACCGTAATAGGAGAATTCTAATTCCACCCCATCCAGACCCATAGGAACATAAGCCTTCCACTCTCCTTCCGGCTGCCATATAGGGGATAGAATCATGCGACTGCCCTCCCCCCGGACCTCGATTTCCTGCCGGATACTTACCCCTTCACCGTATACCCCCAGGAATTCTGGCTGTTTAGCCAAGACATTGAGGGGCATGCCGGCCATTTCTATGAAAACCTTCCCCCCGGATTGGGCATAATCACCTATCAGTTTTTCGGCCTGCTTTTTGGAATACCAATCAGCCCCACTCAGTATCAATTGGGGATACTTTTGTAATTGTTCTGGGGAATAATCGTCCAAATAGGGGGAAACGCCCATCTCTATTTCCGGGAATTGCAGGGCAATGGTCCCGCTATATTTGCCGATTACCAGGCAAGGGGGTTTTTTTTGCAGCAGATAGGGTTTGTCTGCGCCCCTCCACACACTTACATTAGCAAACCTTTGCCGTAATCGGTATCCCGCCCGTTTGGCGGCTGCGCAGAAATACTCTATATCGCCGATAACATCCTCCTTAACCACTAGGTCAGTGGCCCCCAAATCTATACAAGAGCGAAACAAAAAAGGATAATACTGCTCTTCCAATCCGGTATTAAGCAGCATAATGTTGCGCGAAGTAATCGCACCTTGCCAGGCCCAGCCGAAGACCTGCTCCAAGCCGGCTGTCTCGGAAAAGGTGTAGGAGGGGGCCGAACCCAGTTGGCTTAAATCAATAGTAGCCACCCTCCAAGCCGGATCCTGCTTAATATATTCACTGCTTTGCACTATGGTGAAAGGTTTAGTTCCGCCATGGGCTAATAAACGGAAGGAAAACAGGCAATCTGCCGAAAGGATTATTAGGAAAATGAGCAGCAAATAGCCCAGCCTGGTCGGTGACCCCAACCAACCCGGTCTTTTATCCGGTAATTCGAAGGCGAATCCCGCAGCCAGGATAGCCAAAGCGGCAAAGCTGCTGAAACGCAAAGGCCAGAGCAAATGGCTCAAGGGGAGGCTT
>CAYRCG010000177.1:0-2937 GCA_964422685.1 uncultured Syntrophomonas sp. | reverse complement strand
CAGATGGACGGCAACCGGGAATGCCTGGTACTGAAAATCACGGTCCCCGCAGAAAAGGCGGCTTCTTTGAAGGCTAGTCTGGCTGCACTAGGCAGCGAAATCAGCCGGCAGGAAGATAAAAAGGATTTGAGCGGCCGTTTCAGCGAAAGCCTGGAGCGATACCGGGTATTGAGCAACCGGGCGGCTGGGTTGCAGGATGAAGGACAGATAAAGGAAATCGAAGCGCAGATGAAGGCTTTGGAGAAGGAACTGAGCGGCTGGGATAAGGAAGCCGCCTACGAAACCATTGTCCTCTGGCTGGAAAGTTAAGATAGGATTAAAAAGCCCCCCGCTGGGGGGCTTTTTTAATGTAAGGGGTAAGGAGTGAGGGGTTAGGGGCTCATTCTCCCCAAAATCGTGACTGCTTCGGCCCGGGTCAGGGGTTTGTCCGCTTGCAAGGCTCGATCCTCGGGGAAGGGCAGTATACCTGCCCGGTAAAGCCGCAGAATACTGGGGTAGGCCCAGGCCGGGATGCTTTGGCGATCGTTATAGGGCAGTTCGTCGCCGAGGCTTCCTCGCTCTTCCTTGTCTATTTGTTCCTCCTGCTCTGGCAATAAAGGGGAAAGTAGTACGGCCATTTCAGCGCGGGTCAATTCCTGCCCCGGGCGAAAAGAGCCGTCGGGATAACCGTTAAGTATTCCTATTTCCCGCCCGGCATAGACTGATGCTATAGCCCACCAGGGGATTTGCCCATTATCCGTGAAATAGCAGGGGATTTCCAGCTCGTGGATAGCCCAGCCCCGGCTGCGGGCCAGGAGACTGGCGAATTCCACCCGGCTGATGCTTGCGTCCGGGCGAAAGCTGCCATCGGGATAACCGCTGATAAGTCCCTTTCCGAGCATTTCTTCGATAGATCCTTGGGCGGGATGCCCCGAGATGTCCGTTAGTTGCACTTTAGCCTTTTCCGAGGGATATCTTGCAATATTAAGACTTAGGGACCGGATTCCCCGGCTTCGCCTATCCAGAGCGACGAGCTGCAATTCCTTTTCCCCTTCTTCCAGGGGGAATATGCGGCTGAAGCTGCCATCCGCTCCCAGGGCTATTTCTTCCTGCGCGCTTTGGCGGTACAGCAATACCTGCTCCGCCGAGGTAAAGCCTTTAATAATCAAAACTCCATTAAAGTCATAGGCACTGGCCTTTAACTCAGGAGGCGGTCCGTCAAAACCCTCCGTTACTTCCACCCGCATCAGGGCTTCCGGCCAGGGGGCGGGGGCGGGCAGAGCGGTTATTTTCACCTTCTCCCCCGGCAGAAGCAGTTCGGGGCTAAGGGCATAAGGGCCTTTACTTATCCGGGTAGCGTGGTTGATGATATAAGCGGAACCATCACTCATTACCAGGCGGTTTTCCTCCGCTATATAGCGGGAAAAAACCTGCTCTCTTTCTATCAGGGAGCGGGATATATCGATACGGCTGATTCTTTCTCCTTCCGGAGACATAATCAAGCGAAGCCAGGAACCCGGTTCTAAGGCCCCCGCTTCCACCTTTATCCCTTCCCGATATATCTCGCTAGCCGGGTCCAGCCTCTCCATAACAAATTGCTTATCGCTGTCATAATAATACAGGTCCGTCGTTTTCGGGTTAAAATAGGCTAGCTGCCCGTATTGTATTCGGCTCAGGCTATGCAACTGAATGATCTGTTCGCTATCCGCTAAAAGCAGGGCGGTAATCTTATCCCCCGCCATTAGGTCATCTAAAGTAGAAGGTTCTCTATCTTTGCATATCTGGGTCCCGGGGAATAGCCGGTAGGTATTGCCGCTGTCCAGAGTGAGTTGGCCGCTTTCCCGGTCCAAGGACTTAATGCTGCCCAGGACTATGCGCCGTTCTACCCGGATATAGAGGATTTCTCCCGTTTCCGGCGACTGCATGAGCTCCACCTTCATACCAGGGGCCAGATCTTCCAGCCGGGCGCTTTCAACGGAGCCGAAGGCCGCCGCCAGACTGCTGGCATCTACTATTTCATCGGCAAAGGATACCGCAGCCCCGGAAGCCAACAGGTAGGGGCCGCTGTCCCGCAGAAGTTTAATCTCCCGCTTTTCCAAATCAAATCTTTCTATAAATCCGGGCCTAGTTTGACAGTTAGCTTCAAAGTGCCACAGGGTTTGCCGACTGGGGTTAAGCCAAGCCTTGATCTCCACCCCGGCTGGCAACTGTTCCCCGGCGCTGAGCGGGTTATCATTCAGATAAAAGGCTCCTGGCCGGTCAGCGGTCAAGGCATCCAGGAAATAACCGCCCTCGCGCTTTTGTGCGTTGATTTCCAGCAATAGTTCCTGCTCGCGCCAGGACAGCATCTGCACCCCGCCGCTGCCCCATATACGACTGAAGCTATAGGCTGAACCCGGCCCTAGGTAGAGGTCGCTGCCTGCCGCCGGTACCGTGGAAGCCAGGGCTCCGTTCAAAACCGGACTTAGCTGCAGGGCGGAAAGGTCCAGCTTCTTTCCGCTATCAAGGCGGATTTCCTGCCCCGGCCCGCTTTCCCCGATTATTTCATGCTGCAAAGGCTGGCCATATACCAGGGAAAAAGACTGGGAAAGCTGCTCCTTAGACCAGAGCCCCCCCTTAACCTGCAGGATATATTCTCCCGGAAGCGGGTTAGGGATTATCACTTGTTCTACATTATTGCTCCGGTCTGCTTCTCCCCGGGCGGAAAAGTCATTGCCGCAATAGCTTTTCCCCCCGGGGGCTATCAGGGTTAAATCCAGGTCGTTCTGCAGGATAGCTGTCGTTCCCGCCGCTGCCGGAGGGTCGGTCCAGGCCAGAGTCGCCTTGAAGGGGGCGCTGCTTTCCTTCACCTGCCAGCGATATTCCCGCAGTTCTTCGCGGGCCAGGTTTTCCCCCTGCCAGGTGAAGGTTCCTTCCTGCAGGGCCAAAACCGTTCCCGCCAGATCCAATATACCAAAA
>CAYRCG010000176.1:0-2966 GCA_964422685.1 uncultured Syntrophomonas sp. | reverse complement strand
CTGGAATACCCGGCTGATGTCCGCATCATCAGAACTCCCTGCTCGGGCCGCATGGACCCCTTATTGGTTTTGCGGGCCTTCAACCGGGGGGCTGACGGGGTTCTACTATCTGGGTGACACCCGGGCGAATGCCACTATGGTAGTGGCAATTACTATAACCGGCGTCGGCATACGATAATGAAGAGCCTCATGGAATATCTGGGTATTGAAGCTGAGCGCTACCAGACTGCTTGGATATCCGGAGCTGAAGGCATAAAATTCCAGCAGACAATGAAAAAACTGGTGGAAGATGTTAAAAGTCTGGGGCCTAACCATAAGTTAAGGGAGGCAAAATGATGGATTATACCGCAAAAATACGAGAAATTGCCACCCGACTACTGCAAAACGGAGAGGTAGATTTATTCATGGCTTGGGAAAAAGGGGATATGCCTTTTCAAAGCAAGCCCTTTTATGCCCGCCGGGTTGAGGATGTGGAGCGGATTGTTTTTGATGAATATTCTATCCATAACCTTTCTAATGCCCTGCTCCGCTTCCGGGATGGTAAAGAGAAAATCGGGATAGTGGCCAAAGGCTGCGATACCCGGGGAATTGTAAGGCTTTTGGAAGATGGGCAGATAGAGCGCGAGCGCTTATATATTGTGGGAGTGTGCTGCCCGGGGATGAAGGATCCCCTGCAAGCTATGCGGGACCACTCCGGTTTAAACCGGAATCCGGAAGAAACCCCTTTGGCAGCTAAATGCGAGAATTGTATCCAACCTAATCCGGTAATCTATGATGAAAGATTGGGAGAGGAACAGGCACCGCCACTGAAGGGAGAGCGCTTTGCCCGGGTGCAGGAATTTGAACAATTGACGCCGGACGAACGCTATCAATTTTTTGAAGATACCCTATCACGTTGCATACGCTGCTATGCTTGCCGCCAGGTTTGTGTGGCCTGCAATTGCCGCACCTGTATATTTGATGAAACTAAACCGCAATGGGTCGGGCGCGAAACCAGTGTAAGCGATAATATGATGTATCATCTAATCCGCTCCCTGCACATGGCAGGGCGGTGCATAGAATGCGGCGAATGTGAGCGGGTTTGCCCGGTGAATATTCCCTTGATGCTCATCAACCAGAAGCTCATAAAAGATGTCGATAACTTCTTCGGCCCTTATGAGGCCGGAATGCAATATATAGAAGGGGCTAAACCGCCCTTGAGCGTCTATCAGGAAAATGACCCTGATGACTTTATTTAGGGGGTGTGTGGAGTGAAGGTTTTAAATAAGAACAAATTACCCGCGCTTTTCGATAAATTGGCGCAACAGTCGGAACTCTATGTTCCCCTGCAAAAAAAGGAGCAAAGCGGTTTTTATTCCTGGAAGGAATCAGACCGGGAGAATGACCAACTGGCTTTGGATCTTTTGAATGTCTATCTGGCTCCTAAGCATATCCTTCTGCCCCAGACGGAAAAGATGTATAGTTTCCGGCGGGAAGAAGGCGGGGTAGCTATAAATGAAGTTTTTGAGGAAAAGCAGGCTCGGGTTATATTTGGTATCAGGGCCTGTGATCTGCAGGCGGTAAACTGTCTTGATGAGGTTTTCCTGACCCGGGGTTTCGTGGATGAATTCTATAAAGCCCGGCGGGACAACACCACTATAGTGGCTAATGCCTGCTATAAGCCCGGAGCCAACTGCTTCTGCAGTTCCATGGGGGTAGACCCTTTGGAACCGGCCGGGGCTGACGCCATCATCCGTGATGCTAATGAAAATTATTTCGTCTGGGAAACTAGGACAGCGGCTGGTGAGGAATTAAGCCGGCAAATAGCGGAATTTCTGGAGGATAAGGAGCTTCCCTTGCCCCAGAGCCAACCATTTAAACGGCAAGTGGATATGGAGGGAGTAGCAGAGAAATTCAGTCAGTTCTTTTCCTCCCCCCTTTGGGAAGAGCTTTCCGCTACCTGCCAGACCTGCGGTATATGCACTTATCTCTGCCCTAGCTGCTATTGTTTTGACATCCAGGTTAAGGATCATGGTGAAAGTGGTTACCGTTTCCGCTGCTGGGATTCCTGCATGTATAACGAATACACCATGATGGCCGGGGGACATAATCCCCGGGCGGCGGAGGCAGCGAGATTCCGCAACCGCTTCCTGCATAAACTGCAGTTCTTTGAGGAGCGCTATGGTATGCCTCTTTGTACCGGTTGCGGCCGCTGCATAATAGCCTGTCCCGCCGGAATCGATATCACTAAGATTATCACAGCGGCAAAGGAGGCGGACTGGAGTGCATAATTGCAATTGTGAGAACCCTCTGGTTCCCCAGATCGTAGAAATAGTAAAAATAATTGACGAAACTCCGGATGTAAAAACCTTTCATGTCCGAAGTGAAAATGGGGTGCCTTTCGATGTAATGCCCGGGCAGCTAGCTATGGTTTCTTATTTGCCGCTAGGAGAAGGGATGTTCTCTGTTTCTTGGCAGGAAGAAAAGGAGCATCTGCAGTTTGCTATAAGAAGGGTAGGGTTGATGACCGATGAACTCCATAGGATGTCGGTAGGCAACAAAATAGGGGTGCGGGGGCCCTACGGCAACGGCTTTCCGGTCGAGGAATGCCGAGGCAAGGATATGCTATTTATCGCCGGGGGTATCGGTTTAGCTCCTGTGCGCTCTTTTATAAAGTATTGCCTCAAACACCGCTCTGATTATGGCAAAATCCAGGTTTTGTACGGAGCCAGAAGTTATGCCGATCTATGCTTCAAAGATGAACTTTTTGAGCTTTGGCCTCAGGAGAAGGATACCGAAGTCTATACTACCCTGGATCGGGAAGAAGAAGGCTGGGATGGTCATGTCGGCTTAATTCCTTCCTACCTGGAAGAATTGAACCCGGCCCCGGAAGGCAAAGTGGCCGTAATCTGCGGTCCCCCGATAATGATAAAGTTCGCCCTTAAATCCCTGGAGAAGATGGGCTATAATGACGAACAGGTTATAAC
>CAYRCG010000175.1:0-3005 GCA_964422685.1 uncultured Syntrophomonas sp. | reverse complement strand
CCACGTCGCTGCGCTCCTCGCAATGACAGGGGCGTTAGACATTCCAAGCCGCTCATACACCTCGCCTCACGCCTCACGCCCAGGGGAAGATTGACACGTCGCTACGCTTCTCGCAATGACATAAACCCCTAAAATATCTGCGAAAATCATAGTTAATCTGCGAATATCTGCGTCAAAAAATCAACATTGTTACCCCGCTATTTTCATCGTTATTTGCGCTGAACCCGCTCAGCATGAATGTTAACATAAAAGCGCTTACCTTTTTCTACCATCGCGTTTATAAGCAGTCTAACATAAATCTAGGGTCACTGCAAAAAGCAATAAATATACATTAGTGTGCATATTTGTATCGCCTAAGCCCTGCGTATTAATTATACTGCAAAAACAAAAGGGAACGGAAATATTCCGTTCCCTGGGGGAAAGGGTATTTTTAATTGTTGGATGTGCGAAATTTTGCCCCTTTAGGGATTAGTTCCAGACATTTGATACTGACTTTAGCTTCTTCCGGACTACGCAAACTTAAGCCTTGGTCCGAGGTGGAAACCATACAGAGGGGCGGGAAAAGCACGCACCACCAGTTTTTCCCTCCACCAGCGCCCAAAGTGACACGGACCGCCTGGTAATCCCCCGAGGGCAAGACTAGATTGCCATATGATTTCGTGGGAAATTGATATTCGCCTAATGCTACCTGTACGGGATAATCATAGCCATTATCTTTTATTACCGCTTCAACGGTTCTTTTAATATCAGGTATATCCATTAACGCCGTCTGGCGTGCTTCTTCCATATCATCTATTCCGGTGAATTCTTTTTTCATCATTTCTACCACAGCGTCTTTCACCTGTAATTTAAGGGCTTGATCGGCTATACTATCACTGTTGGCTATTACATGCAACCGCAGAACGCTTTTATTTAAAGGTTTTCCGTCCAGATAAAGGCTCATTCCCAGAAAGATTATGGTTGCCAGCACTATAATTCCATAAACTCTTTTAGGCATATAAAACACTCTCCTTTCTCAATAAAAGTCTTTCCCAAACTTTTGTTTTTTAAACCCGTTAATTGCAGTTAAGAAAAAGAAGAATGCTGAAAATCCCTGCGCCTTTATTAAATCATTACTAAGAATTTTATTAATCACCCCTTACCCCTTTTTACATAGCGAGATAAGCCGAAGAAGCCTATGGATTCCACCGCAGGACTTATTGCCGGATGAGGAGCTGTTCCCTTCCAAGCCAGGGGAAAAACCCGTTGCAGCGGAAATCGTCCATAAATAGAACAGGTTCCCAATATACCGAAAGGCCGCCGGTATGAGCCGGCAGCCTTCTTCGGATTCTTCTATTCGCTTTTAGCTATTCGCTTTTATTCCCTTCCTGTCTGGCCAAGTATTCGCGTATTATCATCCTAACCAAGGCACTGCGCGAAATCTGGTTCTTTTTAGCCAGTTCTTTTATATGGTCCACCTGATTTTGTGTCAGGTAGAAGGTGGCATGTTCAAATTTATCCGTTGCCATTTTAACCTCCTCCCCGCCCTTAACCGCAATTAGGCTAAATACTTACTGTGTGGAATATTATATGTAAATAGCATTGCTTCTGTTACTTCGGTTACTCTTCTAAGCCCCTTTTAATCTCATCTATTTTAGCCTTGGCAGCGCGCCGGCCCGCCCTTATAATTCTGTCCGCCTGTTCGATATCATCCAGGCGGGCGGCTTTAATCCGAGGGTGGATAACCACATCGGCAAAAAGGCTCTCGGCGGTGGCGGAGGTCTCATAGCCCATGATATTTATACTGCGGGAAACTATTTGAGTTATACCACTTACTTTCTTATAATAGCTTTCTCTACCTAGATTGACGGATAGAATATATTCCAGCCCCATAATCTTTTGTACTTCGATCGGAACCATTTCTTTTATCCCGCCATCGACCATCTGCATTCCCCTGAATTCCAAAGGAACAAAGGTGGCGGGGATAGAAGTGCTGGCGCGCACGGCCTCGCTTAAAAGGGCTTCTTTTACCATTACCTGGGCGCCGGCAGTTTCGATATCTTGATTGGTAAATATTATTTCCCGGCCGGAATCGATATCGCAGGAGATAATGGCTAGAGGAATCCGGCAATCCGCCAGCGTCTTCCCTAGGGTCCATTTATAAAGCAGTTTTTCTAACTTATCTCCTTTTATCAGGCCTTCCAGGTTAGCTTTGGTACCGGGGATTACTAGGTCCCAAAAAAATTTTATTAAAGCGGCGAAATCATAATCTATATAGTCCCGAACCTGGAGCTGCATTACGAGTTCCTGCATCCTCCAGGGCGTGATACCGCTAGCATAAAGGGCGGCGATGATGCTTCCGGCACTACTTCCCGATATAGCGGAAATATTTATATTGTTTTCCTCTAGGACCTGTAATACTCCGATATGGGCTAAGCCTTTTAGCCCACCGCCCCCCAAGGCTAGACCAAGTTTTTTCAATAAAGACACTCCTTGCGGCTATCCTGCTAATTCATATTGGCTAACTAACATCTATCAGCGAGCTATCAGTTACGGAGCAACTGCCCCGGCAAAACTAGATTCAGCGGTTGCATTTACGCACCATAAAATGGGATAGCTTCTGGATGTCTTCCTTGTTATTCTTCTCCATATCCTGCCAAAATTCCCGGTATTCCTCGATAATACTTTCTTGTCGATAATCATTGATTTTCTGGTCTAAAGCCTTTCGTATAGACAGGATCTCCTCTAATTGTTTTCGCATCTGGTTTTTATCTTGACGGCTTACCTTCAGACTACTCAATATATCCCTCCGTTATAAGGTAAGGGGTGAGGGGTAAGGGGTGAGGGGTATTGGTAATTACCCGCTATTCCTTACCGTCCAAGAGCCCTCAAACTCCCTTTTCATCGTTATCGCGCCGCCCCGCGTCATTCCGAGCTTGCGAGGAATCTTTACCCCCGCAAAGCTTATCATCCTAGGGGAAGATTGCCACGTCGCTTCGCTCCTCGCAATGACAGGGGCGTTAGAC
>CAYRCG010000174.1:1977-3041 GCA_964422685.1 uncultured Syntrophomonas sp. | reverse complement strand
ATATGATTTCCTAGAACTTACAGCGAAAGTATGCTATAGTTAAAGTCGTATAAACCTGCTCAGAATTAAGGAGGAAGATGTTTGAGTTTTGAAGATTTCCATACCATGGGGTTGAAAACCGGTCTTTTACAAATGATCGATGAAAAAGGTTTCGAAAAACCAACCCCTATTCAAGTTAAAAGTATCCCCATTGCCATGGCGGGAGCGGATCTTATGGGGCAAGCGCAGACCGGTACAGGTAAAACTGCTTCATTTGCTATTCCGATATTAAACCAGGTGAATAAAGGGGCGGGATTGCAAGCCTTAGTGCTTTGTCCCACCCGAGAATTAGCGGTTCAGGTAGCCCAGGAGATATCCTCTTTGAGCCGTCGTATGCGCATACAGGCTTTGGCGGTTTACGGGGGACAATCTATCGAGATACAGCTACGCTCCCTGCAGCGAAGACCGGAAATCGTTGTAGGCACTCCGGGGCGCTTGATGGATCACATGAACCGAGGAACTCTGTCCCTAGATCCTTTGAGATATGTGGTGGTGGACGAGGCTGATGAAATGCTGGATATGGGGTTTTTGCCGGATATTCAGAAGATACTGGGCCAATGCCCCTCGGAGAGGCAAACCTTTCTATTCTCGGCTACCTTACCCGATGAAGTGCGCGAACTCGGAACTAGGTTCATGAAAAAACCGGAGCTCGTACTTATCGAGTCTCCCGAACGCACGGTCCCGGAAATAGATCAGTATTATTACCGGGTGAACCCCCGGCGCAAAATGGAAACATTGTGCCGCGTCATTGACACTTTGCAACCATCGGTAAGCCTTATATTCTGCCGCACTAAAAGAAATGCCGATGGTTTAGCTAGAGTTTTAAATTCCCGGGGCTACAACGCTGATGCCTTGCACGGCGATATGTCGCAAAGGGAAAGAGACCATGTTATGCATGGTTTTCGCCAGGGTAATACCAAGATTCTTGCAGCTACCGATCTGGCCGCTCGGGGGCTGGATATAGATTTGGTCAGCCATGTTTTCAATTTTGATATACCCGAGGAACCGGATTCCTATATTCACCG
>CAYRCG010000174.1:0-1877 GCA_964422685.1 uncultured Syntrophomonas sp. | reverse complement strand
CCTCAGCGGGTAGGGGATATTGAGATAAACCGCAATTCCACCTTTGTCGAGGTGCCTATGGATTATATTCACGAAGTATATGAGGCCTTTGAAAAGTATCGCAGGGTGCAAAAGAATAAGAATCGTAACGCGCGTTTCCCTAATAGGAAGGTGATGGCCGGTCACGGAGCTAGATAAGACCAATAATTTAGGTTAGGAATAGTCACAAAAGGAGCCCTTCAGGGCTCCTTTTGCATTTAGCTAGCTGTAGTAGTTAGCTACTCAATTGAGATTTTACCTGTTGAATATCCTGGGTATCCACCTGAGCCGCCGGAGAATAGTAACCTTTTTGTTCCGCCATTTGGAAAAGTTGATACTGAAACTGTTCATCGGAATTTCTAATCTGTTGCAGAGTTTGGCGTAGCTGCTGGTTTGCGGTTTCTGATATGCAATGAGCATAAGAAGCTAAGCCGCTTTTTGTCATGGAAAGGATATCATTTACCATTTCTTTATCGCGAATATGCTTATTCATTATTTACCTCCTTATCCTAAGAATGACATCAATTTTTGAATGGTTTGTGAACATGATTTCGCTGACTGAGAAAACATTTGCTTGCATTGGGGATCCTGGGATTCTTCCGCATAGAAATTAAGCTTTCTTTCCGTCACCTGGTGAGAACCGATTAAATGGCGAAGATTTTGCAGTTCTTGGTGATTAAGGTTCATTGCTAAATACTCCTTTCTGTTTTATAGTTTAGACATAATAAGTTTGTGTATTTTTGTTGCTAATATTCTTTTTCGGATTCCAAAAATTAATTGACAATATTATTAATAATTTCATAAATTGATCGGTAGAAAGTGCCAACTTATGTTTTCCAAGATTCTTACCCGGCGAAAAACCCGGTGATAGCCCGGAAGATTTGACCTGACCTTATGAAAGGGGAGGTTATCGTTATGTTTGTCAGAAGCGAATTGTCTAATTTGCCGATAGGGAGGGAGTTGGCACAAGACATATATGCCGATAATGGCCAATTGCTAATACGTAAAGGGGTAATGCTTCAGGAATCGCATTTGCTACGACTTCGGCAGCGAGGATACGAGTATATCTATATCCTCGAAGACGGGGCAGATATAGATAAGCTTTCCGTTATAAACCCTGATCCTAAATCTTCGGTAGAAAAACGGCTTTCTAGGGTATTTGAGGTTGCGGCGCAAAATATGCGGAAGATGATGGAAAGGGTTGCGGCAGGTCATTTGATTAAACCCGATGAGGTAGAAGAGAGCATTGATATTATACATAAGGATGTTATCAGCACCCACAACATCATAAAATATCTCCAGAACTTGGGAGATAGGGATGAATACACCCTTCATCATTCGGTATCAGTAGGTGTTTTATCTATAAAAATAGGGCAAGCCATGCACCTGAATGATAGTACGCTTAGAAATCTCGGCATAGCAGGAATGCTGCACGATATCGGCAAATGCCGGATACCGTTGGAAATCATCAACAAACCGGGGAGATTAAACGAATTTGAATGCGAAAAAATCAAAAAACATCCCTCCTATGGTTACCAGATAGTGAAAGATATACGGCTAGAGGATCAGGATATCGCTCTGGCAGTTCTGCAACATCATGAATGCCAGGATGGAAAGGGTTATCCTTTGGGGATAAAAGGAAATAGAATTAACCTTTATGCTCGCATTATCGCGGTGGCAGATGTTTTCGATGCCCTAACTTCAGATAGGGCCTACCGTTCTCGTATGCCCCTGCTTCAGGCAGCGGATATAATCAAAAACAGTTATGGGCAGTTGGATCCCCAGATAGCGGGACACCTATTTCACCATATAATGGACATAACCGCCGGGGAAAAAGTAATACTTAGCACCGGTGAAGA
>CAYRCG010000173.1:0-3043 GCA_964422685.1 uncultured Syntrophomonas sp. | reverse complement strand
TGAAAATAGCCTCCTAGTGTCATTCCGAGCCTGGCGAGGAATCTTCCCCCCACAAAGCATATTACCCTAGGGGAAGATTGCCACGTCGCTGCGCTCCTCGCAATGACACAAACCCCCAAAAATCTGCGTCAAAGACCACTTATTACCAGTACTTTCAACCCTATTTGCAGTCTCAGGCTAGTTCCGCCAAAGCCCTTTCCGTTTCCTCCCGGTTGGGAGCAGTACCGTGCCACTCTGCTCGGTCCTCCATAAAGGAGCAACCTTTGCCCTTAATGGTACGGGCAACAATAACCGTAGGCTTACCTCCGAAAGAACGGGCCCTTTCTAAAGCCTCCATAATCTGCCGGTGATCGTGTCCGTCTATCTCCAGGGTGTGCCAACCAAAGGCGGTGAATTTATCCGCTATAGGTTCCGGGGACATGACCTCAGTAATTCTGCCATCTATTTGCAAACCATTATAATCTACCAGGGCCAACAGGTTGTCCAAACGGTAATGGGCAGCGGCCATAGCGGCCTCCCACACCATACCTTCCTCCAACTCCCCGTCACCTAAGAGTGTATAAACCCGATAGTCCCTTTTATCAATTCTGCCTGCCAGGGCCATCCCCACCGCCCAGGAAATACCCTGTCCGAGTGAGCCGGTACAGGCTTCCACTCCCGCCAGTTTTGTCATATCCGGATGTCCTTGCAGGGGGCTTCCAAATTTGCGCAATGTGTCCAGATGCTCCCGGGGGAAGAATCCCTTCTCCGCTAAGGCCGCATATAGAACCGGGGCAGCATGACCCTTACTGAGTACGAAGCGGTCCCGCCCGGGCCATTCAGGTCTTGCGGGGTCGAGCTGCATTTCCCAAAAATATAAGCAGGCAACTATATCGGCGGCTGATAAGGAGCCCCCGGTATGCCCGGAACCGGCCTCACCCAGCATCTTTATAATGTCCCGCCGGATAGCTTTTGCTTTTTCGCCGGTAAGCGCTAGTTCTTCTTCACCAATCCTTCTCACTTTCCAATCTCCCTTGCATAATATATCTGCAGCAATTAGATAAGACAACCTATGGTTACATCAGGGCTTACCTAAATGTCATTGCTATGAAAGAGGTTTTTAGACGCAGATTTACGCTGATCCTTCAGGCACTGACGGACGCTGATAATATCCCAGCCATTAAACAGGGCACGCCTCACGCCTGAGGAAGATTGCCACGTCGCTACGCTCCCCGCAATGATAGAAACGCCAGGCGTTTTAAACACAGTGCGGTCATTCCGGGCCTGCCCACGTAATTCTTTGCTAGGGCATTTTGCTTTTCCAATGCAGGCAAGTAAAAATCAATTCATCTAAATCCCCGTCCAAGACTGCCTGCACATTGCCTATCTCCATGTTAGTCCGGTGATCTTTAATCAAGCTGAAGGGGTTTAAGGTATAGGTCCGGATTTGGCTGCCCCAAGCGATCTCTTTATAGTCTCCCTTGATGCTTTGCAACTTATCCTGCGCTTCCTTCTGTTTCAGGGCATATAGTCTAGCTTGCAATATTTTCATAGCAGCCAGCCGATTAGCATGCTGAGAGCGTTCGTTTTGGCATTGCACTACCACCCCGGTCGGCAAATGAGTTAAACGGACCGCTGAATCAGTTTTATTTATATGTTGCCCCCCGGCCCCACTGGAACGATAAGTATCGAGGCGCAAATCTTCCGGATTTATTGACACCTCTATATCCTCATTTATTTCAGGCAATACCGATAGGGAGGCAAATGATGTATGGCGGCGACCGGAAGAATCGAACGGGGAAATACGAATGAGGCGATGTACCCCTTCTTCACATTTTAGCTTGCCAAAGGCATAGGGTCCCTTAGTTAAAAAGGTAATGCTTTTTATACCCGCTTCATCACCACTGAGAAAATCTAATATTTCTATATTATAGTTATTGTTTTCTGCCCAACGGCTATACATACGAAATAATATCTCAACCCAATCCTGTGCCTCGGTCCCCCCGGCTCCGGCATGAAGAGAAACAATGGCATTGCTATAATCATGGGAACCAGAGAATAGGATTAGCAGTTCAAATTCCCGGAACTTCTTCTGTAAAAGTGAAAGTTCCCGTACACTATCCTGCCAAAGCGAATCATCGTTTTCCTCTTCGGCCATCTCTAAAATATCATTTAGATATTGGGCTGTTTCTAACAATTCTTTATGAAGATTGAGGCTTTCCCGGAGACTACTGATCTGTTTTAAGGTTTCTTGGGCCTCTTTACGATCACTCCAAAAATTCTCTTGCAAGGTTTTCTTCTGCAAGGATTCTATCTTTTTCTCACAGTTGTCTAGGTCAAAGGGAGACCCTCATCTCGGATAATTGATTAATTATCTCCCTGCAGGTTTCCCTGGGTTCAATCAGCAATTTTTTCCCTCCTAGATATTGGTATTAATTCCCCTCGGTCCTTGATGGGGGTCACGATTCGCGGTAGAACAAGGGGGGGAAGATCCCCCGCCATGCCCGGAATTTTCACGCACTATGTGCACCACGGTAAACGAAAAGGGTTAGGGCATTAGCTGTTTAATGGTTGAGATATTATCAGCGTCCTTCAGCACCCGAAGGGTCAGCGTAAATCTGCGTCTAAAAACCCCTTTCATAGCAATGACATGGGCTACGCCCATAAGCCCATAATGGCATGGGTGCGGAATCAATCTTAGGTCATTATTCGTAGATAGGAACGTCAGCTCAGTTATTCCTGCATAATATCGTTTTGTTCAGTGCTAGGTACCGGCTCAAAATAATCATATTTCTTTTTCAATATTACTATATCTACCCGACGGTTCATAGCCCGACCCTCGTCATTATCATTAGCTACCAGAGGGCGATGTTCCCCATAACCGATTATCGATAGGCGATCTGCCGGAATACCGGCATTCTCATGCAAAACATGTACTACATTAGAGGCTCGTAAAACAGATAATTCCCAATTCGAAGGGAATTTAGCCGTTTTTATAGGTCGGTTATCAGTATGCCCCTCCACCCTTATAAAATTAGGCAATTTGCGCAGGGCTCCCCCTATC
>CAYRCG010000172.1:0-3047 GCA_964422685.1 uncultured Syntrophomonas sp. | reverse complement strand
AGTTTAAAAAGCGGAGAAGTATCAAATAATAAACCTAAGCTAATCCTTGGAGGTGGATATATTGCAGGCTGCTTGGAGTGGTTTTAAGCCGGGGCGTTGGGTGCATGAGATAGATATAAGGGATTTTATCCAAAAGAACCATAACTCCTACGATGGCGATAGTGAGTTTTTGACCGGCCCGGGGGAAAGGACCTCCCGGCTTTGGGAGAAATGCCAAACCTTATTAGAAGAGGAAAGGAAAGCTAAAGGGGTTTTGCGGGTAGATGCGGATACCCCCATAAGTATTTGCAGCCACCCTCCGGGTTATATTGATAAGGAATTGGAAAAGATTATAGGGTTGCAGACGGACGAGCCGTTAAAGCGAGCTATCAACATTTATGGCGGTTTAAAAACTACCCTCAACGCTTGCCGGGCTTACGGTTACGAGCCGGATAAAAGCCTGGTGGAGTTTTTTGAAAAGCATCGCCCAACCCATAATGATGGAGTCTTCGCTGCCTATACCCCGGAAATGCGGCTGGCGCGTAAGCTAGGTATAATAACCGGCTTACCGGATTCTTACGGGCGTGGCCGGATAATCGGGGATTACCGTCGGGTTAGCCTTTATGGGGTGGACTTCCTCATAAAGGCCAAAGAAGGAGATCGGGAGGGGCTTAACCCTAGAATGAGCCCTGAAATTATACAGCTTCGGGAAAACATAAATGCGCAGATTAAATCCTTAGATGAGCTGAAACGAATGGCTAAAGCTTATGGCTATGATATTTCCCAGCCAGCGGGCACTGCGGCAGAAGCAGTGCAGCATCTTTACTTTGCCTATTTGGCGGCAGTTAAGGAGCAAAACGGGGCGGCTATGAGCCTGGGGAGAGTTTCCAGCTTTTTAGATATTTATTTTGAAAGGGACCTGCTTACAGCTAGGATTACCGAAGCCGAGGCTCAGGAATTGATTGACCAATTGGTAATAAAATTGCGCCTAGTTCGACACCTGCGTACCCCGGAGTACAGTGAAATATTTGCCGGTGATCCCAATTGGGTAACAGAATCACTGGGCGGCACCGGTTCGGATGGGAGGCATCTAGTCAGCAAAACTACCTTCCGTTTCCTACAGACGTTAAGAAACCTGGGGGCGGCACCCGAGCCCAACATGACTATTTTATGGTCGCGCAATCTTCCCCGTAAGTTTTTGGAGTTCTGTGCTAGGTTATCTATTTCTACTTCGGCCCTGCAGTATGAGAATGATGATTTGATGCGGGAGTACTATGGGGATGACTATGGTATTGCTTGCTGTGTATCGGCTATGCGCTTAGGGAAAGAATCTCAACTATTTGGGGCCCGCTGCAACCTGGCCAAGCTATTGCTATATTCAATAAATGGAGGCCGGGACGAGATGAGCGGGCAGCAGTTGGGGGTTAAAATGCCGGTATATAAGGGGAATGAACTGGACTTTGATGAGGTTATGCGCAGATTCGGGTTACAAATGGAATGGCTGGCTGAGCTCTATGTAAATACCATGAATCTGATTCATTATATGCACGATAAATATGCTTACGAATACCTGCAAATGGCTTTGCATGATACTGATATAAAACACTTTATGGCCTTTGGCATAGCCGGTTTATCGGTTGTAGCGGATTCCCTGAGCGCAATAAAGTACGCTAAGGTTAGGCCCATAAAGGACGAAAGAGGGTTGATTCAAGATTTTGCCATAGAAGGGGGGTTCCCCAAGTTTGGCAATGATGATGATAGAGTTGACCTTTTGGCCAGGGGAATAATTCACAACTTCTCACGAGAGCTTAAACGTCACCCCGCCTATAGAAATGCTCAGCATACTTTATCTATACTGACTATTACTTCAAATGTTATGTATGGCAAACATACCGGAACAACCCCGGACGGGAGAAAGGTAGGAGAACCTTTGGCTCCGGGTGCTAACCCCTTGCACGGCCGGGAAGAAAAGGGGGCAATAGCCGCTTGTAACTCCGTAGCAAAATTACCCTATGTAGATGCCCGGGACGGAATTTCCTTTACTTTCTCCACCGTGCCTGAAGCCTTGGGCAAAAGCGATAAGGAGCGCACAAATAATCTCATAGCTCTGCTGGAAGGCTACTTTGTGCAGGGGGCCCACCACATGAACGTAAATGTACTCAATGTTGAAACATTGAAGGAAGCTATGGAACATCCGGAGAAATACCCGGACCTGACTATTCGTGTTTCCGGCTATGCGGTGCATTTTACCAAGCTAAATCGAGAACAACAAGAAGAAATAATCATGCGCACTTTTTATCGACGAATATAAGCTAAAGGTTGGATGCTTACCATGATAGGCAGGATTCACTCCATCGATACTTTCAGTACCCTGGATGGACCGGGGATTAGAACCGTGGTTTTTATGCAGGGCTGCCACTTGCGGTGCAAGTACTGCCATAACCCTGACACCTGGCATTTACAGAGCCCCAATGCCCAGGAATATACCCCGGAAGAATTAATGGGCATCGTAAGTAAAAGCAAAGCCTATTTTGCCGCATCCGGGGGAGGGCTTACCTTTTCCGGCGGCGAGCCTTTGCTGCAGGATGATTTTGTCAAGGCGGTCTTTTCCCTTTGCCGAGAAGAGGGTATTTCTACTGCCATCGACAGCTCCCTTTATATCAAACCCCAGGTATTATTAAAAGTTTTGCCGCTGACAGACCTACTTTTGGCGGATATCAAACAGATCGATGGAGAAAAAAGCCGTTGCCTGACCGGAATGGATAATCACCTCAACCTTGAGAACCTCAAATTAGCCAATTCACTCCATGCCCCTATCTGGATTCGCTATGTGATAATCCCCGGTTGGACGGACGCTAGGGAAGAGCTGGAAAAAATGGCGGCCTTCGCCGGCGGACTGGAAAGGGTGGAACGCATCGAACTTTTGCCTTACCATGCTCTGGGAAAACATAAGTGGGACTTACTGGGATTAAACTATGAGCTTAGTGACATAACTGCCCCCAGCCCGGAGGAATTAGTAAGATACAGGGATATTGTAGCCGCTATCAGCAAAAAACCGGTTTATTAGC
>CAYRCG010000171.1:0-3076 GCA_964422685.1 uncultured Syntrophomonas sp. | reverse complement strand
GCCATATAAAGCAAAGGCGCAGGCTCTGATGCAGTAGCAGCAACAATAATGGTATAGTCCAAGGCGCCCATTTCTTCTAACTTAGCGGCAATACCAGCTATTGAGGCTAGCTTTTGGCCTATAGCTACATAAATACAGATAAGGTCTTTCTTATCTCTCTGATTAATTATGCTATCAAGGGCAATGGCCGTTTTCCCGATCTGGCGGTCACCAATGATAAGTTCACGCTGACCTCTGCCGATGGGAACCATGGAGTCAATGGCCTTGAGTCCGGTCTGCATTGGTGTAGTAACCGGTTGACGGCTAACAACACCATGAGCCACTTTTTCCAGTGGGCGGAATGCGGTGGTGTTAATGGGTCCTTTTCCATCTATAGGTTGCCCCAAGGCATTAACTACCCGGCCCAACAAAGCAGCACCAGCCGGCACTTCCATGATTCTTCCGGTGGCTTTTACGACATCGCCTTCTTTAATATGATTATAGTCTCCCAAGAGAACGGCACCAACATTGTCTTCTTCCAGGTTTAGAACCATTCCGAAGGTTCCTCCAGTGAACTCCAGCAATTCACCAGCCATGGCTCCTTGCAGTCCGTATACGCGGGCAATACCGTCACCAACATATATGACTGAGCCAACATTGCTGACCTCGACCTCGGATTGGTAGCGCTC
Organism: uncultured Syntrophomonas sp.; assembly: GCA_964422685.1. Lineage (GTDB taxonomy): Bacteria > Bacillota > Syntrophomonadia > Syntrophomonadales > Syntrophomonadaceae > Syntrophomonas. Next base: position 2,408 of record CAYRCG010000171.1, on the reverse strand, counting down.
TATTTGTTCTTTTAATATCGCGCTAATCTCTTCCGGTCTAATACTCATTTATGTGCTCACCCCTATCGCATTAACTTATCTTTGCTTGTTTTAGTTGTTCTTTTAACATTTCGAGTTTCTTGGCAACGGTGGCATCCACGATCTGGTCACCTATTCGTATTTTCAAGCCACCTATCAGTGCCGGATCAACCTTTAAACTGAGCTGGACTGTCTTCCCGGTTTTGACCGAGAGGTTCTGTTCTAGATTCTTCATGTCCGCTTCTGAAACCGAAACAGCTGCAGTCAACTCGGCTTTGGTAATGTTCCTTAGTTCATCAGCCATATCCCGATATTCCTCGGTGATTGCCCCTATATAGGTCTCCCGGCGTTTATCAATAATCATATTTAAGAAGTTCAAAGTAATCTGGGAAACCTGACCGGCGAAAATTTTATTTGCTACATCTTTTTTATCCTTGGCCGGTATTAAAAGATGGGCAAAATATTCTGGCAAATTCTCGGTGGTTTCGATAACGCTAACTAGAGTTTCTAGCTCCTGCTGAAGTTCATCCACTTTTCCTGTTTCCCGAGCAATACTAAAAAATGCTTCAGCATAGCGCCTGGCGACGCTTTTATTTAGCATAATAGATCGCCCGCCTCGTTAACAAATTGTTTAACCAAGTTCTTATGGTCGTCATCATTAATAGCACGGTTCAGAACCTTCTCCGCAGCTAGTATAGCTAGGGAAACGGCTGAATCTTTGAGTTCCAGTTTTGCCTGCTCGGCGGCAGCCTGAATCTCTGCCGTGGCTTTATTCTTAATCAAAGTGGACTCTTCCTTAGCCTTGGCTATGATTTCGTTTTTGGACTCTTCTGCTGCTTTGCTCGCCCGGGCAACGATTTCCTGGGCTTCTTTACGGGATTCTGCCAAATTATTAGCTGTTTCCTTTTTCATTTGTTCTACTTCTAATTTAACTTCTTCTGCATGTTTCAAAGAACCTTCAATGGCATTGGTCCGCTGTTCCAACATATTGTTGATAGGGCCATAGGCAAACTTATACATAAGAGCCAGCAGGATCAGGAAGTTTACTGCTGACCAACCTATCGCATAAAGGTTCCCGAACGCAGGTGTCGAACCTTCCGGTTGAGGTACCGGCACATTGGCTCCACCTGATGCCATACAGAAGGCGGCAAATCCCAATATCATAACCATGGTTACGAGGAGGACCGATACATAGAATCTCCTGTTCCTTCTCACGGATGTGCTACCTCCAATCTCTGAGCGAAATAGTTTGGGGCGATAGGGGATTCCCAGTTTTATACTTTTAAGCCCTTATCGCCCCGAAAATCAATTAGCGTTTTACTCCACAATTTAGCCTTTACCCATAAGCATGAAAGCTATGAGCAGACCATAAATAGTCAGGGTTTCAATAAAAGCCAAGACTATGAAGAGAAGGGTTCTTACATCTCCTCCGACTTCAGGCTGCCGGGCAATTGCTTCAAAAGCTTTACCCCCAGCAAGGCCCATTCCTATACCGCCACCGATACCGGCGATCGATACAGCAATACCAGCGCCTAAAAATGCCATTTCTTTCCCTCCTTTCATTGCTCAGTCATATTGTTCGTTGAGCTATATTTTTAATTTTAATGACCTTCTCCAGCAGCAGCCGCTATATAGCTAGCCGATAGTATCGTAAATACTATGGCTTGGATAGCACCTAGTAATAGGCTTAAGGCCATAATCAAGGATGGTATAACGAACGGTGCCATGAATAGTAGATAAGCTATAACCATTTCTTCGCCGAATATGTTACCGAATAGACGGACGGTAAGGGATAACGGATGGGCCACCTCTTCAATTAGGTTTAAAGGTAGCATAGCCCAGCTTGGGCTTACAAAGTGACCGAAATACCCTCCGCCGTGCTCGGAGAATCCGGCGATGTGAACCGAGAAGAATGTAATTAACGCTAAAGTCATGGTAACATTCCAGTTGCTGGTGGGAGGCTGAAAGCCTTCAATGCGGGCTGCCCCGGGAATGAGTCCGCTGTAGTTACTCAATAAAATGAATAGGAAGAACGACGTAAGTAATGGCGCCCATTTTCTAGCGACGCTCTCTTTATCCATTAATTGAGTAAAAAAATCATAAGTCCACATTATTATATATTCGAAGGCATTTTGCAGTCCCCGTGGAACCAATTGCATGTTTTTTGTTGCGGTCATTGCTATAATTCCGATGAAAGCTATTATTACCCATTCTGTAACGATTAGATGATCAACTGGAATGGGACCAAGATGAAACAAGGTACTATCCCACATACCAAATATCATTTCTCTTTCCCCCCTTCCTTAGATGTACTTATCGCAGTTTTGCCAGCCCCTTATCCCCAGACTAGGCGCAAAACTTTGGATTCTTAATAACAGGATACTTAATCG
>CAYRCG010000170.1:0-3077 GCA_964422685.1 uncultured Syntrophomonas sp. | reverse complement strand
TCGGCTTTCTCATCCCGTACCACCCGGATTAAATCCTGGCAGTTTTCGCTGTTTACCGGGTCAGGGTGGTGGTTAGGAAAACTAGGGTCAGAGTCACAATAAAGCTCTACTATTTCACAGCCTAGTTCCCGCAAAAGGGAAGGGGCGATAAGACTGGCGGTGCCATTGCCGCAATCCACCACTACTTTTAGCGGTTTATCCCCTAGTTTTATTCTACTTGTTATATCCCGCCGGTAGGCCGGGCTGATATCGTAAAAGCTGAGGCTTCCTTTATTTGCCGCCTTCATGAAATCACCGGCTGCGGCCAATTCCGCTATCTTCAGGATTTCCTCCCCATATATAGTAGAGCTGCCTAACAAGAGTTTAAAGCCATTGTCCTCCCCGGGGTTATGGCTGGCGGTTATCATCATCCCGGCATCGATCCCCAGATGATGAGAAGCAAAATAAAACATGGGGGTGATTACTTCTCCTATATCCACTACATCCAGGCCGGAAGATAAGAGCATTTCTATCGTCAGATCCCTGATCCAGGGCGAAGAAAAGCGGTTATCGCGGCCTACTATTATCTGGTCACGACCCTGCCCGCGTACATAGCTAGCGAAGGCCAGGGCTATAGCCTTTACTGCGGCTTCGTGCAAATCCGGATTCACCTTGCCGCGTATATCATACATGCGAAAAATGGATTTATTTATCATTTATTTCCTCCCGTAGAATAAATTCATTGTCCCTGTTTGAAATAAAACTTCTTGGCAATTCACAAAAATCGTGCTCAAAGATAAAATAATGACGAATAGCGATTACATTTTATATATCTATTCTAAGCCCTAAAAATTAATAACGATAGACCTAGCCCGGACTATATTGGAAAAATTATATAAAAAAAGAGGGTTCTTGTAGCTTATGTCGAATTAACCCAAACCATAAGGGGGAAGATAGATATCCTTAAAAATATTTAGAGAAAGAGGGTAGGGAAACTTGAAGTTTACACGAAGCTTAAAATTCATTTTTCTGGTTTGGATATTGGGAGTGTTTTTTTTGGCCTCTATCGGGCAAAGCTTAGTTTCTTACCGGAGCGGCAAGGATGTATTGCTACAGCAGATACAGGATAATTGTACCCAGATAGCAGATGCTACCGGCGGCGGGATAGATACCTGGATAGAGGGTAAATTCAATGAAATGACTACCTTAGCCAAGCTGGATGAACTGCGAAAAATGGATGCCGAACGTTTGCCTGCTTTACTAAATGGCTTGATGTCTTCCGAACATGATAACCTCTACGTGGTCTGGCCGGACGGCACCACAATTGCAAATACCGGCCTGCAGGACTTTAAATTGGATGAACGGCATTATTTCAAACTCGCCATGGAAGGCAAGGCCAATATAGACACTCCTACGCTATCTAAGGCTACCGGTAATCTGGTAGCGCCTATAGCGGTTCCTATTTACCAAGGGAATCAGGTAGTAGGAATGCTCGGGGCCACTATAAAGGCCGAAAAGATAAGGATAAGTGAGATCACTTCGGAAGTTAAAATAGGTGAAACCGGCTATGCCTTCCTAATTAATCAGGAAACAACAGTGGTATCCCACCCGGATAAAAACCGAATATTGAACAATAAGCTGTCTGAGGATCTGCCGGAGATAAAGGACGTTATTCAGCGTATGGTCTCTTTGGAAAAAGGGATAGCGGAATATGAATTCGATGGCGAAGCTAAGTATATGGCTTATGCCCCGGTGAATTTAGCCGGATGGGCTGTAGCGGTTACGGTTCCTCTTTCCGAGGTGACCCAACCATTGGATACTATGCTAAATAAGATGGTATTGGTAACGATAGTTACCTTGCTGCTAATAAGCCTCATTGTTTGGTTTGTCGCCGGGCGCCTGACCAAGCCCATACTGGGGATGGTGGATATTACTACGCGCTTGTCGCAGAGGGACCTGACCCAAGAAATTGAAAGTGTTAATCGCTCGGAAATAGGGCTTTTGATGAATTCCTTGCGGGACATGAATGATAGCCTGAATGCTGTTATAAAGCAGATGGCAGGAAGTTCAAAGCATTTAGCGGGTGTATCCGAAACCCTGCTCAATACCGCCCGACAAACCGGGTTGGCCTCCGAGCAGGTCAGTGCCAGTGCTGAGGAAGTAGCCCGGGCGGCGACCTCAGAAGCCGAGGATGCCCAGAAGACCAGTGAATTGGTGCAACAGGTTATGTTGGCTATGCAGAATGTGGGGAATACTACCGAGGCTATTTCCAGCCAATCCCTCAACTTCAAAAACATAGTAGCGCGGGTTACAGGTCTGATGCTAAGACAAAAGGATGAAATGGATTTAACGGTCGATAGCACCGTAAATGTAGCCGGAGTAATCGAGCAACTGAATAACAAGACCCAGGAAATTGGGGAGATAATTAATGTAATAACCAATATAGCCAGCCAGACCAATCTATTAGCCCTTAATGCTGCAATAGAAGCGGCTCGGGCCGGTGAGGCGGGGCGCGGCTTTGCGGTGGTGGCGGAGGAAGTGCGGAAGTTAGCGGAGGAAACCGGCAGTGCCACTTTAAACATCGCCACTATTATTAATGAGGTGCAAGAAGGAGTGGAACGGGCGGTAGCGGAAGTAGACAAGGTGGAGAAACAGGTGCGGGAACAGGGTGCATCCTTAGGGGAAAGTGTGGATTCTTTCCGGGAAATCGAGGGGGGAGCAGCGGAAATCGACAATGCTATCCAGGATATATCCGCTACATTCGAAGAGCTTCTAGCTTCATCGGATGAAATAGCCCAAGCAATCGAGAATATATCCGCTGCTACCGAGGAATCAGCAGCAGCATCGGAAGAAGTTACTGCCATCACTCAGAACCAGCTGGCGGCGGTACACAACATAGTTGATATCAGCCAGGAATTAGATAAGCTGGCTGTAGAGCTTAAAAAGGTAACCGATACCTTTAAACTAAAATAGGGGACACAAATGGTGAGGGGTAAGGGGTGAGGGGTATTAGTGAAAACCCGCTACTTCTTACCGTTCAAGTGCCCTCAAACTCCCTTTTCATCGTTGTTTGCGGTCCCTGACCATGGGGGTTAATA
>CAYRCG010000169.1:0-3162 GCA_964422685.1 uncultured Syntrophomonas sp. | reverse complement strand
TCCGAGCCTGGCGAGGAATCTTTGCCCCTATTTCTCCGTTGTATACTGCCCCGGGATAAGGGGCTGCTATGGTAGGAACCGCCTTTATAATTGTAAGAGTATCGGTTTTCCGACTATTCCGTCTAATTTCTGCAGTTTCTGCAGGATCGGTTCCTCCACTTTATTGTCCACATTGATTATCATTATAGCTATTTCACCTTTGGCCTTGCGCGCCACTTTCATCCCGGCGATGTTTATACCTTCGTCCCCTAAAGCGGTGGCGAAAGGGCCGATCACCCGCGGTCTATCCTCGTTTTCTACCACCAGCATGTAACCTTCCAGGTTGCTTTCGGTTTCATAGCCGTTGATATCCACCAAAAGCGGAAATCTTGCCCGGGAAAGGGTGCCTTCTAAAACCAATTCACGATCATGATCGAATATTTTGGCAGTGATGAGGTTTTTATATCTTTTGGGGCTACGTGCCTCTTTATGATCAAAGACCTTTATGCCCCTATCTTCTGCCATTAAGCGCGCATTAACATAACTGACCTTGTCTCCCATGACCGGCTCTAGCAGGCCTTTGAGGAAAGCCACGGTCAATATTTCCGTCTCGTTGCTGCTGATAGGGCCACTGTAGACCAATTCCACCCGTCTGACTGCTGCTTTTTCCATCTGGTAATAGATGCTGCCCAGCTTTTCCGCCAGGGTAATATAGGGTTTCAGGTAGTCTAGCTCGTCCTTCAGCATCGCGGGCAGGTTCACCAAGTTAGGAACTATTTCCCCCTTCAGGGCTTTTATAACCTGCTCGGCAATATTTTCTCCCACCCGTTTCTGGGCTTCAAAGGTATCAGCGCCCAAATGGGGGGTTACCACCACGTTTTTATAGGCGAATAAGGGGTTATCCACTGCCGGTTCTTTCTCGAACACATCCAAACCAGCACTGCCCACCTTCCGGGCCTCTAATCCCTGCAAGAGGGCTGCTTCCTTGATGATGCCGCCCCGCGCGCAATTGACCACTCTTACCCCTTCTTTGGCCAGTTCTAATATTCTCTCATCTACCATGTGCATGGTTTCTTCGTTTCTCGGGGTATGCACCGTGATGAAATCCGCTTCTCTTGCTAAATCTTCTAGGCTTTCCATCTTCTCAGCCCCAAACCGCGTGAAACGCTCATCGGTTATATAGGGGTCATAGGCAATGACCCTCATGTTAAAGGCCTTTAGTCGGGTAGCCACCATGGAACCTATCCTTCCCAGGCCTACTATACCTACGGTTTTGCCGTAAAGCTCCACCCCCCGGAAGGGTTTCCGGTCCCAGGTACCCCCTTTGAGATACTCACTGGCCCAAGCGGTATTGCGGATAGATGATAATAGGAGGCTTATAGTTTGCTCGGCGGCGGAAATAGTATTGCTATCCGGGGTGTTAGCAACTATAACCCCATAACGGGTGCAGGCATCTACATCGATATTATCTATGCCATTGCCTGCCCGGCCAACTATCTTGAGCTTCTTCGCCCGGCTGATCAATTCTTCGTCTACCTGGGTGACGCTCCTGACAATTAGGGCATCGTACTCTCCGATGATTTCCAGCAGTTCTTCGCGGGAGATACCATCCCGGTAGTCTACCTCCAATTCACTTTTGAGTAGTTCTATGCCTTCTTCGGCTATACGTTCACTAACTATTACCTTTTTTCTTTCCATAATAATTCTCTCCTTCGTTTATTTAAACCACGGATCGTGCTGGATCTTTTGCAACACCCATCATCAGCATAGTAATTTTCCTCCGGGGATTAAACGTTGGCTATATGTTCCTGGGCTTTCTTTAATCCTTTACCCAGTTCCAGGGGGTAATTACAGTTATACAGGCTTATCTCTAAAGCAGCCAACACCGCCAATAGGTCTAATTCCCGCACATAACCCAGGTGCCCTATGCGGAAGATAACATCATCCAGCTTTTGTTGCCCTCCGGCCAGTATTATATTGAAGCGCTCTCTCATATTTTGCCTAATCTTGTTGCCCCCTATTCCCGGCGGCGCTATTACCGAAGTCAAGGCGGGGGAGGCAATATTATCCGCCGCCAAAAGCCCTAACCCCATTTCTTTTACCGCAATCCGTACCATATCCCGGTAATTCCGGTGTCTGATTAGGATATTCTCTAAGCCTTCTTCCTGTATCATTTTTAAGGCTTCCTCCAGGCCATAGTAAAGCGATACAGCCGGTGTGTAGGGATTCTGTCCCCTTTCCGCGTATTTAAGGCCTGAGCTAATATCCCAGTAATATTTATGGTTATTACTAGCTTGGTGCACCTTTAAAGCCCGGTCATTAAAGGCCAGGAAGCTTAATCCCGGCGGAATCATGAAGGCTTTCTGCGAACCGCTGACTACTACATCCAAACCCCATTCATCCATTTTTAATGGCATCGCCGCCAATCCGCTTACGGCGTCAACCATAAACAGTGCCGGATGCTCGCCGGCGGCGACTTTTATTTTCGCTAAATCATTAAAAACTCCGGTCGAAGTTTCATTGTGGGTGATCAATACCGCTTTTATTTCTTTATCTATATCTCGGGTTAATCTATCCCCGATTACTTGGGGGTCTGCATCTTCCCCCCAAGGAAAGTCCATTTTTTCTACTTGGGCTCCGAATTCCCGGGCGATGGTAGCGAAACGATCACCGAAAACGCCTATAGAGACAGCTAAAACCTTATCCCCCGGGGAAATAAAGTTCACTACCGCTGCTTCCAGTGCACCGGTACCCGATGCCGGGTAGATCAAAACCTGGTGTTCGGTATGGTAGACCTGTTTTATTCCTTTTGTTACGTTGCTAAGTATTTCCCGGAATTCATTTCCCCGGTGATTTACCATGGGCCGGCTCATAGCGCGTACCACCCTTTCGGGAACGGGTGTGGGCCCGGGCAGGTGCAGATACTGTTCACCTATCATTACTGATAAAGCCTCCTTATTTTTAACTACTTCCTGTCACAAGGGGACGGTTATGAAATGGTGAGGCGTGAGGGGTAAGGGGTGAGGGGTATTAGTGAAAACCCGCTACTTCTTACCGTTCAAGTGCCCTCAAACTCCCTTTTCATCGTTGTTTGCGGTCCCTGACCATGGGGGTTAGTATGAAAATAGCTTCGTAATAGGCGGCTTAATAGAATATACTGCTCGCCGTCTGCGCATGGGCAAC
>CAYRCG010000168.1:0-3272 GCA_964422685.1 uncultured Syntrophomonas sp. | reverse complement strand
AACCTTATTAAAAATAAAAGGAGGGTAATTGATGGCAGGGACATGGATATTTGTAGAACAAAGAGACGGTAATATCCGTAAGGTAACTTTTGAGATGCTTTCAGAGGCCAAGAAGTTCGGCGATGAAGTGGCTGCCGTTGTTTTCGGAAAGGGCGTTGAAGCCCTGGCCCCCGAATTAGCAAAATATGGTGCGGACAAGGTTTATGTAGTGGAGGACGATGTATTTGCTGACTATAACACTGGTGCCTATGTAGCTCAGATGGTGGCTATGATCAATGAGTTTAAGCCCAATGCAGTGTTATTTGCCCACACCTTCAATGGCCGGGATTTTGCCTCTAGATTAGCGCAGAAACTAGGGCTTGGTCTGGCTACCGATGCCATTAAGGTAGAAGTTAGTGCAGGCAAGGGTCTGTTTACCAGGGCTATCTATGCCGGTAAGGCCCTTGCGGTAGTCGAAGTTGCCGGGGAACCCGTTCTGGGGACCATCCGCCCAGGCGTATGTGAGCTGGCGGAGGCTGCCGGCGCCGGTGCGGTAGTTAAACCGGCCGTTGCCGCAACTGCCGCTGACGTCTATCAGAACGTAAAGAGTTTCACACCCACTGTTTCCGCCCGTCCGGACCTATCTGAAGCTGATGTAGTTGTATCCGGCGGCCGCGGCTGCAAGGGACCCGATGGAATCAAATTGGTGGAACAACTGGCTGATATGCTAGGGGCTGCTGTCGGCGGATCCCGCGCATCTATCGATTCCGGTTGGCTGGGACATGAACTACAGGTAGGACAGACCGGAAGAGTAGTTAACCCCAACCTTTATATAGCAGCGGGGATTTCCGGAGCTATCCAGCATATGGCGGGAATGTCTTCTTCCAAGTTTATTGCGGCTATCAATACCGACACCGAAGCACCGATATTTAATGTATCTGACTTTGGCGTGGTTGCCGACTTGTTCAAGGTTATTCCGACTCTGGTAAATGAATTAAAGAAATAATTAAAACCGGGGGATGGTGTTTACTGGATATACGCTTGCCGTATATCCAGTAGCAACCTTGCTTTTTTGCTTGCTAATTAAGGAGGGAATTGGAGAATGATTTTTGGATTTCACCCCCTAGAAGGCGGTTACGACATCCCGATGCGAGTCGTTGGGGCCAACATTCCCTACGAATGGCTAATCTACGTCTTTATGTTCATCCCCATTGGATTTTTCCTTTACGGTTTTTGGAAGAAGTTAGAGGTTTGGTTACTGGCAAAAGGTACAATTCACCGGAATGATAAGATACCTCAGCGTATCTGGTCCTGGTTTCTTTTTTCCTTTGCCCAGGCTCGGGTTATAAAAAAACCATTTGCAGGCTTTATGCATGCCTTCTTGTTTTGGGGATTCCTGATATTGTTTGCGGCTGCAGGCATAGATGCCATGCATAATGCAATACACTGGCCCCCTCTGGAAGGCAATATTTATATCGGCTTCTCCTGGGTCGTCGATGTTATGGGCTTCTTAGCTCTAATCGGCATTATAGTCCTGGCTTTCGTCAGATACCTCCAAAAACCAGAGCGTCTAAACGACACCAAATCATCGGACGGCTGGATTATCCTCTTAATTTTCACCATTTTGCTGACCGGTTACTTTATTGAAGGGCTTAGAATCGGCGCTCAGATTAAGATGTCCACCACTATACAGCAGATAGCCTATGAAAGGTTGGCATCACCCTTTGGCTGGGCATTTGCCAGTCTCTTCAGTAACATGACTGTGGAAGCTATGTTGCTATGGCACCGCATACTGTGGTGGTTCCACATGGCTATAGCCTTCGTCTTTATCGGTGCAGTACCCTTTACCAAACTATGGCATATCTTTGCCAGCATGCTTAACTATACTTTCCGCGACCTCGAACCTTCCGCCAATCGAATGGTATACAATATCGAAGAAGCAGAAACCTTCGGCGTGGAGAATATAGAGGACTTTGGCTGGAAAGACCTGCTGGATTTGGATACTTGCATACGATGCGGTCGATGCCAAGAAAACTGTCCGGCCTATAATACCGGTAAACATCTGAATCCCAAGATTACCTTGATTCAAAACATGAATGACCACCTCGTCGCTAAAGCTCCTTACCTCTTAGCCGCTAAAGCTAGTGGTGCGGAGGCTGTAGAGGAAATGGCTATGACCGCAGAGGCGGCCGGGGCGGTTAATCCCATGGAACAAAGCCTGCTCTATGATATAGTAGGCAGCGAAGCCATTTGGGACTGCACAAACTGCCGGGCCTGCATGGAACACTGCCCCATGTTTATCGAGCACATTCCTAAGATAGTGGAAATGCGCCGCAACTTGGTTATGTGGCAGGGTGACATGCCTTCCGAAGCCCAATCGGCCTTCACCAACATGGAGCGCAACTACAACCCCTGGGGCGTAGGCTGGGCCGGTCGTGCCGGATGGTTGGACGAAAGAGGCGTAAGAGAAATGGTAAATCTCTTGCCGGAAGACGGCAAGGAATTCGAATACCTGCTCTATGCCGGTTGTGCTGTATCCTTTGACGATCGCTATAAGAGAGTCGGCGAAGCCTTGGTAAGACTCTTGAACAAAGCCGGCGTAAGCTTCGGTTACTTGGGAACCGAGGAATACTGCTGCGGGGACTCCGCTCGCCGCCTAGGCAATGAATACCTCTACCAGACCTTGGCTGCTCAGAATTTGGAGTCTTTCAACAACTATGGGGTTAAGAAGATAATCGTAGTATGCCCGCACGGCTATACTACCCTGAAGAACGAATATCCGCAGATGGACGGCAATTACGAAGTGTATCATTATACGGAATTCCTCGCTAAGCTGATAGCCGAAGGCAAACTGAAGGCCAGCAAGCCCTTGGGAGTAAAGATCAGTTATCATGACTCCTGCTTCCTGGGCCGGCATAACGGGATCTATGACCAACCTAGAGCGGTCCTCAAAGCCGCTGGCGGACAGATTTCGGAGATTGAAAAATCTAAAGAATTCGGGTTCTGCTGTGGAGCCGGCGGAGGCCGCATGTGGCTGGAAGAAGATGCCGTGGAAAAAGATGGCGTTCAGTACAAGCGCATCAGTGATACCAGAGCCGATCAATTGCTGGTACCGCAACCAGAAATGATTGTAACCAACTGCCCGTTCTGTTTGACCATGATGTCTGACGGGGTAAAAGCCGCCGAAGCCGAGGAAAGCACCAAGGTATTCGATGTGGCCGAAGTACTCTGGAAGGCCATGGAGTAATAGGGAATCGTAAAAAACAAGACCCCTTATGGGGTCTTGTTTTTTT
>CAYRCG010000167.1:0-3284 GCA_964422685.1 uncultured Syntrophomonas sp. | reverse complement strand
TCCCCTAGGGTAATATGCTTTGTGGGGGGAAGATTCCTCGCAAGCTCGGAATGACATTACGAAGCTATTTTCATACCAACCCCCATGACCCCGGGGTCGCAAACAACGATGAAAAGGGGGTTTGGAGGGTTGAACGGTAAGGAATAGTGGGTAATTACCGATACCCTTCACCCCTCACGCCTCACCCCTCACTCCCCGCCTTTTCTATAAATTATGGGCTTGCTTTAAGTTCAATGACCTTCGGTATATTTCCTCTATTTCATTATCGCTAATCTCCCGATTCCCCGTCATCAACCCGGCTAAGGCAAAACCATGTTTCTCTCCCAGGCTACGGAAGTATTCGATGGTGGACAAGGATAGTTTACTGCCGATGCTATAGTCCCGGCAATCCCCCTCCAAAGCCAGGAGAATTGTTTCCGACAGACAGCCCAAGTTGACCCCATCGCGATAACCCAAGTTGGGGCCAAAGGCTATAGGCTCCGGGTAGCTAACTAAGCCACCTTCGAGAACTAATATATCATCTCGCTCCCGCACTTCCGGTGCCACATCCGCCGGTCGGGCCACATCACATATTACCGCGCCGGGCCGCAAATGCCGTGAATAGACGACAAAATCAGGTGAACTACTAGCGGCGATGATCATATCGCACCGGGGAAGGCTAAGATCGTGTTCCAAACTAACCTCTAGGGGAAAGCGTATGGTTAACCCCTCGCAAATTCCTTTTATCGACTCCAGACTACCCGCATCAGCCCTCTCCAGAGCCTTTTCTAACTCCCGGCTGCCATGCTCGTTTATCTTTTTATAGCTATTTATTAAACTGTCCAACCACGCACTTAGCCCGCTTATATTCCCCTGGCATCTCCGCTGGTAGGCTAAAGCCAACATTTCAACCATAAGGGAATTAATCCTATTCTTGCTGCTGCGCGGATGCCGGGGATTACCCATTAGAACGATATGAGCGATGTCCTGGGACAGAAGCAGGGCGCAAGCCCGCCCTATAGAGCCGGTAGCCCCTAACACTGCCCCCTGAGCGGCAGCGAAATCGATCCGCATCTTACGGGCGCCTTCCAAAAGGGCTTCGACGCCCATAAGGGTAGTGAAACTATTGCCGCTGGTAATGGCCACCCCTTGGCCGGTCACCGCCCTGCCCCCCCGGCTGACTACCGAAGACAAAGCGCCCAAGCCTACTATTTCTGCCCCCAGTCCTTTTCCCAGTTCCACGGCTTTCTTAATAACCCCCAGGGTTTCTTCCCGAGGAAGGTCCATCATTTCCCGGGCGCCGAAAGGCACTCCAATCAACCAGCCCTCCACCGTGGCCCCGCTGCGGGAACGCAAAACTGGCATATGGCAACATACCCCGGCTTCCCGGAAAGAACCCTGCCATTCTAGGAAACGAAATAAATCCCTACGCTCAAAGAATCTAAAAGACGGATTGTTTGCTACAACATCCTCCGGGGCCGGGTAATGAATGATAAAGGCAAATCTGTGATCGATCTTTTCCCCGGGCGCAAGGGAGAGGGTCTTTATAGCCCGACTTTGTAAGCGGTAATCCGCCAATTCCGTGGGTAAGGAATAATCCCCCAGAATATAGCGATAAAGCTGAGCATAATCGCGTAATTTCAGTATTTGACAGAGCCTATCAAGGGCCTTCAGGACATAATCCATCTCCTCCCAAGCGATATTGAGGTTAGGCTCCAGGCGCAAAGTCATAGAATTATTCAAATAAGGGGCCAAGCGAATCTTGTAAACATTCAGTAAGAAACCGGCAATAAGGGTAGTGAAAGCACCCTGATCGACCATAAAAGACATATCGTAAGAGCCGCAGTCATCCATTTCCTGAAATTCCAGGGCCAGCATCAGACCTTTTCCCCTTACCTCCCGGATCACTTCCGGGTATTTTCCTGCTAATTCTTGGAGCCTTTTCAGAAGATAATCCCCCTTGGCAGCAACCTCCTTGATAAGATAGCGGTCATTCTCCAATAGTTTGTCTAATACCGCCAATCCAACAACACAACTAATATTATTATTGGCAAAGGTCGAACTGTGCAGGTAACCAAAGTCTTCATTCCATACTTCTTCGCTGCTGAGACAGACCCCTAAAGGGATAATCCCTCCGCCTAAAGCTTTTGCCAATACCATAATATCTGGCTCTACCTTTTCGTGTTCGCAGGCAAATAAAGCCCCGCTGCGTCCTAATCCGGTTTGAATCTCATCGACTATGAACAGCACCCCATATTGCCGGCATAGTTCTTCGGCAGCCTTGAGATAGCCCGGGCGAGGAACAATAATCCCCCCTTCTCCTTGTATAGGCTCGACTATAAAGGCCGCTATTCGATCGCATTTCTCTTGCAACGCGACCTGTAAAGCTTCTATATCATCATAAGGGATGTACATAAAACCCGGAGCTGGGGCTCGAAAAGGGCCTTGGTAGGATATCTTGCCCGTAGCGGATAAAGAGCCCAGGCTTTTGCCGTGAAAGCTATTATAGGTTGATAGGATTATCTCTCGCCCCGTAGTTGAACGGGCTAATTTGATGGCAGCTTCTACCGCCTCGGTTCCACTCTGGCAAAAAGTACAATAAGTCAGTTTTCCCGGCGATACTTCCGCTAAGACATTAGCCAATTTCAATGCTTCCCCTGGTAACGAGGGCTGTACCAGGCTAGGCAGAGCCCTTTTTCTCGCTTCCTCTAATCTATCCCAGATGAAGTCAGGATTATAGCCGAAAGGTATAGCCCCATACTGGGCGATAAAATCCAGGTAACGCGTTCCCTTCCCATCTACCAGGTAACTCCCTTCCCCTGAGCGAAAGTCTTTATCAAGCTGAAAGCTATGAAAAACCTTATGCAGGGTAGGATTAAGCAGGTCTGTGCGCAGTTCCATCTATTTCACTCCTTGTGCACGCTTTTGTGCAATATAAGCAATTACATATATTGTATAGATTTAAAATGCTCTGTCAAATTATCGTTTCCGTTTTCTACTTGGCCTAGAATTAAATAACTATACTATCCTTCCTTATTATTCAATTTGTCCTTTCTAAGTATCAGGATTTAAATTATGCTAGTATTAGGTCAGGAGTAAAGGCTTAACACCATTAATAAAAATGCCGGATTTTTTGACGCAGGTTTTCGCGGATTCTTCTGATTTTCCCTGATTTTTTGTGCTTGGAAGTTGGAAGGGTGGAATGTTGGAAGGGATGGGGGGCATGGACGTTGCGCTTGGAATGTCTAACGCCCTTGTCATTGCGAGGAGCGAAGCGACGTGGCAATCTTCCCCTAGGGTAATAT
>CAYRCG010000166.1:0-3337 GCA_964422685.1 uncultured Syntrophomonas sp. | reverse complement strand
ACTCCTCCCGGATGGATTTTGCCCGCTGGGGTTTAGCGATAATGAAGGACTATCCCCTATTCGGTGCCGGAGCCGGGGGATGGAACGCTCTCTACCACCAGTACCAGGAGTATCAGTCATGGACAACCGAAACCCACAACCATTTTGTGCAGGTCGGGGTGGAAGCGGGGGCCTTAGGGCTTCTGGCCTTTATCTCCCTATGGCTGGGGTTATTCCTGGCCTTATGGAGAATATACCGGGCTAGGCAAGGCACTAACAATGATACCTGGATTCTTAACTGGGGGGTAGCCTCGGCTGCCTTGGCGTTCGGCCTGCACGCCGCCATGGATTTTGACCTTTCCCTGGGGGCTATGAGCATATTGCTCTGGACCCTATTAGCTTTGCTTAATGCCGGAAGCAGGCTGGAAACGGGCGGGGAGGAAAGGCCCCGGGGAAGATTTGAGCCAGCACTGAATATCTGCTTGGCTATTCTCTTGGCAGCAGCTATTATCGGCGCCGGGTCGAGCTTTAGCATGGCCTATAGCTATGCCCGGGAGGGAGAGGCACTATTAGGGGAAATCAGTGCAGACCAGCAACTGCGGGGAAAGGAAGCCAGCCTCCACCAGGCGCGAAGCCTCCTGGAAAGGGCCAGCTATTCAGATCCCTATAATGCCAATTACCACGCTGCCCTGGCCCAGGCCTATGCCCTGCAATTTGCTACCGCCGCCCAAGCGCAAAATCCGGCTGCCCGGGAATACTATGAAGCTGCCCGGCAGGAAATAAAGCGGGCCGGGGAACTAAGCCCTTACAGCATAAAGCTGCGTACCGCTTTGGCTAATCTATGCCTGGGGCTTAATGACCCGGAAGGGGCAGTGGAGCAGGCCTACTGGTCGATCCGCTCTAACCCTAATGATATTGATGCTTACGAAGGAGCTTTGCAGCTTTCCTTCCAACTTTTGGACAACCACCTGCAGAATCAACGGAAGGAAAATGCCGCTTTCTATGCCAATGAAATAGTAGAATTAGGGCAAAAGCTGCAAGCACACCGTGAATCTATTGATCCGGTGAAAAGGGCTTATCCCTATTGGGCGGGCAAAACCCTGGAGTTAAGCCCCGCTGCCCGGTTCACCCTGGGCAAGGCCCACTACCTGTTGGGGCAATATGCCGCTGCCCGGGAAATCGTGGAGCAATTGCTACCTTTGGTCCGGGATGGCTCCTTTGCCGCCCCGGAAGCCGAGGCCTGGTACCTGGCCGTCCTTTACCGCGCCGGTGAAGAAGAACTAGCCGCGGCCCGGGCCTTTGAATTGACCGGTGGCGATACTCATTTAGCCGAATTATACCGCTACCTGCTATCGCTGGATGAATTGCCCGCTAAAGGGGCAGCAGAATAGGAACCGGAAGGAGAATCCTTTTTGTTGAGAAGGAGAATAAAATGACTTATTGGCTGCGCCTAATTTTATTAATGATATTTGACAGCTGCCTGATAAACCTGGCTATGGGGGTTTCCTTGTGGTTGCGCTTTGAAGGGAGCATCCCTGCTAATTACATAGAGGCGTTTTTTACCCTAATCCCTTGGTATACCATAAGTACTTTGCTGGCCCTTTACGCCATGCGCCTTTACCACCGAATGTGGAGGTATGCCAGTATCGGTGAGCTTTACAGCATAGTCAAAGCGGTCACCAGCAGTACCGCCTTGGTGATAATACTCATCTATACTATTCCGCTGGCTTATCTCCCACGCAGTGTATACATACTATCCTGGGTCTTCATGATCGTTTTCATCGGCGGCTCCCGCTTGAGCTGGCGCCTTTTGCGGGACTTGTTCATAAAGGAATCCAGCAGGGAAGCTAAAAGGACCTTGATTATCGGTGCCGGGGATGCAGGGGCTATGGTAGCCCGGGAGATGAACAACAACCAATCCTTGAACCTGCTCCCGATAGGATTTGTCGATGACAGCCCTTTGAAGCAGAAGTTGAGTATTTTCGGCATTCCGGTGCTGGGGCGGCGCGAGGACATACCTTATCTGGCCACTAATTATGAGATAGAAGAAATAGTAATAGCTATGCCCTCGGTCGATGGCAAGACTATCCGGGATATAGTGAATATTTGCCGCGAAACCGGCGTTAGGTTGCGGATATTTGAAGGGGCCGACGACCTTCTGCATAGCCGCAGCAGGATCCGTGATATACAGGTAGAAGACCTCTTGCGGCGCGAACCGGTCAAATTGGATCTGGAAGGGATCGCCGCCTATCTGCGGGGGAAAACAGTACTGGTCAGCGGCGCGGGCGGCTCCATAGGCGCCGAACTCTGCCGGCAGATCTGCCAGCACCGGCCTCAATCTTTGGTGCTTTTAGAATGTAATGAGAACAACCTTTTTGACATAGATAATGAATTGCGGGAGGCTTTTCCTGAACAAGCCCTGACGGCGGAGCTGGCTGATATATGCCGGCGGGGGAAATTAATTAGCATTTTTGAGAACCACCGCCCCCAGGTAATTTTCCACGCGGCCGCTTTCAAGCATGTACCCATGATGGAAATGCACCCATTGGAAGCCTTGAATAATAATGTCCTGGGTACCAAAAACCTAGCGGAGATGGCTGATAAATACAGCTCCGAGGTCTTTATCCAGATATCTACCGACAAGGCGGTTAACCCGACTAATATTATGGGAGCCAGCAAGCGACTGGCGGAGCTGATCGTGAAGGATATAAACCGTAACAGCCCGACCCGTTTCGCCGCTGTGCGTTTCGGCAATGTCTTAGGGAGCCGTGGTAGCGTAGTCCCTACCTTCATCAAGCAGATTCAGAAGGGCGGACCCCTTACCGTAACCCACCCGGCTATGACCCGCTACTTCATGACCATACCCGAAGCGGTGGAACTGGTTATACAGGCCGGAGCCCTCACCCAGGGAGGGGAGATATTTGTCCTGGATATGGGAGAACCGGTGAAGATAGCCGACCTGGCTCATGACTTGATCCGGCTTTCGGGTTACGAGCCGGAACTGGACATCGCTATAAAATATACCGGGATCAGACCGGGGGAGAAGCTCTATGAAGAATTATTCTCCGGCTATGAGGAGATGGCGGCTACCCGCCACCAGCGCATCTACATTTCTTCCAAAGAATTAGATGAATGCTATAATGGGATAAGCATTAATATGGGCCCCCGGATAAAAAACCTTCCTCCGGATAAAAACGAAATAATGGGCTTTATCCAGGGGATAATTCCGGAATACCGCCCTGCCGCCGAGGCCGGAAAGCCTCCCCGCTGGGGAGAAATAATCTATTTGGAAGAAAGAGGCGGCAGAGTAAAAAAAAGCGGCGGTTCCGGTAGCTAGGAAGCTATTTCAAAACGGGCA
>CAYRCG010000165.1:0-3339 GCA_964422685.1 uncultured Syntrophomonas sp. | reverse complement strand
CCTCAGATAATGATGGGCAATGGAATACCACAGAACCGCTGGATGAAAGTGTGGATATTAAGTATATGGCGATAGGTGAACGCCATCTCCATAAGTGGGAGATAGATTTTGGGAATAATATACTAGAAATACCATCTGTCGGTAGAGGAACCACTGTAATCTTCCATCTAACTCTCAGAAATGGAAGCGGCATTATTGCCGAAAGATATGTTCCTTATATATTATCCTACATCATGGCTTAGGGGTACACGGATACACCAGAAGCAAGAGAAGCACAGGGAAACGGTTCTTTTGAGCGGTAACTAACCATTCAGCGCACGCGCCAACGAACTAATTTACAAGCCGGGCTATCCCCGCCGATAGGGGTAGTCCGGTTTGTTAACTTTATGCCTATCCTTGTTGACCTCCCGCTAAGGTAAGGGAAGGACAAGGGAACGGGGTCCCCCTTTCTTGTTTTTGCGCTCGTTATCTGCTATAAAGTAGAATATGGAACGGTGGAAAGCGCTGGGGCAGTCTTCCTGTGTCCGATCATTGACTATCAGGTTGTATAAAGAAAATATAAACCTTAGCAGAAAGGAGTTTTGCATCTTGAAAAAAAACACGGATGTATTGATTATCGGAGGTTCCGCGGCCGGTTTGGCGGCGGCTAATTCAGTCCATGCCTGGTATCCGGGCAAACAGATTACTATTATAAGGAATGTATCCTATACGGTTGTCCCCTGCGGTATACCCTATATATATGGCTACTTGAATGTAGTGGAGAAGGATATAATATCCGATGAGGGGTTCATAAACAAAGGCTTCGCCTTTATTATCGGCGATGTCGAAGATATCGATCGGGAAAACCATATCGCCAAATTAGCAGATGGAACCGAGGTGGCTTATGAAAAACTGATAATTGCCACCGGTTCCCACCCGATCCTGCCGCCTATTGCCGGGATAAATCTTCCTAACGTATATCCGATTAGAAAAGACCCGGAATTTCTGGATAGAATAGGACAATCCGTAGATGCGGCTAAAGATGTGGTAATCATCGGGGGAGGATTTATCGGGGTAGAAATGGCGGAACAGGTAAAAATGAGAGGCGACTATAATGTAAGCCTGGTGGAAGCTTTGCCCCATTGTTTGCAGGCGGCTTGCGAAGAAAACGCCGGCATCGCAGTCGAAGAAGAACTAAAAAAGATGGGGGTAAATGTACTTACCTCCACAATGGTTGAGGCTATTACCGGCACGGAAAAGGTAGAAGGGGTGAAGCTCTCAAACGGCGATGAAATTAAAGCTGATGTAGTCATCCTGGGTATCGGGGCTATTCCCAACACGAATTTAGCGGAGAAAATAGGGCTGGAAGTAGACGGGAAAATGGGAATAAAAGTCGATGGATACTTCCGGACCAGTGATAGGGATATATTTGCCTGCGGTGATTGTTGTACCAAATTCTCCTCCATCACCGGGGAGCCGGCAGCTATCAGACTAGCATCAGTGGCAGCATCGGAAGGAATGATTGCCGGTAGCAATTTATACCATCTAAAGAGAAGGGGCAAGGGCGCAGTAGGGGCTTTTGCGACTAAAGTCGGGGATGTTTCCGTAGCGGCCGCCGGTTTTACGGAAAAGATGTGTCAGGAGAAAAATCTAAGCTATTATGCGGGTGAGATAGTAGCCCCTGATCGGCATCCTGGTTCCCTTCCGGGTTGTACTATGAAAACGAGGGTGAAGCTCCTGTTCGATATGCAAAGGGATCGGTTAATCGGGGCTCATGTTATCGGCGGGGATCAGGCAGCCGATATGCTGAATGTCCTTGCGCTGGGTATTCAACAGGGGGTTACGCCTGAAGAATTAGCTCTAGCTCAGTACGCTACCCATCCTCTGCTTACCGGTTCACCCTTGGTTTATCAGGTGATGTGGGCAGCGGAAAACGCCATATTAAACCGGAGAAAATAAAGGAAAAAGCGCAACAGGAGCACAAGGGGGGCTGCCCCCTTGTGCTCCTGTTATCGTAAAGAACGAAGCGCCCACCCCCATCATTGCGAGGAGCGCAATCCTAGACCATTATTTGCAACAATGGCGTAGGGATAACATCCCCTTATGTTTCCCCAATGCCGCCGTTTATTCGAATTTAATCATGTACGTGGTAGTAGCTTTAGACCCAGCCAAGGTTAGGGTCACGGGGCTATTGGCTATCAGGGTGGAGCCTAATACATTACCGTCCTGGCCCCCCTTTAGGGCAAAAATAAACAAAGCCATTTCCAACAAATTGTCATTGGTGTTGGCGCTACCATCGTACTCGTGATTTGCATTCTTAATTTTGTAGCCTACATCTTCCGATAAGGTAGCCGTCCCGGTAGAATAAACAGCGTTCCTATCTACCGCAAAGGTTAGTTGAAATACACCGTCAACAAAAATTTTACTGGCGGAAATACCCCCTACCGTAACATTTTTTAAGGTAGGAATCGTGATATTAGTGGTAGGTTGATTTCCGGTTATAGCAGGTGGTTTTACCGTTGTATCTACTTTAACTGTATCTATCGTGCCGTTATTATCTAATTGTATTTCCACTTCTACTATTACTGTTGCAACAGTAGTGTTTTCCCCCACCTGAATGCTGGCATCATCTGCGGTCTCATCTACCATGACAGTTTGAACCGTCTTTAAATTTATAACTACCTTGGCTTTGGGCTGGGTCGCTAGTATAGTGCCAACCGAGCCGCCCCCGCTTATATTAACCGAAGTGTTGGCTACCACCGTGCCGACCGAGGTCCCGCCGGCAACAGCCACCCCGGCACCGCTGGCGGAGCTACTAACCGTAACCGTTTGTGAACTGAAGTTGCCGGCAGCGAGGGTAACGTTAACCGCCGTATTTACTTGTATGTTCCCTAGGCTACCAGCATCCTGCTGCAGCGTAACTGCCGAGGAAGTAGTAGTCTGGGCGATACTGGTCGTCCCTTGGGTTACAATCCTAACCACCTGTGTCTGGGTCCCGGTGTTGACATTCAGGGTAACAGTTACTTCGACATTAATGAAAATAATAGTATTGGGGGCCCCGGAAAGAACTTCGATCTTATTGGCTTTCACGTTCTGCAGGCTGATAGAGCCGGCAGCGCCGGGATCGAGATAAAGGGTGCCGGTTACCACCGCGGTACCGCTGGCCGGTCCCTTGGTTCCCGTGCTGGTAATCTTGTAATCCCCGCTATGGGTCCCGGCTGCCAGGTCGCTAACTATGGTTGGTGTGGAAGTGCTGCCGCCTCCGCCGCCGCCTCCGCCTCCGCCGCCGCCTCCGCCTCCGCCACCGCTGCTAGGACCATAAACGGTTTTTCCGCCAACTATAGCGCTAATGCCGCTGGC
>CAYRCG010000164.1:0-3348 GCA_964422685.1 uncultured Syntrophomonas sp. | reverse complement strand
CAACCTGGGAGCGCCCTATACCGGCATTGTACAATGCATGTAATTCTATTATTATTAAAGCAAGCTCCAAGGAACTCCTAAGACGGAATCCTGTCAGAGCCGAACAGTGGAAGTCGAACGGAAGGTTGGATTACAGGGACCGGTGGAAGTAAAATTCCACTATATCTTGAAGGGTTTTAGCGAAAACGGTTTATACAGGTTTGACGACACGAATACTTTCAGTGGAATCCGAAGGGGTTAAGTAAGATTGAAGTGGAGTAAAGCTGGTGTAGACAGGGAGTAGTTGGGAAACTTGAAGACGAAGGGCTTGTAGGAAGATTGGAAGGGAAGCGGAAGTTCTAGGCGATGGTAGGGGGAAGTCGATAAAGATTCGTTGGAGCTTACTCTATTGGGTCAGGCGAAAAACGCCTGACCCTTTGCTATTGTCGCAAGGTGAAACTGTAACGGAAAGGCCGGGTGCAACCGTTAAAGGGAGGGTAACCTTCCTAATATAAGATCGGAAAAGATTTTAGCCCGGGGATGCTTACTACAACGCCCCCGGGCTATTTTTCGTGTGATAAACTTTCAGACTCCCATCCTATGTATTATAATTGCAGTTAGCGGCATCGCCGCTCCGTCCCTCGCCATATACGATTGGTGAGTTTCACAGTATTGGCAAAGACGCAGTTCCTCGTAAGGTTTATAAGGGGATGGGGCAAGTATCTAAGGAAGGGAAAATATATCGGTGAATGCAGTAAAATCTAGCCTCTTGCTCCTGTTGGTTGCAGCTATCTGGGGATTGGGATTCGTGGCGCAAAAGGTGGGTATGGATCATGTGGGTCCATTTACCTATAATGGAGTGCGTTTCCTGCTCGCCAACCTGACATTACTGCCGCTTCTATTCATTTTCCGCGATAGTGGGCAATCGGTATTAAAGGGTCTTAAAAAAACAGCCTTGCCGGGGATAATCGTCGGTACAGTGCTTTTTATAGCGAGCTCTTTCCAGCAAGTAGGGCTTCTTAGTACCACCGCCGGCAAAGCGGCTTTCATAACCGGCCTTTACCTGGTATTGGTGCCTATATTAGGCATATTCCTGCGCCATAAAATAGCTGCAGCCACCTGGTTAGGGTGTATCCTGGCAGCTACCGGGCTTTATTTCCTCTGTGTCAAGGAATCAATGTCTATTCGGCATGGGGACATGCTGGAGCTTATCTCTGCGCTTTTTTGGGCGTTGCATATCCTGCTCATCGGACACTTTTCCCGCCGGGTCAATGCCGTGCAATTATCCTGGCTGCAAATCCTTATCTGTTCTATATTAAGCTTGGCGACTGCGGCCTTAACGGAAAGTATTCTTATCAGCAGCCTGATAGCGGCTGCTCTGCCCATCGTTTATGGCGGCGTTTGTTCAGTAGGGATTGCCTATACCTTGCAGATATTAGGACAGAAACACGCCCCACCCGCCCATGCTGCCATAATACTGAGCATGGAAACAGTATTTGCCGCCGTCGGCGGTTTCTTGATAATAGGGGAAAAGATGGGGGGGCATGAAATACTGGGCTGCGGCTTAATGCTGTCCGGTATGCTGCTTTCCCAACTATTTAACCTGCGCAGCGAATCCTAAAACACCGGATGCCCATTAAAACTTCATTCTGTATCGGCCCAGATTCCCGCCCCTAAACTATGGATAATGTCCTGAAAACCCTCGTATGGGATCGCTTCTATCCCTTCCTTTAAACAGAAGCGGTAAAGAGTACCCTTGGCGTAGACGATATCGGCCTTAGCGGCGGGGCAGGTATCGGAGTATCCGTCTCCTATATATATCGTCCGGCATCCGGGGCCTGCCAAAGCCTCCATTAAATCACTCTTGCAAGTGCCGCATAAATCGCAATTTTCTTTGAAATAAGGACATTCTATTTTAAAACTGCCATCGTATAGCAGTTTATTAGCATAATAAGGAACATTGATATCATATTTGCGCATTATGCAGGAAATGTTGAAATCGTAACCGTCGCTCAATATATAGACTTTATGGTTGCGGCGCCGACATTGCCTCAAAAATTCCGGGAAATAGGCATCGATTTCTATACTTTCCAATAAGCCTGCCAGTTCTGCGGGGGTAGCGGCAATAAGACCCAGGCTTCTTTGCGCGCATTCCTGAGTAGTCAGCTCTCTCCTTTCCCAAAGTTCATTTAATTCCTGCCACCCCTCCCGGGCAAAAGCCCGCAACATAGCTATACAGGTATCCTCCCGGGTTATAGTGCCATCAAAATCTACAAAGAAAACCATATTCATTTTCATCTGCCTCCTGAACCATACACCCTACTTCCATAGCCCTTTAAAAGTACAATAATCACTTTCTAAACAATCCTTACAGGGTCTCCGGGGGACGAATAGGGGCTTTTCCTTTAAAAGGCTGCGGGCTAAGGCCAGGGCATTTTTGACCGCTTCTTCGGGACCTTCAACAGCGAGGGTTACGGCGCCTTCCGAGCCGCCTACCCCCCCGGCGGCAACTACTCCGGCTTCTACAGAGAATAAAGACCTCAAGGCATCTATCTCGGTGTATATCCGGGCAAAACCTGCGGGCAGCAATGCCAGGCCGCAACGCCGTCCCAAACTGTAGTCAATTTGTTTAATGCCCATCAGGCGGGCGGCAGTGGTACAGGAAGGAATTAATTTTTCGTGGCCTAACGGCAACAGCAGTTTGCAGCCGCGGGCGGCAAGGATGCCATAGGAGGCCCCTATGGTCCCGCCTTGGGGGTTAGCCAGCAAAATCCCGGCATTGCCATCGGTGTCAAAGGCGTTAGCCCCCTTGATAAATAGATCGTCCCGATCGAATTCCCGGAGGAAGTCCTCCCAGGGCACTCCGGCTACGATTCGCCCATTTTCCAGGCAAAGGTTGGTCATACGCGTTTCATCGGCAGTAACGCAGGCTATGCCGCCGCTGACTATCCCGGCTGCGAAGCGGGATTTATCACTGGCTGTTATCAGGCCCAGCTCCTCGGCGATATAAGAATTAGTGCTGCCTAGGGATATAATCACCCGCCCCCGACTTAAGGCGTGTCTGAAGATGGGTTCATTTATAAGCCCGCGGGCGATCAGGCGTTTAGCGCCGGCCGGGGATAAGGAAAAAGTCGCTATCATTATAACACCGTCCTGTCTGCTCTAGAAATTGTCTGTACTTAGGTAATAGCAAATAGGGTTATTTGGGATATGTACTATTCTAACATGAAAGAAGGAGTTTATTTAGACCCGCTGGATTCCTGCTTCCGTCATTGCGAGGAAAGGGGTTTTCAGACGCAAATTTTTGCATATTGGTGAGGCGTGAGGCGTGAGGCGTGAGGCGTGTGAGCGGCTTGGAATGTCTAACGC
>CAYRCG010000163.1:0-3373 GCA_964422685.1 uncultured Syntrophomonas sp. | reverse complement strand
TCGAAGAACTGGGCCAGGATTATAACATCCAGGAGATTGCCTTTGACCGCTGGGGAGCGGTACAGATGGTGCAGAACCTGGAAGGTGCTGGTTTTACCGTAGTTCCCTTTGGCCAGGGTTTTAAGGATATGTCCCCACCCACCAAAGAACTGATGAAGCTAACCCTGGAAAAGAGAATCGCCCATGGCGGCCATCCGGTTTTATCCTGGATGATGGATAACATTCATGTCAGAACCGACCCGGCGGGAAACATTAAACCGGACAAGGCAAAATCCACAGAGAAGATTGACGGTGCGGTGGCTATGATTATGGCGTTGGACAGGTGCATCCGAAATGAAGGGGTGGAAAAGGATAAATCGGTCTATGATGAGAGAGGGCTGGTGGTGTTCTAGGCTTGCAGATATATTGCATATCGCAATACAAAATGGTAAAATATAAATATCATAAAGGAGGCGGTATGCATGTCCAAAACCACAAGTATTTTTGCTCGGGTTGAGCCGGAAATAAAAGAACAGGCGGAAATGGTGTTGAATAAACTTGGCATACCCATGTCAAACGCCATCAATATTTTTTTAAGGCAGGTTGTTTTACAAAACGGGCTGCCCTTTGAAGTTAAGATTACACATAACAGACCCCTTGCATTTGGGGATTTAACGCCTGAAGAATTTAACCATGAAATTGAAAAGGGACTAGGTGATTTGAAAGCAGGCAGGGTTGTATCTGCGGATAAGGTAGCCGAACGTATGGGTAAGGAATATGGCCATGGGCTATAGGATCATCTATACCGAAGAATCCGAACAGGATCTTATAAATATCTACAGATACATTGCCATAAATTTATCGGTGCCGGAAACCGCAAAAAATCAAACTGACAGAATCATGGATGCGATTAATGGCCTGGATGGTGGGGGACAAGGGAGAGGACAAGGGGACAGGTTAATTGTCCCAGGGTGAACTGGCAGTGAGATTGCTGGGGGACAAGGGGACAGGTCAATTGTCCCAGGGTGAACTGGCAGTGAGATCGCTGTAGGGGTTAACTTCTAAAATTATCGGGCACCCAGCCACCTAGTTAAACAACCTATGCCGGGTGATCCAAGTAATGGCATCCGGCTCTTTCTTGTTCGTTCGGTTGCGCTTGTCTATTAAAATGGGAAGCGTCCCTGTTCTGGGGTCTAGCGGTGCGTTGCGAAAAGATAGGGGGTGGTTTAGCAGGAATAGATTTCCCTTGTATCGAATCAGATATTGTAGCGACAGTGTGAGCAAAGCGCTGGTGAGGTGATTCGGTGGCTAGATTACCACGGGCGGTAAGTGAATCGGGGATTTATCATGCGATGTTGCGGGGGATAAACCGGCAAACAATATTTGAGGATGATGAGGATCGAAAACTGTTTATTGAAACGGTAAATGATTTCCGAAGCGACAGTAATTATAAATTATATGCCTATTGCTTAATGGATAATCATGTGCATATGCTGATCCATGAGCTAGATGACTCAATGGGCACAGTGATCAAAAGATTGGCCGGCCGTTATGTGTATTGGTTTAATAAAAAATACGGTCGGAGCGGGCATTTGTTTCAGGACCGATTTAAAAGTGAAGTAGTGGGGGACGACCGTTATTTTTTGACGGTTCTGAGATATATCCATCAAAATCCGCTGAAGGCGGGGGTGGCCAAAGATCTGGATTCATGCCGGTGGACCAGCTACAAGGAGTATCTAGTAAAGGGGCGGCAGCCCCTGGTGGATATTGATATGGGTTTGGGTCTATTCTCATCGCATAAGGAACAAGCCATTAAGATGTATATTGAATTTCACCATGAGGCCCATGACGATCAATGTATGGACTACCGGGATTTTAAACGGCTAACCGATGAGCAGGCGCGGGAGGAAATGGTTAAATTGGGGTATACTGCAACAATGCTGCAGCATATGTCCTTGCCCAATAGGAACCTAGCCCTGCATGATCTTAAGTGTATACCGGGTGTATCTCTTAGACAGTTGGCACGGATAACAGGCATCCCAAAAAGTGTGATTGCCCGTGTTTAAAGAAGGGACAGGGAGATTGCCTGGCAGTCTTGATTGCCGTCCTTTTGGATATTATTACTAATCCAGTAAAAAGCCATTGAAAATTCCGGATGTAAATACTGCGTAATTGTTGTGTACTAAATAGTTCGGCCTGTGATCATAGGGGTGGCATTACGTAGCAGCTGCGTCGGCCGAAAAATATTAGGATTAGCCGTGATGGCAAAATGTTCAATTCTGCGGATGCTATGATTATTTATCACTAGTACATATACCTATAAAACCCTGTAAAATGGGGCTGGAACTGTGTTCTCCGCCGACCGGACGGAGGCGGTAAAACATTACCACCCTGGGAGCAGCGGCTAAGGCTATTGCTTTCGGTGACTTCGCCTGGATGAAATGTCCCCAGACATAATCTTTGTCAAAACGAACTTGAACAATAACACTATCTTTGCTACTGTTATTATGGAATCTTACATATATATCAACCGGTTCGATACATATTTATCAAGGAGCGGTGATAGCGCTCCCATAAAGATTAAAGGAGAAGGCCAATGACAAAAAAACGCATACCGGTTTCCCAGAAACGCCAGATAACCATACCGATTGAGTTCTGCGATAGTGTTGGCATTGATAGGGAGGTAGAATGCTATGTCTGGAATAATGCCATCGTCATCCGCCCCATTCGGGAAGGAGGGGGGGAACTTGATGAACAGATCCTAGCTGATTTAATAAGTGAAGGTCTTTCCGGGCAGGAATTGCTGGAAAGGTTTAAGGAAACACGCCGCCAAGTCCGACCGGCTGTGGAGCGCTTACTCAATAAGGCCCGTTCCGCGGCTCAGGGGCAAGTATCCGGTGACAGCTATGAGGATGTCGTCTTCGGCACGGAGGTAGAATGATGAATAAATTAGTTAAATCGCCTTCGGCTGCACGTTATCTAAAAAGCATCGAAGATAAATCGCTAAAGGACAAATTCGGGGTCGTTATCGACCAAATCCGTAGGGAACCCTATTTTGGTGAACCCGCTACCGGGGACCTCAGCGGCTTATACTTTTGCAATATATTACATAATAAAAACCACTATGAACTGATTTATACCATCATCGAAGGTAATAGCAGGATCGTTATTTTCGTCCTTGCAGGCACCTGGGAAGACTTATACCAAGAGCTGAAACAATATATGGAGGAAACATATTTGTCATGCTATGAAAGATGGCGATCATCGTGTCAGGTATTGCGCTTCGGTTGAACCGGAAGGGATACGGGAAGTATAAAAATATATCGAGGAAGCGGGCACGGCGACCATCGTTTGTTGCCCTTAGATTATAAATATAAGGTTGTAATAGGTGATT
>CAYRCG010000162.1:0-3386 GCA_964422685.1 uncultured Syntrophomonas sp. | reverse complement strand
GCTGTATCTTCTGCGGGGGGCTTAGGAGTTATCGGAGCTTCCGGAGCCGAACCGGCTTGGATAAAACAGGAGATAGAGCAGGTCAGGAGACTTACCGCTAAGCCTTTCGGAGTTAATCTGATGATGGCATCCCCCGGTATAGAAAAGGTGATTGAACTTATTATCCGGGAGGAAGTCCCGGTAGTTACTACCGGGGGTGGTAATCCCGGACCCTATATAGAAAAACTAAAAGCAGCCGGAATAAAGGTTATACCGGTAGTGGCTTCGGTGGCCTTAGCCCGGCGCCTCAGCCGCTTGGGGGCGGATGCTGTAATCGCTGAGGGGACGGAGTCGGGAGGTCATATCGGAGAGATGACTACCATGTGTTTAGTGCCCATGGTAGTTGACGCGGTGGAGGTCCCGGTAATAGCGGCCGGGGGAATTGCTGACGGGCGGGGTTTCATGGCGGCTATGGCCCTGGGAGCCCAAGGGGTGCAAATAGGAACCCGCTTTATATGTGCTCAGGAATGCAATGTACATCCGGATTACCAGCAAAGAGTAATAAAGGCCAAAGACCGTGATACGGTAGTATGCGGTCAAACAACCGGACATCCGGTGCGGGCGATTCGCAACCGCTTTACCCGGGAATATCTCAAAAGCGAAAAATTAGGGGCCAGCCCGGAAGAATTAGAAAAACTCGGGCAGGGGCGTTACCCGGCAGCGGCGGTAGAAGGCCGTATAGATGAAGGCAGCGTTTTAGCCGGTCAGATTTGTGGCCTGGTTACACGGCTGCAGCCGGCTGCAGAAATTGTTGATGATATAATACGCGATGCCTGTAAAGTAAAAGGCATTTTAGGGGGGATAGAATGCCAAGGATAGCCTTTGTTTTTCCCGGGCAGGGTGCCCAATATCCGGGCATGGGCCGGGAATTGGCCGAAAAATATCCAGAAGCGGCCAAGATATTTGCCCTGGCGGATAGCCTCAGCCCTTACAGCATCAGCCAGCTATGTTTTAATGGGTCGGCGGAAGACTTAAACCGGACCGAATTTGCCCAGCCGGCTTTGCTTACCTGCAGCTTGGCCGCCCTGGCGGTGGCTAAAAAGCTGGGAATCTGCGCGGACATAATGGCTGGCCTTAGCTTGGGGGAATATAGCGCTTTGGTGGCGGCCGGAGCCCTAAGCTTCGAGGAAGCCCTACCCCTGGTGCAGAAGCGGGCTAAACTGATGCAGGAAGCTGTTCCTCCCGCTCGGGGTGGGATGGCGGCAGTTTTAGGAATGGAAGCCGCTAAGCTAGAGGAACTATGCCGCAAGGCAGAAGGCCCGGTAGTTATCGCTAACTATAACTGCCCCGGACAGTTGGTTGTTTCGGGTGAAAGGGAAGCAGTGCTAGCGGTAACTGCTGCTATAAAAGGAACGGGCGGAAGGGCCATCCCTTTGGCGGTAAGTGTTCCTTCCCATAGCCCTCTGATGTTCGAGGCGGCGGGGAAGCTGAAAAATGAACTGGTGCAGGTAGATTGGCAAGAGCCTGTGGTCCCGGTAGTGAGCAATGTCAATGCCCAGGAAAATGGGAAACAGGATTTTGAGGAATTACTGGCCCAGCAGCTATTTAAACCGGTACTTTGGGAGCAAAGTATCAGGTATATGATGAACAAAGCCGATTACTTTATCGAAATAGGTCCCGGTTCTACCCTTTCCGGGTTGATCAAGAAGATTAACCGGGATAGAGTCCTGGGGCAATTAGATAATTTATCTTCCCTAGAAAAACTTTTGAAAAAGGTGGAATCGCTATGAATACCAAGGTGGCGTTGGTAACCGGTAGTTCCCGGGGAATAGGTCGTTCTATCGCTTTGCGCTTAGCTCGGGAGGGCTACCGGACGGTAATAAACTACTACAGTAACCCGCAGGAATATCCGGAAATAAATAAGGCCAACCAGGAGCAAGCCCGGCAGGTATTGCAGGAAATAGAAGATGCCGGGGGTAGTGGCATCATAGTAGGGGCGGATGTTTCTAATCCTCTTATGGCCCAGGAGTTAGTAGAGGCGGCTAGCAAAGAATATGGGCAGATTGATGTCCTGGTGAATAACGCTGGAATCAACAAGGACCAATTGATATTGCGGATAAATGATGAGGAATGGGATAAGTTAATAAATACCAACCTTAGCTCCGCTTTCTATTGCTGCCGGGCCGCCCTCAGACAGATGGTCAGGAAGCGTTATGGTAGAATAATAAATATTTCCTCGGTGGTAGGTTTAAGCGGAAATGCGGGACAGGCACATTATTCCGCCTCCAAGGCGGGATTGTTAGGACTGACATTTTCTATAGCCCGGGAATACGGGGCGAGAGGAATTACAGCCAATGTAATTGCCCCCGGCTATATCCTCAGCGATATGACATCCACTATCACCCCGGAACAGAGGGAAAGGATGCTCCAGACCATTCCCTTAGGCAGGTTAGGTACCCCGGAAGATATCGCTGGGGTAGTATCCTTCTTGGCTTCGGAGGCGGCGGCCTATATCACCGCCCAGGTCATAAGGGTTGACGGAGGATTGTCCTAAGAAAATAATATTAAGGAGGAAGTAAAAATGCAGGTATTTGAAGAACTGAAAAAGATTATTGTGGAGATCAAGGATATCCCCGAGGATGAAATCCAGCTTGAATCTAGCTTCGCTGATGATTTAGAGGCCGATTCCCTGGATATTGTGGAGATGCTGATGCTTTTGGAAGAGAAATTCGACATCCAGATTCCTGAGGACGAAGCGGCGAAACTGAAGACAGTCAAGAATGTGGTAGATTATGTTGAAGCAAAACTATAATTAAGATTGATAGTTAAAGGGGTGATTATATGCCCGCCCGCCGTGTGGCAATTACCGGTTTGGGGATGATATCCCCAATCGGCAACAATAAAAAAGAATTCTGGGATAGCTTGATGGAGGGGCGCAGCGGGATAGGCCTAATCGACAGGTTCGATGTCAGCGATTTTCCTACCCGGATTGCTGCCCAGGTTAATAATTTTAATGCCCAGGACTATATACCTCGCAAGGAGGCTCGGCGTATGGACCTGTTCGTCCAATATGCCTGCTCTGCTGCCAGGGTAGCGGTGGAAGATGCCGGTTTGCAGATTTCTCCGGAAACAGCCCCCCGGATAGGGGTGTGGATAGGATCGGGCATCGGCGGTATTCAGACCTTCGAGGAACAGCATGCCAGAATGCTGCAAAAAGGTGTAAATGCCATAAGCCCTTTTTTTATTCCCATGATGATTGTCAATATGGCCGCGGGGCAGGTGGCCATCACACTAGGTGTGAGGGGGCCCAACGGTTGCACAGTCACCGCTTGCGCCTCAGGCAGTAATTCTCTCGGGGAAGCCATGCAATTAATCCGCTTGGGTAAAGCGGATGTAATGATAGCCGG
>CAYRCG010000161.1:0-3479 GCA_964422685.1 uncultured Syntrophomonas sp. | reverse complement strand
TGTGTTTCATCATTGTTTGTGACCTGGGGTCATGGAGGTTAGTATGAAAATAGCCGCCCCGCGTCACTCCGAGCCTGGCGAGGAATCTTACCCCTCACGCCTCACCCCTCACTCCTAGGGGGAAGATTGCTACGTCGCTGCGCTCCGCAATTAGGATCTTTAGAATACACGGAGGATTGCATAAATAGGCAAATCGGGCATTGAATACACATAACTAAGACTATAGTCTGCATTTTTAACCCAAATCCGATTGACAATATCTTCCTAAAAGGTAATACTTAAGTAAGCGATAAAAGTCTGGAGGTATTTGTATTATGAAGCTTCTTAAAAAGGCCCCTGCCCTTATATTGATTTTGCTTTTGCTGAGCCTGCCATCTGCCTGTGGACAGCAAAGAAATCAAACACCTGACGAAAAGGAGAAACCAAGCCTGTCAGCACCGGTTGGTAAAACGGCGGACGTGGCTGTTTACTACCTTAAACTAACCGACGAGGATGCCTACCTGGTACGTGAGGTACATCAGGTCAAGAAAAATTCTGAACTTCCTAAATGGGCTCTAAACGAACTTATCCGAACCGAACCACTTACTTCCGGAGCCAGCCGGGTTCTGCCCCTGGATACCGAGATTCTGGGCCTAAATATCGATAAGGGGTTAGCTACCGTCGACTTCTCCTCCGAAGTGCTTAAGGCCAATGTCGGCGCTAGTGGAGAAGCATTAGGAATAGCTAGTATAGTAAATACCCTGACCGAATTCCCTAATATCCGAGAAGTCTCCTTTACGGTAGATGGGGAAGTAGAAAAAGCTATGGATTGGTGGGGGCATATCGGTCTATCGGAACAGCCATTTAGTCGCAATCTTTCGGTGGTCTATGAGCCGGTTATTTGGGTAACCGCCCCGCTTCCCGGAGAGGCTATCGAGAGCCCGGTGCAGATTAGCGGCAATGCCCGGGTATTTGAAGCCACCGTAAACATCCGCATAAAGGATGCCCAAGGAAAAACCCTGGCTGAAGGCTATAGCACCGCCAGCGAAGGAGCCCCGGGCCGGGGAGAATTTCAGAAAGAAATGACTTTTAAAGCCCCCGCTATGGGCGAAGGGCTAATCGAGGTCTTTTGGCAAAGTATGAAAGACGGAAGTGAGCAGGATTTAGTAACCGTACCGGTAAAGTGGAAATAAAAGTAAGAAGCATAGCAGTCACCCCGACATTGCAAGTAGCGCGGCGACGTGGCAATCTTAATTAACCCCGAAAACGCTGGTAGGGTAACAACGGAATTACTAATATCACCCTTGCGGGATATGAATATCCCTGCTAGAATACGATAACAATTCGATAATTTGGTCAGGCCTTGGGCCGGGCCCTAAAGGGCAGCGGGAATTACCGCGGGACTATTATTTAAAATAAAAGTCTGCGGTAATTTTTTTAGCTATATTGCTATAAGTATTAGCAGGAGTGTGATCGATTTGGGCAAATGGACTTCTTCTATATCGGATTTTCTGATTAAGAAAACACTAAAGGATGTACCTGCAGAAAAAAGCATTGAACACCCTGAACAAAGAAAAGAGATAGCTTACCTCGAAGCTTGGATAAGCATCATCGGCAATGTTGTTTTGGCTATTATAAAGTTTATATTGGGAATATTGGTAAACAGTATTTCTCTTATGGCAGATGCGGTGCATACTGCTTCCGATGTACTGACTTCACTGGTGGTGATTATCGGGTTCAAACTGGCGGCTTTACCTGCGGACGAGGAGCATCCCCATGGCCACGGCCGTATTGAATTCATTGCCACCCTAGTTATTTCCTTACTGCTGATGGCTGTAGGAATTAAATTCGGTTTCGATTCCTATAAAAGGCTTATGGCTAATACCCCGGTAGCAGGCAGCTACTTCGTAGCCGCTATTATGCTCCTTGCCGGCTTGTTCAAGGAATGGATGTCTCGCTTCTCTATCGACCTGGGACAGAGGATTTCTTCCTCCACCCTAATAGCTGATGCCTGGCACCACCGGACTGATGCCATCGCTTCAGTCTTGGTAGCTATCGCCATTTTAGCTTCCAAATTCGGCTATTACTGGGTGGATGCCGTGCTAGGTTTCGGGGTGTCAGCATTGATTGTCTGGACAGGGTTTATAATCTTCCGCGAATCCTCTTCCAAATTAATCGGGGAGCATGATGAGGAGCAGGTAAATCGGGTTAACCAATTAGCCCTGGAGGTACCCGGGGTAATTGCAGTACACGATACCAGCGTGCATGATTACGGTGCCAATAAGGTGGTTTCCCTGCATATTGAGGTCGAGCAGGAGCTTTCCCTGGTCAATGCCCATGCCATCGCTGATGTAGTCGAAACAAGAATAAACCAGTATCTTTATACCACCTCAACCACGATTCATGTTGATTATTATGTGGATGAGGAAAAACAGGGTTAAGACCGGCTATAACCCCTGTTCCAATAGTTCCTATGCCACATAGACCACACCTATAGTGCCTAATCCGGTATGCAGGCCTATTACCGGGCCGATAGACAGTATACTCACCGGCAGATTATAGCGGTCTATTAGGGTTTGTTTTAATTGCCGTGCTTTCTCCGGGGCGTTGATATGATGGACTATGATTTCTTTCAATCCATGTTTTTTATGGTCTTCTTCCATCAGATGCAAAATCCGCTTAACTGCGTTAGAGGTGCCCCGGGCCTTCTCCAATAAATGAGTCATTCCTTTGGTCATATCTACCGTTAGGATAGGCCGGATGTTCAAGAGGGTCCCCAAAAGGGCGGAAGCGGTACCGATTCTTCCTCCTTTGCGCAAATATTCCAGGGTTTCCGGTACAAAATAGAAATGCACCCGTTCGTGGATATACTGGGCGGCTTTAATTACCGCATCGATATTGCCCCCGGCTTTGGCGACCCGGGCGGCTTCCAAAACCTGCAGTCCCAATGCCATACAATTATTGCGGGAATCCATTATCTCCATTCTGGCTTCCGGGTATTGTTCCATAAGTTGTTTTTTTACATTTAAAGCCGTAGCCCAGGTTCCACTCATGGTTGAAGATATAAAAATACCGACAACATGGTCCCCCTGTGCCAGGGCCTTTTTAAAAGCCGCTAGGAAATGCCCCGGCGCGGGCTGGGAGGATGTCGGTATCTCCCCGGTATTCTCTATTTTCTGATAAAAATAATCGTAATCGACCTCTGTCTCCACAAATGATTCATCCGAGAAATGCACACTCAGAGGGATTATTTCGATATCCCATTCCTCTTGCATTTCCTCACTTAAGTATGAAGTACTGTCAGTAAATATTTTAACACTCACCCCGGCTGCCTCCAATTATATTGTTTATTAGCCTTGATTCTACTACACCCGGAGGATAAGGGGAATATTAATTGGCAAGAATACACTAAAGATAACTCCTGATCCCGCTAAAAAGCAGTGCTTAATATAGATTCCACTGCGGGAACCCCGTCTTGTAGCATAGAGTTGCATAAATAT
>CAYRCG010000160.1:0-3488 GCA_964422685.1 uncultured Syntrophomonas sp. | reverse complement strand
TGTCATTGCGAGGAGCGCAGCGACGTGGCAATCTTCCCTGCGGGTGATTTTGATACTATGCATAGCGTACTTCTTCGCGAACACAAAGCCTTAACAGCACAAAGCCTTAACAGTAAAGAGGAGGGTTTAACATGCTGGTATCCTGGAATACCACCAACCAATGCAACATGTTCTGCGACCACTGTTACCGGGATGCAGGAGCCAGGTTGGAGGACGAGCTCAGCACCGAGCAAGCCAAAAAACTCATCCGAGAAATAAAGCAAGCCGGTTTCCGCATAATGATTTTCAGTGGCGGAGAACCCTTGATGCGCCCCGATATCTACGAATTGGGGCAATACGCTACCCAACAAGGACTAAGGGTAGTTATGGGGACCAATGGCACCCTCATAACCCCGGAAGTAGCCCGAAAACTAAAAGAAGCTGGCTTCATGGCCGCCGGGGTAAGCCTGGATAGCCTCGACCCCGCTAAAAATAACGCCTTTCGCAAATTGGAAAACGCTTTCCAACTCACCTGCGAAGGTATGCTGAATCTGAAAGACGCCGGTCTGCCCTTCCAAGTCCATACTACCGTTATGGACTGGAATGTAGATGAATTAGAAGCCATATGCGATTTTGCCATAGAGATAGGAGCCATGGCTTACCATGTCTTTTTCCTGGTACCCACCGGCAGAGGAGCCGATATAGAAGAAGAAGCGTTGCGGGTAGCCGAATATGAGCAGACTATTGCCCGCCTGATGGAGAAGCAGAAGAAAATATCCATAGAGTTGAAGCCCACCTGCGCCCCGCAGTTTATACGCATTGCGGAAAAGAAAGGTTTGAACCTGCGCTTTTCACGGGGATGCCTGGCAGGTATCACTTATTGTATCATAAGCCCCCGGGGAGATGTACAACCCTGCGCTTACTTGGATATACCTCTGGGGAATGTAAAAGAGCAGCCCTTCGACCGCATTTGGGCGGAAAACCCAGTTTTGCAAGAGCTAAGAACCATGGACTATAAAGGCAAATGCGGTATATGCGATTATAAGGAGAAATGCGGAGGTTGTCGTGCCCGCGCCTACTACTATAGCAATGGCGATTATATGGCTGAGGACGAATGGTGCCTATACCAACCCCCTGATGCGAGAAAGAGATAAATATGATGAAGGAATTTAGTAAGGCTGACCGGGAAATATTAAATATATTACAGGCAGATTTCCCCCTGACTGCCATGCCCTACCGCGATGTGGCGGTAAGAGTAAACCTGAGCGAAGCAGAGGTCCTAGCCAGGATTCAAGTCATGAAAGACAGCGGTCTGATTAGGCGCATAGGAGGCATAATGGATGCCAGAAGCCTGGGTTTTTACTCTACCCTTTGCGCTTGTAAAGTGCCGGAAGAGCGCATCGATGCGGTAGCACAGCTCATTAACCACCAACCGGGAGTCACCCATAACTACATCCGTGAACATGAATATAATATGTGGTTCACCCTGACCGCCCCCTCCCCGGGGGAAGCCGGGCGTATACTGCAGGACTTACAGAGTGATGCCGGAATAGAAATAGTTAGTATGCCGGCTAAGAGCCTATTTAAGATAAAAGTTTCCTTTGAAATGAGTGAGCTTGATGCCCTATGATAGTATTGAAAGAGAAATAATGCGTTTTTTGCAGGGGGATATCCCGATTACCCCCCGCCCATACCAGGAACTAGCAGAAAAACTGGGTTTAGGTGAAGATGAAATAGCAGCCCGCATAAGGGGACTTAAGGAAAAAGGGTTCTTGCGGAGGATGGGGGCTGTACTGCGGCACCGCCGGGCCGGATTTGCTGTAAATGCTATGGTAGCATGGCAGCCGGGCAGCGAGGAAGAGGCGGAGCAGGCCGGAAAGATAATGGCCGGCTATCAGGAAGTCAGCCATTGCTATATGCGGGAAGTACCGCCTGATTTTGATTACAGTATTTTTTCTATGATTCATGTAAGGACTGAAGAACGATTAGCGGAAATCATCGGGGATATCTCCGGGCGGACAGGAATAGAAAAATACCTAGTCCTTAGGAGCACCCGCGAATTAAAAAAGGAAAGTATGCGGTATTTTTAAGGTAAACCCGGGGTATAATGCTTGGCGAAAATGGGTAAAGATTGCCACGTCGCTGCGCTCCTCGCAATGACAGGGGCGGTCACAATAACCAATACCCGAATCGAAAGGAATTACGCCTATGAAAAATGATAAATCAAAAGAATTATTTGCCCGAGCACAGGAATACATCCCCGGGGGAGTAAACAGCCCGGTCAGGGCCTTTAAGGCCGTAGGCGAACACCCCCTATTTATAAAAGAAGGCCAAGGCTCCAAACTCCACGATGTGGACGGCAACGTCTATATAGATTATGTCTGCTCCTGGGGGCCCCTGATACTAGGGCATAGCCACCCCCAGGTGGTACAGGCCATATGCGCCGCCGCCGAAAAAGGCAGCAGTTTTGGGGCACCCTGCGAACAGGAAATCGAGCTGGCCCAGCTAATCTGTGCGGCCATACCTGGGGTAGAAAAAGTCCGCATGGTCAATTCCGGAACTGAAGCTACCATGAGTGCGGTGCGCTTAGCGCGGGCCTATACCGGCAGAAATCATATCATAAAATTCGAAGGCTGTTATCACGGGCATGCCGATCATTTCCTCATAAAAGCCGGCTCCGGTTTATTGACCGCCGGCACACCGACCAGCCCGGGGGTACCCGAAGCCTTTGCCCAACATACCCTTTTAGCCCCTTATAATGACCTAGATTCAGTAGAAAAGATATTTATAGAAGCCCCGGCGGACATAGCCGCGGTGATAGTGGAACCGGTAGCGGGCAATATGGGATTAGTGCCCCCGGAACCCGGTTTTCTGGAAGGACTTCGGCGGCTTACCCGAAAGTATAATGCCCTGCTCATTTTCGATGAGGTAATAAGCGGTTTTCGCTTCTGTTTTGGGGGATACCAGAATATAGTGAATATTGAACCGGATTTGACCACTTTGGGCAAGATAATCGGTGGAGGGTTACCCGTAGGGGCCTACGGGGGAAGAAAGGAAATAATGGACCGTATCGCACCGGCAGGTGATGTCTACCAAGCCGGTACCCTTTCCGGTAACCCCTTAGCAATGGCAGCAGGTTGTGCTACCCTGAAGATATTGCGCGAAGATAATTTCTATGAACGGCTGGAAAGTATGGCTGACAAGCTTTGCGGGCAACTGGAACAATTACTTTCAGGTTACCCCGGGCGGGTGGGCATGAATCGGACAGCTTCTCTCTTTTCCCTGTTTTTTACCGGGGAGGAGGTGCGGGATTATACTACGGTCACGAGCGCTGATACTGGCAGATATGCTCGTTTTCACCGGCAGCTCTTGCAGGGAGGGGTATATTTCCCCCCCTCCCAGTTCGAGGTCTGCTTTGTTTCCGCCGCTCACAGCGAGCAGGATATAGAGAATACGCTAAAGGCCGTGGATAAAGCCCTTAAGGCGAGTGAGGGGTAAGGCGTGAGGGG
>CAYRCG010000159.1:0-3531 GCA_964422685.1 uncultured Syntrophomonas sp. | reverse complement strand
AGTTCGCCCTTAAATCCCTGGAGAAGATGGGCTATAATGACGAACAGGTTATAACTACCCTGGAAATGCGCATGAAGTGCGGCATAGGCAAGTGCGGGCGCTGCAATATCGGCAGTGAGTATATCTGCCTCGACGGGCCGGTATTCAACCTGGCGCAATTAAAAAAACTACCACCCGAGTGGTAGGAACGAGTAGGAAGCAAGGGCCTTTGGCAAATCGGCCAAAGGCCCTTGCTATGCGGTATTGGTGACCTAAATACCGCCCCGGAAGGCTAAGAGTTTGGCTGAAAGTCCAAACTCTTAGCCTTCTTTGTCTTTGTTCATTATTTCGCAAACCCCATAATATCGGCATTTGGACCGTTTTGAGGAAGGCTGGCATGATAATTGCTTGTTCTATTTATTAGACAAGTTAAATATAATTCTTTGGCGATAGGTCAAGCCAACAAAGCTGAAGGGGGTGGTACAGAACGCTTGGGATGGTCAATTTAGAGGCATTATAGCAAGGGGGTTAATAAATGGAAATCAAGAAAATCGGTGTTTTAGGAGCAGGAACTATGGGGGCCGGAATAGCGCAGGTCGCCGCTGAAGCAGGTTTTCCGGTAATTCTAGTAGATATCGAAGAGGCCATAATTGTAAAGGCTCTGAATAGCATCAAAAAGTCATGGAAGAAAGCGGTGGATAAAGGGAAATTAGACGAAGGCGAAATGCAAAAGAGAGAAGGTAATTTATCGACCGGCAACAATGTAGCTGATTTTAAAGATTGTGATGTGGTGATCGAGGCCATAGTGGAAAAAATTGAGGTTAAGAAGGCAGTATTTAAGGAACTAGATGGAATATGCCCGGAAAATAGCATCCTCGCTTCTAATACTTCGGCTCTTAGTATCACAGAAATAGCTGCCGCTACCGGCAGACCTGATAAGGTTGTGGGTATGCATTTTTTCAATCCGGTGCCGGTTATGCGTTTAGTGGAGGTAATACCCGGGGCCGAGACTAGTGAAGCGGTATCGTCTGCCATAGTGGAATTATGTAGGAAATTAAAGAAAGAGCCGGTTTTAGCCCGGGAGTTCCCCGGCTTTATTGTCAATAGAATCTTGGTTCCCTATATCAATGAAGCTGCTATGGCCTATCAGGACGGGGTAGCTTCGGCAGAGGAAATAGATAAAGCCATGAAACTTGGGGCTAATATGCCCATGGGGCCCTTAGCCTTATGCGATTTGGTAGGGATTGACGTTTTGCTTATGGTCTGTGAGTATTTCTGGCAAGAATTCGGCGATTCTAAATATCGGCCTTCCTTAGCTTTGAAACAAAAAGTGCGGGCTGGCCACTTAGGGGTTAAGACCGGAAAAGGCTTTTATGACTATAAATAAAAGGGGAATAAAGGGGATATGAAATTATGGAGCTCAAAACTCTGCTATTTCAGAAAGAAGCGGGGGTAGGGGTTATAACCCTGAATCGCCCGGACACCATGAACGGAATAAATGATGAAATGATGTTAGAATTATCTACCTTGATGGACAAAATTGCTGTTGATAATGAAGTTAGAGCATTGATAATTACCGGAGGAGAAAAGGTTTTTGCCGCCGGCGGAGATATCGCTTATATCTCCGGGCTGAATACCTTGCAGGCGGAATCTTTTGTAGCCCTGGTGCATAAGACTTTTGATAAGATAGCCTATTGTGACAAGCCGGTTATAGCGGCTATTTCCGGCCTAGCCCTAGGCGGAGGCTGTGAGTTGGCTTTGGCCTGCGATATCCGCCTGGCAGCGGAAGGCAGCCGTTTCGGCTTGCCGGAGATAAACTTAGGGATAATGCCGGGAGCAGGAGCCAGCCAAAGACTGACTAGAATAGTCGGTATGGGTTGGGCACGTCACTTACTATTTACAGGTAATCCTATCGATAGTGATACTGCTTTTAAGATCGGCCTGGTAACCATGGTGCAAGCCCGGGAAAAGCTGATGGAAGCAGCCTTGAAGATGGCTAAAATGCTGGCCTCGCGCTCACCTATAGCCCTGCGCACCGCCAAGCAATGTTTGAATTACGCGGAAAACGTAGATTTGCCCTCCGGCCTGGTTT
Source organism: uncultured Syntrophomonas sp. (assembly GCA_964422685.1). Lineage (GTDB taxonomy): Bacteria > Bacillota > Syntrophomonadia > Syntrophomonadales > Syntrophomonadaceae > Syntrophomonas. The sequence goes on along the minus strand of CAYRCG010000159.1, from coordinate 1,460 downwards.
TTGAACAAAAGCTATGGTCGTTCCTGTTTGCGACCGAAGACCAAAAAGAGGGAATGAACGCCTTTTTGCAAAAGCGCAAACCGGAATTTAAGGGCAGATAAATTAATAAAAAAATATAAAGGGGAGTTATAAGATGGAGATTAACGAAGTTGTAATGGTTAGCGCCTGCCGTACGGCTATCGGCAGGTTTATGGGAAGTCTTAAGGATGTATCCTCCCGGGAACTATCTCTTACGGTGGGGCGGGAAGCCATAGCCCGGGCAGGAATACCGGCCGATATAATCGATGAGATATGCGTCGGACAGGTTTTCCCCCATGGTTGTGGTTCCTTGCCCGCCCGTCAGGTATCCATAAGGTTGGGGCTTTCGGCCCGGAGCAGCGCGGTTAATGTGAATCAGAACTGTACCTCGGCCATGCGGGCTTTGGAGATTGCCTGTCATAACATCATGCTGGGCAAGACTGAGACGGCATTGATAATAGGGGTAGAAAGCATGACCAATTGCCCTTACCTCGTACCCAAGGGAAGAATGGGTTATCGTTTAGGACCAGGTACTTTAGAAGATGTTATGCTTTATGATGGTCTTATCGATGAACAGGTGCCGGGACATATGGGGCTCACGGCGGAGAATGTAGCCGAAAAATACGGTATTACCCGCGAAGAATGTGATAAGTTGGCCTTACTGAGCCATCAGCGGGCTACCCGGGCGGTGAATGAAGGTACCTTTAAACGCGAGATAGTACCCGTCGAAATCAAAAGCAGAAAAGGCAGTAAATTCTATGAAACCGATGAACATATGATACCCGATGCCAGCATTGAGGCTATGGCTAAACTGCCAACGGCTTTCAAAAAAGGCGGAGTAGTAACCGCGGCTAACGCCTCGGGGATCAATGATGGAGCAGCGGCAGCTATAATTATGTCCCGGGCTAAAGCCAAGGAACTAGGACTTAAGCCCTTAATGAAGCTGGTAAACATCTGTGGAGAAGGGGTTGACCCCACTATAATGGGTTTAGGACCGGCAGTGGCTATTCCCAAATGCCTGAAAGAGGCGGGGATGAAATTTGAAGATGTGGAATATTGGGAAATTAACGAAGCCTTTGCGGCGCAATTCTTAGGAGTAGGCCGCATGTTGAAAGAAGAAGCGGGAATAGAGCTAGATATGAACAAATGTAACCTAAACGGCTCCGGTATTGCCTTAGGCCATCCGGTAGGAGCTACCGGCTTGCGGATTATAGTATCCCTGTATTATGAACTGGAAAGGCAGGGTAAAACCCTAGGCGGAGCTTCATTATGTGTTGGCGGGGGTCCGGCGATGGCCTCATTGTGGAGTAGGGATATTTAAACCGGCGGGAGGAGGATTAATAATGGATTTTCGCTTAAGTGAAGAACAAGAAATGATCCGGAAGATGGCGCGGGATTTTGCCGATAATGAAATACTTCCTTATTGTCAGGAATGGGATGAA
>CAYRCG010000158.1:0-3541 GCA_964422685.1 uncultured Syntrophomonas sp. | reverse complement strand
CCTGGCGAGGAATCTTCCCCCTCACGCCTCACGCCTAGGGAAGATTGCCACGTCGCTGTGCTCCTCGCAATGACAGGAGCGTCAGACTTTCCGAGCTCAGTGCATATCATTGCGAGTTCAAATAAGCCTCAATCCCTAAATCCCGCAGCTTGCGGTCCTTCTCCTTAACTCCTCGGGCCATTTTATCGCGATATTCCTGCAAACGAAGGTTAATACCTTCATCGCCTAAAGCTAGAATCTGCACAGCCAATAAAGCTGCATTAGCACTCCCATTTATAGCTACAGTAGCCACCGGAATTCCCCGAGGCATTTGTACGATGGAGTATAGCGCATCTATTCCGGAAAGACTGCCGCTTTTTATGGGAACCCCGATAACCGGGAGCAAAGTATAGGATGCAATCACCCCCGGCAGATGAGCCGCGGCCCCGGCCCCGGCAATTATTACTTCAATCCCTTTGTCTTTTGCCTCCTGGGCATAAGCAGCGGTTTCAGCTGGCAAACGATGGGCCGAGCAGATAGTATATTCATATTCTACAGCAAAATCATTCAGTATATCCCCCGCATCTTTCATTATAGCTAAATCGGAGTCACTTCCCATGATAATTCCCACTTTGGGCATATTAGCACGCTCCTTCGTATAGATTTCACTACTAGGCCTTCCCAGCCTGCCAATCTAACCCCCATTAATCCCGGAGTTGCCGGTCTATCCAACGGGCTACCCGGCGGGCATAAAGGAGTTCCATATGGTTAACCGGCATCACATCTTTATCCAAAAGGCGAGCCCCTTCCCCCATTAGACCATCGGTACAAAGAACACTATCCACCAGGACCAAACCATCACTGGGAGCGCAGGCTTCCCCCGGAAGGCAATTAAGGAAATGCTTATCACCAGCCAAGACCGAGAATTCCAGCCCGGGAGGTAAACCATGTCGGTTAAGCTTTTGAATGCAATATTCTCCGTCCTTTATAGCAGCGTCTATCCCCCGAGAATGGCTGATTAATCCGGAGCCACCATAATAGGTGGTCCACCAATCTTGCTGCAGCGGGTCCGGAGCAAATTCTTCATCCCAACGGGCCAGCATTTGGTTCTGCCCTGGGAAACAACCGTCATGGTAAATAGCTTGTTCACTACAATCCACCAAGCTGCCGAGAGAGAGTATTTGATCCCAAGCCATAGGCCCATTGGAACCGGATATATAAATCAGATAATTAAACAGGGGATTGCGAAAGGCAAAATCAGTGCCACCATTAGGTGTTCCCAACATTATATATCTTCTTACCTCACCCTGATAAGGAGTGGAGGCCAGTCCGGCTAAATATATCCAGGTAGCAAGCCCCCCTTTGCTATGCGCCAAAATATCCACTTGGGGGGCGCGAGTTAATTCACGCACCCTGGAAATTGCATCTGCCAACTGTATCGCCTGGAGATAGTTGTCTCCATGGGGATGGGGAAAGCTGACAGCAAATACCTTATAGCCAAGTTCGACTAACTGTTGCTGTAAGCCGGTATATCCCAAAGCAAAGACATCGCAAAATGAAGTAGCATCCAAACCGGCTCCGTGGAGTAGAAGCAAGGGAACCGTATTCCTATTGCTGTCCCAACCGGGGGCATAGTGTAGCAGATAGTATTTTGCATCGGGGGTGGCGCTACCGAAATGAGCGATAACATCCCTATCTAACTGGCAGTTATTACTACAAAACCGCTGTTCTTTCCCCTTCAGACTTTCGACTTCCCGGCGTTCGACCTGTTGCCAGAAGCGATTGCTGTTTATATATTCTTTTCCTACATTCAAAAACAGATCCCGGGATACATTTTGCCAAAATTCCAATCCTATCTGCCCCAGACTCCGGCCCAGGTAATCCCCCAAGGCCATAGCGCTCAAAATATCGAGCATCATATCCCCCCTCCATTGCTTTATTATAGCAATTCGGGAAGTATTCAGCCATAACTACTAATGTATCAGGGTTAAAAAATCCCTCGTAATTGAGTTTTAAGAGAATTGAGTTTTTCTTTTAATCCCCGCACCTCCTCAATGATTTCGTTATCAGACATAGCTAGTAATTGTGCAAATCCGCTCCCTTGTTCTAATTCGTCTAATTCCTCGGCAAGCCGCACCGCCAATTGTTTAATATACACATAATCCTCCATGTTGGCACCTCCTCTTTATACCCATCTTTGCCCGGTGAGGTATAGTCCATTCAGGGTAGGAGGCGATGCTTAAAAGTTTCTTGTGGTCCGAGAGATGTTTCTCTCCCATATTTTTTATAATTTTGCTAATAATATAGATAAAACCATGCCGCAAAATTCCTATTGTTATTTGCACCAAGGGGACTATGGGCCGTAATTTAGTTAACAAAATGAATATGCAGAAGGAGGAAAAATAAATGAATGAAGGCGATTTTGAAAAAATAATGAGGCTGGCCATAGATGCCGAAAACGAGGCTTATGAGTTCTATCAGAGTATTTCCGAAAAGGTTAAGGATGAATCTGTAAAAAAGATCTACCGAGACTTTGCTGCAGATGAATTAGAACAGCGAACTTTGTTGGAACAGATCCTAAAACACGATATAAAAAGATTTTCCTTCCCTGAGGTAAATGACTTTAAAATTGCAGAAAGGGTGGAATTACCACGCCTATCATCGGACTTAGAACCCGTTGACGCTATTGCCCTGGCCATGAAAAAGAAAGAAGAAGCAAAAAATATCTATTCTTCTCTAGCCGCTATCTCGATTGACCCCGAAAGACAAGAGTTGTTTGGCGAATTGGCTAAAATGGCGGAGGCCCACCAGGTTCAAATGGAGCAGCTTTATACTAATGCAGCCTTTCCCGAGGTTTGGTAGCGAATACACCCTAGCTTTCTAACCAGGCTTCTGGACAGGGGCGGATGGTAATGGGTACTTTACGGGAACGGCGATAATGCTTCGCGGCCTCAAGGCTTAAGATACATCTTTCTATGACGGCAAAAATATTATAATGATCTAGAACCAGGCTTCGGGCCGCCCATATTTTATCCAGGTTTTTTTCGTAACGATCCTCAGCCAGGCATTCTTCAATAAGGCTTATAGCTTTCGGGGCGTCTCCGATATCTATAGGGCAATAAGACCCTGGAGGAAAATAATCCCCTATATTGGGACAACCATAATAAAAGGGATAGGCCGCGGCTAAAAAACAATCGGCGATTTTTTCCGTCCAGTAATGCGAATATGAACTGTTTTCTAAAGCTATATGGTATTTATAATCCCGGATAGCATCCCATTTATCCTTGATAGGGTTAATATTAAAACCAAACCAATCGATCCCGGAGCCAAAATGTTCCACCAGTTTTTCTACAAACGCCAGCCTTTTCCTATGGTCGGCGGTAAATGCTTTATTTGAACAAATTACAGATATTTGCCGATTTTTCCGAGGCACCCTCATTCTTTTAAAATCATCATAGTCGAGATTCACTTTATTCAGCCTTGCTTTTATATCAATGATTTCCCTGCCCACATACCAATTAAACACCGGATAATAAATAATATGGGGATGGGAAAAATTATG
>CAYRCG010000157.1:0-3698 GCA_964422685.1 uncultured Syntrophomonas sp. | reverse complement strand
TGACAGAATAATTTATAAAAATCGGATTATACTCATATATTCAACATAAGGGGGAGAAAGGGGGAAAAGGATGTACATAAAAAAACCGCGATTTATTAGGAGGAAAAAGAACAGGATGCTTCTATCCGTGTTTCTTTTTATAATGCTATTCTACGGAGTGACTTATAACGAGTATCAACCGGCGGAACCGGTCTTATCTTATGGCTTGGCTAGTAAAGTAATAGCAGTTGACCCGGGCCACGGGGGCTATGACCCCGGGGCGTGGCGTGGTGATCTAATGGAGAAGGATATTACCCTGCCTATAAGCAAAAGATTGCGGGAACATTTAGTTCAGGCCGGGGCTAATGTGGTTATGTTGCGGGAAGTGGATAAAGATTTGGCGGGGGAAGGATTCAAGGGTAGCTTGAAAGAACGCAAGCGGCAGGATCTTAAGGCCAGGGCTGAAGAAGCCAATAAGAATAAGGCGGATATATATATCAGCATTCATTGCAATGCTGATCCTTCGCCGCGGTGGTACGGGGCTCAGACCTTCTATAGTGCAAAAAGTGAAGAAAGTAAGCTGATGGCGGAATGTGTTCAAGACGAATTGGTGCGGATTTTGGGCAATACTAAGCGCAAAGCAAAGTCAGGCAGTTTCTTCATAACGGATAGGACGGAAATGCCGACGGTGATTGTGGAGGTAGGCTTTTTATCCCACCCGGGTGAAGCTAAGTTGCTAAATGACCCGGCTTATCAAAATAAGCTGGCTTATGCTATATTTTCCGGAATTGCGAATTACCAGAGCAAGCAGATAGAGGATATGAATAAATCCGATAAGAAGATAATTTCTGGGGCCGAACTGGCAAAATAGTTGGAAAGGATAGGGGTTCTGTTATACTTAAAATAGTGTATATTATAGTACCTTTGCTGTAAAATGGTTTTTTTATGGAAGTCAAACTTCAAGGAGGTGTTCCTATGATTGCCTACGTAGCCCTATCCCCCCATCCCCCTCTGATAATACCCGCTATCGGCGGAAGCGATTTAGCGGGTGTTAAGGATACGGTGAGCGGAATGAAAGGGATGGCTCGGGAACTAATAGCTAGCCAACCGGAATCCTTGGTGTTTCTAACGCCACATGGCAATGTTTTTGCTGATTGCCTTAGTGCTTTGAATGAGGAAGAATTACAGGGGGACTTTAGCCATTTTGGGAGTAAAATAGGGACAAGCCGTAGAAATGATAAGGATTTATTGGCAGAAATTGAATCCAAGGCCAGGAAAGCGGGCATTACCTTCATCAGTTTATCGGAGGAAACACTGCGCCTGCATAGACTGAACCCGAACTTGGATCACGGGATACTAGTACCGCTTTATTATTTGGAGGAAGCCGGCCTGCCCAATATCCCTATAGTGGCTATTAGTGTCGGTTTTTTATCCCCCTTGGAGCTTTATGCTTTTGGGGCGGTTATTCAGGAGGCGGCATTAGCGCAAGGCAAAAGATTAGCGGTGGTGGCATCTGGGGATATGTCCCACCGTCTTAAAAGCGAAGGACCCTATGATTATCATCCGGATGGGCCCGTCTTCGATCAGGAGATACAGAGAATACTACTTTCTGGAGATGGCGAGGCCTTGATAAAGATGCCGGAAAAGATACGCAATAACGCCGGGGAATGTGGATACGCTCCCCTTCTAATCGCTTTGGGTACCTTGGACAAAAAATCTTATACCAGCCAGATATTTAGTTATGAAGGACCCTTCGGAGTAGGCTACCTTTGCGCGGGTTTGCGCCCGAAAGCCTCTATCCCCGGTTTATTAGGGAAAATGCGCCAAGAAAAAAAGGAAGTCCTCCATAAACAACGTAAGGCGGAAAGCCTGCCGGTCAAATGGGCACGTATGACCTTAGAAAGCTATCTTAGGGAAGGGAAGAAGGCTAAATTGCCCCAGGAGATGGAGGAATTACGGAGGAAAAAGGCGGGGGCTTTTGTATCTCTGAAGAAAAATGGCCAATTGCGTGGATGCATCGGTACCATTGCTCCCTATTACGGGGATCTGAGTGAAGAAATTGCCGGTAATGCTATAAGTGCGGGAATTGCCGATTCGCGTTTCCAGCCGGTGGCTACCGATGAACTGGATGAATTGGTTTATTCGGTAGATATATTGGGTTCTCCCGAAGCTTGCAGGAAAGAAGAGCTAGACCCGCGCAAATATGGAGTTATTGTCAGCAGCGGGGAAAGGCGAGGTATATTGCTTCCCGATCTCGAAGGGGTAGATAGTGTGGAGGAACAGTTATCTATAGCCCTGCAAAAAGCGGGTATATCACCGGGGGAAAAGTATGAAATAGAGCGTTTTATAGTCGAAAGATATATTTAAACGGAGTACGGAAGGCGGAAGTCGGAAGACGGATAAGCCGTAAAGGGGGTGATTCTATGCCTGAGATGGAGGCGCTGTATTACGAAAAAATGGATAATGGTAAGGTGAAATGCTGGCTTTGTCCCCACCATTGTACGCTAAGGGAGGGACAAGTCGGTCTGTGTCGGGTGCGGGTTAATAAGGCAGGAAGGCTTTATTGTATGAACTATGCTGAAGTAACATCTTTGGCCTTAGACCCTATTGAAAAAAAGCCTCTTTACCACTTCTTCCCCGGCAGCATGATACTTTCGGCTGGAACCTATGGCTGCAACTTTTTCTGTCCTTATTGCCAGAATCACACCTTAGCCCACGGGAAACCACCTGCTCGGGAGATAAGCCCGGTATTCCTGACGGAAATTGCCCTGCAGAGCGTAAAAGAAGGCTCTATCGGCTTTGCCTTCACCTATAATGAACCGACTATTTGGTATGAATATGTCAGGGATGCTGTTTGTAGCCTAAAGGAAGCCGGCTTGAAAAGCGTCCTGGTGACTAATGGCTATATAGAAAAAGCCCCTCTGGAGGAACTTTTGCCCTGGGTAGATGCTATGAATATTGATTTAAAAGCATTCAGCAATGATTTCTATCGCCAACATTGCAAAGGCCGCTTAGGGCCGGTAAAAGAGACTATCGAAAAAGCGGCGGGGAAAACCCACGTGGAAATAACTACTCTTCTAATCCCCGATGAAAACGATGATCCGGGCGAAATCAAGGCTATGGCTGTCTGGCTGGCCGGACTGAACCGGCAGATACCGCTGCATTTGTCTCGCTACCACCCGGCTTACAAATATAATCAGGAGGCTACCCCGGCTGCCACCCTGGAAAGGGCACGGGAAATAGCGCGAGAGGAACTTGATTTTGTATATATAGGAAACCTGTTGCAGGAGGACAATAATACTTATTGCCTTAATTGTGGCGGACTTTTAATCAAAAGGGATACCTATAGGGTAGAAAATAGGGGCGTGAAAGAAGGTAAATGTTCGGCTTGCGGGGCTGATATTGGCTATATAAAATGGGATTAGTATGAAAAGGTGAGGCGTGAGGGGTATGAAAAGGTGAGGCGTGAGGGGTGAGGAGTGAGGGGTATTGGTAATTACCCGCTACTTCTTACCGTTCAAGAGCCTTCAAACTCCCTTTTCGCCGTTGTTTGTGGCCTGGGGTCATGGGGATTAGTATGAAAATAGTCCGTGTGGGTATGGCGGCTTAATAGAATATACCGCTCGCAGGCTACGCATGGGCAACACCGGCAGCTTGCCTCGTGGCCCAAGGGGTACCGCGCGGACTTCCCGTCCATGGGAAGACGCGCGCTCGTGACG
>CAYRCG010000156.1:0-3716 GCA_964422685.1 uncultured Syntrophomonas sp. | reverse complement strand
TAATAATGATTCTACTGCAAAAACTTCTTCTTGTAGCATAGGGTTGCATAAATATTACTTTTTGCAGCGGAATCAATAATTGTTACTTTGCGGGATAAGCAGATTCTGGCTAATCTAGAATATAGGAGAGAACCTATGAATAAAATGGAACTGAACATAGAAGAAATAATGCAGATATTGCCCCATCGCTATCCCTTCCTGCTGGTAGACCGCATTATTGAACTACTGCCGGGGGTAAAGGCGGTGGGAATAAAAAACTTAAGCGTTAACGAACCTTTCTTTCCCGGGCACTTTCCTAATCATCCGGTAATGCCGGGGGTACTTATGATAGAGGCCATGGCCCAGGTAGGTGCCTGCGCCATATTGAGTGACGAAAAATATAAGGGTCAGTTGGGCTACTTAGCCGGGGTGGATCGTATTCGCTTCAAGCGCAGGGCTGTCCCCGGAGATAGCCTGCTTATTACCACCGAATTTACGGCCATAAAGGGCAATATCGGCAAGGGCAAAGGAAAGATAACGATTAACGGGGAAATGGTTTGCGGAGGTGAATTCCTATTTGCCCTAAGTTAAAGGGTTGATGGGGTGAGATGATTAAAAACACTTTTTCACGGAAAAAATACTACGCCTTAAGCAAAAGAATAGAAAGGGAAGAAGAGGAAAGAAAAATTGCCCTCCCCGTGAGCTGTCCTTCTTGTTCAGCTCGGATAGCGGCGGAAACCCTATGGCGTAATCTTAAGGTCTGCCCCAAATGCCGGCATCATTTTCCCCTAAAAGCCGATGAGCGCATTGATCTGCTAATCGATAAAGATAGCTTTCAGGAAATCGATGCAGAATTGACCTCAATTGATATTTTGGAATTTCCCGGATACCAGGAAAAGTTGGAAGAAGCCCAGGAAAAAACGGCTTCTCCCGAAGCCATAATTACCGGAATAGCTTCTATTGCTGGGCATAAGCTAGTTCTAGGGGTAATGGAACCGAATTTCATGATGGCCAGTATGGGTTCGGTAGTAGGGGAAAAGGTATGCCGGGCGGCAGAACAGGCCCTGGAGCTCTCCTGTCCCCTGCTTATTTGTTCCTGCTCTGGCGGAGCCCGTATGCAAGAAGGCATGGTAGCCTTGATGCAGATGGCCAAAACAAGCACGGTCTTGGCAAAATTTAACCAGGCCGGTTTGCTTTATATTTCCCTTTTAACCCACCCCACTACCGGTGGGGTAACCGCAAGCTTCGCTTCTTTAGCGGACATTATACTGGCGGAGCCCGGCGCCCTTATCGGTTTTGCCGGGCCTCGGGTAATAAAACAGACCATAGGACAGCAACTGCCCCCCAGTTTCCAGCGCGCCGAATTCCTGCTGGAACACGGCATGATCGATCACGTGGTGGAACGAACACAGCTGAAAACAATCCTAGGCAGCTTGCTGGGACTCCATCAAGGAGGATATAATGGTAAAAAGACAGTTTGATTACGAGCAGAAGGTTCAGGAGATCCGGGAAAAGCTAGAGGAATTGAATAAGCTGTCCAGTAACATGGAATTTGACCTTTCCCGGGAAATTGAAAACCTGGAGGAAAAAATAGAAGATAGCCGGGAGAGGAGATATCAGAATTTATCCCCCTGGGAAAAAGTCTTGCTAAGCCGCCACCCGGAAAGACCGAATAGCCATGACTATATCCGCTACCTCTGCCAGGAATGGATAGAGCTGCATGGTGATAGGTGCTTCGGGGATGATAGTTCTGTTATCGGAGGCATCGGCCGCTTTAATGGTCAAGCGGTTACTGTTTTAGGTTATCGCAAAGGAAAAGATACCCGAGAAAACTTGCAGTATAATTTCGGTATGCCCCATCCCGAAGGTTATCGTAAAATCCAGCGTCTGTTAGGGCAAGCCGAGAAGTTTCGGCGCCCGGTCATTACCTTAATTGACACCCCGGGGGCTTATCCAGGCATAGGAGCCGAAGAAAGGGGGCAGGCTTGGGCTATCTCCCAGGTGTTGATGGTGCTTTCAACGCTAAAAGTCCCGATAATAGCCGTTGTCACCGGTGAAGGGGGTAGCGGGGGGGCATTAGCTCTAGCCGTGGCGGATAGACTTCTGATGTTTTCCAATGCGGTGTTCTCTGTTGCCTCTCCCGAAGCCTGCGCTTCTATACTATGGAAGGACCTAGAGCGGGTGGAAGAGATGGCTAAAGCCATGAAAATAACCGCCCAGGACTTAGAGGGGCTGGGAATAGTTGATGAAATCATCGCGGAGCCTTTGGGTGGTGCCCATCTCGATTTCCCCGAAATGGCCGAAAGACTGAAAGGGACCTTGCAGAGACATTTGGCAGAAATCATGCATAAAGATAATAGGGAGTTATTAACAGAACGCTATCAAAGGCTTAGAAGGACGGGAGAATTTCGTACCTGACGAAAGGGTTACAAGGGGAGGTTTATTTTATGAATGCTATTGATGTGGAGTTAATAAAAATAGTGGATTGGGCTAAAATACCGGAATATGAAACCCGCGGAGCTGCCGGCTGCGATTTGGCTGTGGCTATACAAGAAGAAATTATACTATACCCTGATGAAGTAAAAAGTCTGCCCACCGGCATAGCCATTAAGATTCCCTTAGGCTATGAGGCGCAGATAAGGAGCCGTGCCGGTATGGCGGGAAAAGGGATCGTAGTTGCCAATGCACCGGGTACTATAGATAGTGATCACATCGGCGAAATAAAGATACTATTACTGAATGTAAGCGCTAAGCCGGTTCGGATACTACCGGGCCAAAAAGTCGCCCAGATGGTATTTGCCCCGGTGGTGCAAGCGAAATTTTCTGGTGATGTTTAGTAGATTCAATACCGAACGACTCCCCAGGCATATGGGGGGTTAGTATATAGACAGTATACTTGAGGTACAGAAGATAAAGAATATGCCTTAACCTTACGCCAGGGAGTTACGGATGTTAACCGGCCTCGCCTGGGCTTAGAGGCTCATTTTTGATTCCGGGGATAAACAAAGAAGCGGCCATATTGAACAAGGCTATTAGCGCGGCGGCGATGAAGACCCAATGAAAGCCAAAATGGGACCAGAGTATCCCCCCAGCGAAAGGAATCGTCATGGAAACCGCATGATCTAGGGTGGTCCCCATCGATAAGGTTGGAGCTATATCATCCCGAGTGTCGGCAATACGGTTCAAATAAGTAACGCGAGCTATCGTTACAGCAAAAAGAAGCTGGTCAGTGACATAGCATGCCATAATGATTAACAAGGCTACTTGGGTAGGGAACCAATAAAGGGAGAAGGCATATAAAACGCATATTATGACTAGGATAGTAGATTCCAAAAAGATAACCAGGCGCTCGCCCCAGGCATCTATTGCTTTTCCTAAGAGGGGGCGAAAGCCCAGGCTGATAACGGTTCCTATCAGCCCTAACAAGGCAAAGGTCTGCACTTGAGTATCGAAGATTTTTATTAATACCCAGGGGGCAAAAGTCAGGAAAACCTGTTTGCGCGCGCCAAATAGTATACTTAGCAGATAATACAAGCCATATTTTCTTTTTAAAAGTAGGTATCGGGGCGGTCTTTTGATCGGCTTGGGCTCCAGTAGATAAAGACAGAGGGCAGCCAGCAATGCAAAAGTACCGGCGATGCCGAAGATGACCCCGAAGGAAAAATGAAAGCGGGAAACCCCCCGCCAGGTAGTTATTAAAGGAGGGGTCGTAAAGTCCGCTGTAGAGGCCCATCATA
>CAYRCG010000155.1:0-3765 GCA_964422685.1 uncultured Syntrophomonas sp. | reverse complement strand
GGGGTAAGATTCCTCGCAAGCTCGGAATGACACTGGGGGGCTATTTTCATACTAATCACAGAAAAAAGGAGGTTTAAAGCTACATGACAGCGGAAAAAATGAAGGATTATCTCTATAATTTGCCGGAGCAGTTTGCGGCAAGCCTTAAGTTGGAATACGACTTTCCGGATAATTACGAAGCGGAATACGAAAACATTGTAGTTTCCGGTTTGGGGGGCTCAGCCATAGGCGGGGATATACTGCGAACTTTTGCCTTAAAAAAGGCCGCAATACCGATAATAGTGAACCGCGACTACGATATTCCCGCCTTTGTTTCGGGCAAGACCCTGTTCTGTGCCGTCAGTTATTCCGGGAACACAGAAGAGACCTTAAGCGCCTACCAGCAGGCGCGGGAGCGCGGAGCCGCAATAATGTGTTTTTGCGGCGGAGGGGAACTAGAACGGATGGCCCAACGGGACGGCATACCGATAGTAAAAGTGCCGGGTGGTCTGGTGCCACGGGCAGCCACTGGCTACCTCTTTGCCCCAATGGCTTTGGCCTTAGAAAAGATAGGAATTATAAGCGGGGTAAAAGAGGAGATAGAGGAGTGTGTCCGAGTTCTGCGGGAAACTCGCGATGCACTGCTACCGGAAATCGAAATCGGGAAAAACCCGGCTAAAAAGATAGCCCGGGAGCTTAAGGGGGGTATCCCTGTAATATGGGGCAGTAACGGAGTTTCCGAGACAGCAGCCCTGCGCTGGAAAGCCCAGATTAATGAGAATGCCAAAAGCCCGGCCTATTGGAACACGTTTCCTGAACTTAACCATAACGAGATTGTCGGTTTTGAAGTTCCGACCGAACTTATATCTAAGCTTTTTGTGATCATATTAAAAGACCGTTTTGATCACGAGCGGATAAAACGGCGGATGGCCATTAGCCGCGAAATAATAAAACCGCGGATTAAGGGTCTGGTGGAAGTGGAAAGCCGGGGTGAATCGTTCCTGGCTCGGCTCTATTCCCTTTGCTATATGGGGGATTACACCAGTTATTACTTGGCTTTGGAGAATGATATAAACCCGACCCCGGTAGAATTAATCGATTATTTGAAGACGGAATTGGCTAAATGATGAGCCTGCCAGAAGAGGTCTCCCCCTTGTTGTCCTCAGATGTAATAGGAAAGCCGGTTGATTTTCGTTTCTACGGTGACTACCATACCCATTCCCGCCGTAGCGACGGGCGGCAAAGCGAGGTTGACATTATAGAAGCCGCCAAGAAAAGGGGACTAAAGGAAGTAGCTATTACTGACCATGGTCCCTTAGTAGCGGTCATCGGAGTGGATAATGTCGATGAATATGCCCAGCTCAGGAAAAAGATAGACCAGGAATACCAAGATGAAGACGACTTTCGGGTTCTAGTGGGGGCAGAAGCCAATATCCGGGACTTGCGGGGGACTTTGGATATCCCGGAAAGCGCAATCAAGGACTTGGATTTACTAATTGCCGGCATGCATCCCTATACTTGGCCTAGCACTTGCCAAGATGCCTGGGAATTATTTGCCCGCAATTCACTGCGCCATTTAGGAACCGGTCAGCGGAAAAAAGCTATTAATGCTAATACCAAAGCCTGCAAAGAGGCGATTTACCGAAACCCGGATCTAGACATTCTAGCTCATCCCGGTCTATTCTTTACGGTAGATATCCGCGAAATAGCGGAGGCCTGTGTTCAAAATGAGGTCTTGTTTGAAATTAATTGTGCTCACGAGCATCCCGCTTTATCTGATATAATGGAGGCAGAACAAGCGGGAGCTGATTTTATAGTAAACAGTGATGCCCATTTTGTAGAAACGGTAGGCGAACTGGATTATGGGGCACGAGTGTTGGAACAGCTACAGGTTGACCCAAAGAGGGTAGTAAACTTAGAAGCAGCGGGAGGTTATGCCCAGTGGGGGAAAAAGATGAGGAATTACAGATACTTATAATTACCGGTTTATCCGGAGCCGGGAAAACCCAGGCGGTTAATTGCCTGGAGGATATAGGGTTTTATTGTGTTGATAACCTTCCCCCTGCCTTGATGTTAAAATTTATCGAATTGAGTATGCAGTCCACCGGCATAAGGAAGGTAGCCCTAGTCATTGATGTCCGGGGGGGAGACTTTTTCCCGGAGCTATCCTTAGTGCTGGGTGAACTAGAGGACAGTCAGATTAATTACCAGATCGTTTTCCTTGAGGCCTCGGACGAGGTTTTAGTAAGACGCTTCAAGGAATCCCGCCGTCGCCATCCTTTAGCTACTTCTGCCCGTTTAATGGAGGCTATTCAGGAGGAAAGAAGGATATTGCAGGAATTAAAAGGAAAGGCCCATTTTCTGATTGATACCTCTAATCTCAGCCCGCGGGAACTGAAGGAGAAATTGGATCTTCGTTTCAGCGAGGATGAAACACATCATTTTTCCGCTAGCATAGTATCTTTCGGCTATAAGTTGGGTTTGCCCATGGATTCCGATTTAGTGATTGATGTTCGCTTTTTGCCGAACCCTTTTTATGATCCGCGCATGCGGAATCTTACCGGGAAGGACCCTATGGTAATCGATTATGTTTTGGATTCATCGATAACCAAATCTTTTACTCGTCGTTTTCACAACCTTTTGAAATACCTAATTCCTTATTACATTAAGGAAGGTAAGACTAATTTAGCCATTGCAATCGGTTGCACGGGCGGACAGCACCGTTCGGTGGCTTTGGCGGATTATACCGGAAAACAGCTGAAAAAGATGGGATATAATGTAATCGTTAGACATAGAGATATTGCAAGGCATAAAACGGAGGAATAAATGGGGGCAGTTGGGAAGGAAGCAAAGATAGTAGTCATAGGTGGGGGTACGGGGTTATCGGTTTTACTAAAAGGACTAAAAAAATACACTTCTCATCTTACGGCAGTAGTAACAGTCAGCGATGATGGGGGTAGTTCGGGACGCCTGCGGGCAGAGATGGGAGTATTGCCGCCGGGGGATATCCGCAATTGCCTGGTAGCCTTGGCGGAGACGGAAACCTTGATGGAGGAGGTTTTTCAGCATCGCTTTGTTCATGAGGGAAGCCTGAAGGGTCATAATCTCGGTAACCTGTTGCTGGTGGCTTTGACAGAAATAGCAGGGGATTTTATCAGTGCTATACAGGAAGTCAGCCGGCTGCTAAAAGTCCGTGGCCGGGTTCTTCCGGCTACCTTGGAGCATGTTGCTTTAGGGGCCCATATGAGAGATGGAACCCTTATCTATGGTGAGACATCCATCAGGGATTATGGGGGGGAGATAAAGCGCCTGTTTTTAGTGCCGGAAAAATGCCTGCCGGTGCCGGACACCATAGAGGCTATCCTAGAAGCGGATATAATAGTGTTCGGACCGGGTAGTTTGTATAGCAGCATTATACCTAATCTATTAGTTGAGGGTATCGGTCTTGCCCTGGCACGATCCTCGGCACGGAAAATCTATGTTAGCAATATCATGACCGAACACGGGGAAACGGATAGTTATACCGCTGCCGACCACCTGCGGGTTATAACGAGATATCTACCTGAGCCGATCATAGAATATATGATTATCAATAATAGTGTGATCGGTGAAGGTACCCTGGAAAGATACCGCGGGGAGCAGGCGATTCCCGTATTTTCCAATCGGGCGGAAATTGCCGCTATGGGTATCAAGCTAGTTGAGGCGGACCTGGTTTCCGATTCGGATTTGGCTTGGCATGATTCTGATAAATTGGCCCGGGTTATTTTAGAAATTTGAGGTCAATAA
>CAYRCG010000154.1:0-3785 GCA_964422685.1 uncultured Syntrophomonas sp. | reverse complement strand
TATTCATATCGCGCCGCCCTGCGTCACTCCGAGCCTGGCGAGGAATCTTACCCCTGCAAAGCATATTACTCTAGGGGAAGATTGCCACGTCGCTTCGCTCCTCGCAATGACACGACGCCCGGTCATTCCCAGCCTAAGGCGCATTTTCATCGTTGTTTGCGACCTCGGGTCATGGAGGTTAATACGAAAATAGCCTCCTAGTGTCATTGCTATGAAGGGGGTTTTTAGACGCAGATTTACGCTGACCCTTCAGGCACTGATGGACGCTGATAATATCCTAACCACTGAACAGCGGATGCCCTGACCCTTTTCGTTTACGTGGTGCATGTAGTGCGTGAAAATTCCGAGCCTGCGAGGAATCTTCCCCCCACAAAGCATATTACCCTAGGGGAAGATTGCCACGTCGCTTCGCTCCTCGCAATGACACAACGCCCGGTCATTCCCAGCCTAAGGCGCATTTTCGTTATCATTTGTGACCCGGGGTCATGGAGGTTAATGTGAAAATAGGATTCAAGATACTAATTTGCGGCGATTGCGCAAATCGCCAGGAGGAGTGATAGCTATGACAATAAACGATATGCAGATCGGGCAAAGCGCCAGAATATTGAAATTGAGTCGGGGCCCGCGATCCGTACGGAAACTTTTTGAAATGGGATTAGTCCCTGGGACCAGGGTCAAGCTGGTCTCCAAGCACCCCTTTCGGGGTCCGCTAGTATTACAGGTAGCGAACACGCATATAGCCTTGGGGAGGAAAATGGCCAACTCTGTAGAGGTAGAAATCCAGGAAGAGAAGTTAGTCGAATAATAGCTGATCAACTCTGTAGACATTGCTCCAGCCTTTTTAATAACAGGAGGCATTAGAAGGATAGCGGGGCAATGAATATAGAAAAGTAGCAGGGGAAACAGCCGCAGTTTCTTACCGCGCTCTAATGTGATATTATAACGAATGATAATAGTTACATTATCATAATGTTTGGTATAATAGATGCATAAATGCACGAAAAGAGGACCATAATGTTCAAAATCTTCAGGAAAAAGGAAGAAAAAGTTCTGCCCCCCCGGGAAGAAAAAGCGGAAGCGGAAAAAAATCTGGCAGAAGAAAGCCCAGAAGGAAATACTAATAGCGATACACCCTCGCTGATAGGGCAACGCAATGATATAAAAAGGATAATTGCTGTGATTAGCGGTAAGGGCGGAGTAGGGAAATCCACGGTCAGTAGCCTATTGGCATCGGCCCTGCTAAACCAGGGATATAGAGTCGGGCTTCTGGATGCTGATATAACCGGTCCCAGTATCCCTAAAGTCTTCGGAGTCAGCGGGGGCTCAATGGGAAAAAACGATTACGGGATAATCCCTAAATACAGCCGCCGAGGTCTAAAAATAATGTCATTAAACCTTTTCCTAAGCAATGAAGAACTACCGGTTATTTGGCGGGGTCCCAGAATCGCCGGGGCGGTCAAAGAATTCTATAGCCAGGTAGATTGGGGAACTTTAGATTTTCTCATATTGGACATGCCTCCCGGAACCGGTGATATAGCGATAACTGTATTGCAAAGCCTGGAACTGGATGCCGCCGTAGTTGTCAGCACCCCCCAAGACCTGGCTTTCACGATTGTTAGAAAAGCCCTCAACATGCTGGAAAAAAGCGAAGTTCCGATACTAGGGGTAGTGGAGAACCTTACCTCTGGCATATGCCCTCACTGTAAACATGAAGTGCAGTTGTTTAGCGGGGGCGGGGTAAAAAAATGGTGCGGGGAAAAAGGGGTGAATTATCTGGGGTCCATTCCCTGGGACACAGCCCTAGCCTATTGTGCGGATCAAGGGAAGATTGACAACTATTATCCGGCAGCAGTTGAGCAGATGGTTGATGCATTTGTGACGGCGTTATCGGCTATGGAAAAATAATAGCAGTCGGTGGTGGCCCTCCGGGCCATACCGCGCGGTAGTGTTATACCTAAGGAGGGGATTGGCTATGCTAAGATTAGAGAACATAAGCCTAGCGGTCAACGGGCAGAATGGGACTAACAAAGAAATACTCCGGGGAATAAACCTGGAATTCCATCCTAATCGTCTTTATGCTATCACCGGTCCGAATGGCGGAGGAAAAACCTCCATTGCGAAAATCATTATGGGCATTTACCGGCAAAGCAGGGGGGATATATTCCTCGATGAAGAAAACATAAATAATCTGACTGTAAGTGAGCGCGCGCGTCAGGGTATTGCCTATGCTTTCCAGCAACCTCCGCGCTTTAAAGGTCTAACCGTTACTAACCTGCTGCAAATAGCTCGACCGGGTTTGGATGGTATAAACCTTAGAACCAGTCTACGCGATGTAGGTCTATGCCCTGAGGACTATCTCGACCGGGATGTAGGGCCTAGTCTGAGCGGAGGGGAGATTAAAAGGATTGAAATCGCCCAATTACTAGCCCGCGATGCCAAATTTAGCATTTTCGACGAACCAGAAGCCGGAGTTGACCTTTGGACTATACAAAAACTAATTACCATAATAATGAACAAATTCAGGGGAAGACAGGGCGAAACAGCCATAATTATCACCCACAACGAAAATGTCCTGCATATAGTTGATGAAATAATACTGGTAGATGAAGGCCAGGTAAAGGACCGGGGGACCCCGGATGAAATCTGGCCCTTAATCCGCGATGAAGTCGAGTGCAAAATGAAGGTGCAATGCAGAGGGGAAATGCTGTATGAGATTTGAACAGTTGGAAATGGATTTATTGCAGACGGTGGCCGATATTAAAGAAATACCCAATGGGGCAGTAAATATCAGGCGTAATGGAGAAGCCGTTTTACGGCATTCATCCCCTAATATCAGTATCACCAGCAATGAAGAGAACAAAGGGCTAAATATAGATGTAAAACCGGGAACCAAGGGAGAAAGTGTCCATGTACCGGTAATACTGACCAACTCCGGTTTACACGATCGGGTATATAACACCTTTAATATCGGGGAAGATGCCGAAGTTACCATAATTGCCGGTTGTGGAATACACAATGACAGTCATAGCGATTCCAGCCATAACGGTATCCATGAGATAATCGTGGGGCCCCGGGCGCAGGTGAAATATCTGGAAAAACACTATGGTGAGGGCACAGGGAAAGGGAAAAGAATATTAAATCCCGTTACTGTTGTCCGGGTGGAAAGTGGCGGGAGCATAGAGATGGAGATGCTGCAGGTTAAAGGTGTTGATGATACCTCCCGGTCCACCATGGCTTATGTGCAGGAAAAAGGGAACTTTAAAGTAATAGAAAGACTATTAACCCATGGCCAACAGAGGGCCGAATCGGATATACGGGTTGAAATAGAAGGCCAAGGGGGAACGGCGCAAATCCTCTCGCGCGCGGTCGCTCAGGATGATTCCTACCAGCTTTTTAAAGCCGCGCTGGTGGGGAAAAGCGAGTGCACCGGCCACGTGGAATGTGATGCTATCCTCATGGACAGGGCCCAGATAAAAGCTGTACCCCAGCTAGAAGCCGAAGATGTTAATGCAGTCCTTACCCATGAAGCCGCCATCGGCAAGATAGCCGGTGAGCAATTAATAAAACTTATGTCACTGGGTTTAAGCGAGCAGGAAGCTATTGACACTATCCTAGAAGGCTTCCTCCGCTGATAAGGGACACAAGGTGACGGTTCTTTTGTGTCATTGGTTAGTATGAAATGGTGAGGAGTGAGGGGTGAGGGGTGGCTTAATAGAATATACTGCTCGCCGGCTACGCATGGGCAACACCGGCAGCTTGCCTCGTGCTCAAGGGGTACCGCGCGG
>CAYRCG010000153.1:0-4012 GCA_964422685.1 uncultured Syntrophomonas sp. | reverse complement strand
TGTTCACCTGATATTTCCTTTAGAAAGGTTATTTTAAAGCCATTAGAATAATCGCTTATTGCTCCAACGGTATAATCATTTTCTTTTGTTAAACCGGTGATGGCTAAGGAGTCTTGGTATCTACTACCCTCCTTATCTTCGATGCTGTAGAATGGATGTTTAAACAGCAACCCCACCAATATAAATTCCGGATGTGAACGCCGGTGTAATTGGGTTTTGCTGACCTTATAGGCCGGGACCCTTGCCGGCAATTCGCCTTCCGGCTGAATAAATGTAAAACGATTTTTAAACCATATCCCCCAAATTGTTTTGCTAGGAATCCTTTGCTTCCGAACACTTTCCTATAAGGGAGTCCGGCAAGGAGCTTGCCCTTTCCACCCTATTCCGCCCGTTATTCTTCGCTAGATATAAGGCGCAATCCGCGGCATATATGAGGTCATCGGGCGTTTTGTCTCCAGTGCTGATCATTGCCGCCACCCCTAAACTTACCGTAACGGGGGTTGTGGATTCAACCCTGTTCATTACTTCCTCAGCTATTTTTCCCTTTATCTTCTCCGCCAGTTTTACGGCATCATCTTCGCTCGTATTCGACAATAGAACGGCAAATTCTTCTCCGCCAAAACGAGCAACCAAGTCCCCGGATCTTTTGACCGTCTCATTGATTATACTAGCCACCGCTTTTAAGCATTGATCGCCGCCTAAATGTCCGTATGTATCGTTGTAAAGTTTAAAATGATCCACATCAACCATAATCAAAGCGACAGGGAACCTTTCCCTCATATTTATGCCCCATAGTTTATGTAGAAAACTGTCGAAATACCTCCTGTTGGATATACTGGTGAGCCCGTCTATCATAGACATCTTCTCCAACTCACTATTGGCTTCCTGTAAATTTCTATTCGCTTCATCTGCTATTAGATTTGTGGCCTCCAACTCCGTTTGAACCCGTTTTCTCTCTTTTATTTCTTTACGCAAACGCCCAATCCAAAACCAGGAAACTGCCAAGACAACCGCGAAGAAAGCAAAAGCAATCAGGGCAGCGCGAATGAAAGGCCAGAAATCTAAATGGGTTTCTAGTTCTATCCACTTATTGTTAATAGCGATTCTTTCCTTATCACTGATGGTATTTACGGCCTTGTTGAAGATGCTCACCAGTTCCGGCCAATCATCACGCACCGCAAAATATAAGGCTTGTTGTTTCTCGGCTTCAAAGGAGACAAATCTCAGATTGGTCAAGCCGGTGGAACGGATTAAATAGTTGGTAGTGGCTAGGTTGCCGATAAAAGCCCTCTCTTCACCGGTTGCCAAGGCCACCAGCGCCGCCTCCACTGAATCATAAAGGCTGAGGTTAATCTTTTCATAGGATAACAAATAGCTATGATGGGAACTATTGCGCTGTACGGCTACGGTTAAACCTTCCAAATCCTTCATACCGGATATTTGAGTATCCGTATCCCTAGTCGCGATAACCCTTTTAAAATAATAGTAGGGCTCTGAAAACAAAAAATGCTCCGCCCTATCCGTAGTTAAACCGATAGCGGGCAGAGCATCTAATTGTCTAGCCAAGGCTAAATCATAAGCCTCCGGCCAAGTTAATCCCCGGCAAACTTCAAATTGCAAGCCCGTTCTCTCAGATACCAATTCCAAGTAGTCACAGGCAATGCCTTTGTATTCCCCATCTTCATCAATGAAATCAAACGGCACAAAACGCGGATCTACACCAAGCCGAATCACCGGATGGTTTTCCCTAAAAACGAGCTCCTCATCTGTCCAGTTAATCCGATTATCCGCAACAGAATGGGCACCTGCCATAGCCGCAAACAAAATAGTTAGTGTAATACATAGGGCAATGTGTTTTTTCATACCAAGTTCCCCTAAAACTTCTTCTCCTAGTAGTACACAGCTTAGCAATTTTCGAATTTTCAATCAAGTGCGAAAACTTACAAATCCTCCCCTTATCAATTCCCCCCCCGGGCATAAGCCTTGAAATAATTCCCTGACTGGGGTACCTTAGGATAGCCGTCCGTCTGCTTCGGTTTCCAACCCGGCTTCGCGCAGATATTCTACAAGGAATGCGCTAAAGGTGCCCAGCATCAGGCCAAGGACCGCCGCTACGGCTATGTTCAGGGTTTTATTAGGCCTAACCGGAGCCTCGGGAATCATGGCTCCAGAAACGGTTATGATGTTATTATCCGCCAAATTTATTGATTCCGCCATTTTCAATTCTGCTATTTTGGCTGAAAGAAGGGTAACGACACTTTCCCTTCTTTCGACTTCGTTTTGCAGCTTTTTTTCAACTATCTGATTTTTTATTAATTCTGTTTCCAAATCACGGATTTCCTTTTCCTGCCTAGCGATTTCCTGTCTGGTTCTATTAATTTGTATATTCAGCTCAGCTAAAGTAGTATTTTTGCTATTGTAGGACTCTATTAGCGAGGTATAGTTTTCGTTAATCTGTTCACTGTTAACGATGCCGTCCTTTATATCCAAACCCTGAAGTCCCGTGTACATTATTCCTTCAGCACTATTGGTCGTTGTCAAAGTAGCCGGGGTCAGGGCGATAGTGTCCTGCAAAATCTGCAGCCCTTCCCGTAGACAAGCCTGTTCGATGCCGGCCTTTGTTAGCCAAGATTGGTAGCTTATCAAATCTTCCCGCTTCTTAATCAACTGGCCTTCCAGGAACTCCGCGGAACGGGATTGCAGTTTGTGTGTTTTTAGCCTTTCACTGGCGACATCAAGGTCGATTTCCTCTTTTTGCAGCCATTCTTCCTCCAAGATAACCAAAGACTGGGTCATTTTTCTTTTGTTAATTTCGTTGATATGTAAAATAAACTCCTCCCGCAAAGCGTTAGCAATATCTGCGGCTAGTTCCGGACTACTGTTGGTTACTTTTATGACAATCAAATTGCTGTTAGGTATTTGCTCGGTATTAATCAGGGATTTCAGTGAGCCCCTGCTATAGTGCAAGCGCAGCTTTTTTATTACTTCCTCTATTACATCCGATGATTTCACCTGCTGCTCGTAGCCACTTGCAGTCATATACGGGATTTCCCCCAGTTCATTAACAGTATCGGCTATGTTATTAGAGGAACTTTCCCGGTTTAGTCTGGCCTGAGAAACCGAAACAACTGTGCTAGCTTCGTAAACGGGTTCCAGGAAGTGGAAGCTGATTATAGCACTTAAGAGCATAGTCATTAGCATTATTGCCAAAATGGTATATTTCCATTTGTGTAAAGTATTAAAAATATCGCGGAGATCTATCTCATCATAATCGCGATAGGAAGGATCGTTTCCTTGCATCCGTCCCATTATCCCCTCTCTACTGCCCAGGAATGATGATATCGGCTTTTCATCCTCCTATATTGTACCATAGAAATATATGGTCCCGTTAAACAAACGGGAGATAAACCGGGGATTATCCTTTAACATTATCTTCTTACAGCGGGGTCAGTCTTAGAGGTTCTAACCCGGCCGCCTTCCTTTAATTCCAGGCTGCCGTCCCGGACTACTATATCACCTTTTTCGATCCCTTTGGTTATTTCCGCCCATTGCTGGTTTCTCTCGCCTATCTGCACAACGCGCTGCTCCGAGCGGCCTTTATCCACTAACCATACCCTATAGTTTCCCTTCTCGTCGAGTCTCAAGGTTTCGCGGGGAAGCAGAATAACCCCTTCCTTGCGCAAGATTTCTATAGCAGCCCGCACCTCATAACCCGGCTGCAGGTTAGCACTCTCTTGCAAAGAGATAATAATCGGAACCCGCCGCTGTATCACTCCTAAGGCAGAGGTTCTCTCATAGGCTTGGGGATAGATCTTAGTAACTTGGCCGTGGAGTATCTCGTCGCCTAGCACGGGAGCACTAATCTGAACATTCTGCCCCGGCTTTAACCTCCTTAACTCATCACTAAGGATTTCCGCCTTTACCTCCAGTTGAACTGTCGAACCCAATTGGGCCAAGAGGCTGCCCGGTGCTACCACCTGTCCGACTTTGACGGGCAAATCCAAAACACTTC
>CAYRCG010000152.1:0-4063 GCA_964422685.1 uncultured Syntrophomonas sp. | reverse complement strand
AAATGCAAAAGCGCGGTTCCAAGAAGGGTCTAGCCACCCTTTGCATAGGCGGCGGGCAGGGTACGGCCCTAATCGTGGAACAGCTTTAAGATTCACCAACTTAATGATAGCGATGGTGGAACAACCATCAACAATCGTTAATTAAGCAGTCAATATCTTTCTTCAGGTGATAAAAAAATTAAATAATAAGGAGGAAACTAATTTGCCACATGATAATTTTTTATACCAGACTCGGGATATAAAGTTTCAGATAAAAGAATGGTTGGATGCTGATAAAGTATTATCTCAGGATGCCTATAAGGACTATTATGGAATAGATGATTTTGATGCTATCTGTGACGTCAATTACAAAATATGCAAGGACGTTATCTGCCCGGCCAACAAGGATGGCGATGAAATCGGCATGAAATTTGTCGGCGGTGAAGAAAAAGCGGTTATCAGCCCGGATGTATTCAAAACAGTTTACAGCACCGTTATGGACGCCGGTATGGGACCTCAGTTCGGTGATCGCGGAGTGGAAGGCCGTATGCCCCTTTATTGGTATGCTCCGATTCTAGAAATGCAAACAGGTGCATCTCCGGCTATCGTAATGCTTTGGTGCCTGACTCAGGGCGCTACTACTGTATTGCAGTACAACCTTGCCGAAAAACTGCAGGAAATCTTCCTGCCCAAGATGTACTCCGGCGAGTGGGGCGGCACCATGTGCTTAACCGAGCCCGGCGCAGGCTCCGAAGTCGGCGCGGTTACCACCAAGTGTTTCCCCACTGACACCCCAGGCCTGTGGAAGATAAAAGGCCAGAAATGCTTCATAAGCACCGGCGACTGGGATGGGGTAGAAAATATGATCCACCTGGTTTTAGCCAAGGATCCCGATGCCTTACCGGGTACCGCCGGCATCTCCTGCTTGGTTGTGCCTAAGTTCTGGGTTAATGAAGACGGCTCTATGGGGGCATGGAATGACGTTACTACTACCGGCATCGAGCACAAACTGGGACTTCACGGCTCCGCAACTTGCTCCTTGGCTTTCGGTGAAAATGACAACTGTTATGGCTGGATGATCGGTGATGGACCGGTAAACGGACGCAGCAAAGGTATGGCACAAATGTTCCAGATGATGAACGAAGAGCGCATCAATACTGGGATATTCTCCCTGGGCGCTTTTGGTTCTGCTTACTATGCAGCTTTGGATTACTCCAAAGCCCGGGTACAGAGTAAAAAGTCCACTGACCCTAAGGGACCTAGCGTACGCATTATCGAGCACGAAGACGTCCGCCGTATGCTGATGCTGCAGAAATCCATGATGGAAGCCTGCCGGGCCTTAGTTTATTCATCCTACTACTACATTGACCTGTCCAAAGAAGCGGCCACCGAAGAAGAAAGAGAATATTACGATGATATGTTCATGATTCAGAATCCCATCGCCAAGGCTTTCATATCCGATATGGCCTGGTTAATGACCTCAGAGGCCATGCAGGTACTTGGCGGCTATGGCTTTATGGAAGAATATGCCCCCGCCTCACTAGCCCGTGATTGCAAGATTTACGCCATCTGGGAAGGCACGAACTTCATGCATGGGCAGGACCTGACCGGGCGCAAATACACCATGAAGGGCGGCGAACCCTTTAAACTCTGGTTAAAACAAATAGAAGATTTCATAAATGATAAGAAGACCGCAGAATTCGAGAAGGAATTTGCCATGATGGCGGAATCCTTCGATGCTTTCAAGACTATTATGGATCTTAACGGCAAATGGCTGCAAACTGATAAACAGATGAAGCAGCTTTACGCCACTCGTATGCTTCATGCAGCAGCGAAGGTCATCTGCGGTAAATTCATGCTTGAACAAGGCGTATTAGCCGCCGGCAAGCTAGCTGAATTGGGCGAAGATCATTTCGATGCCAATTTCTATAAGAGCAAAATAGCTACCGCCAGATTCTTCATAATGAATGTTGTTCCCGAAATATTCGGTACCCTGAAAGCTATGGAACATCCCGATACTAGCTGTATTGATCTGGACGAAGAAGGATACATGTAATCTTTGAAGGATAGTACAGAAACTATCCGCTGGCATTACTAGAACAAATTACCAGACTATTAGTAGCCCCGTCTCCCGGAATCTAATTGGGTTACGGGAGACTGGGGCTAACTTGTTTAATTCTATAAATATATTCAATAAGCATAATGAATAAGAGGAGGCGGTTATGTGTACCAGAAGTGGTTGGATATGTACAAGGATAAGCTAGTAAGCCCGGATGAGGCGGCAAAACAGGTTCAATCGGGTGATTGGGTGGAATACGGTTTCGGAATTAACTGTGCCAGAGATTTCGACGAAGCCTTGGCTAAGCGCAAAGATGAACTTTGGGATGTAAATATCCGTTGTGACATAGGCTCATATCAGCATTTCACCGCGGAAGCGGATCCTAGCGGTGAACATTTCACTTGGAACAGCTGGCATGTGGCGGCCCACGATAAGAAGTTTATCGGAAAGAACCTTTTCTATATTCCCATGAAGTTTCATGAAAACCCCATGATGACCAGAAAGGATTGTGTCCCTACCAATGTAGCAGTTATTCAGGTTACACCTATGGACAAACATGGGTATTTTAACTTTGGGGGTAGTTCGGTTAATTGTATAGCCATGATAGAAACTGCCCGGGTCAGCATTCTGGAAGTAAATGACAAGATGCCGCGCTGTTTGGGCGGTAATCAGGAGTGTGTCCATATATCGCAGGTAGATTATATCATGGAAAGTAAAAATGAGCCGATTATGACCCTGGGAGCTGCTGAGCCCAGTGAGGTAGAAGTAGCCATAGCCAAGCATATTATAGAACGCCTATATGACGGCAACTGTATCCAATTAGGGATTGGGGGTACTCCAAATGCAGTAGGGAGTATGGTAGCTGCTTCCGACTTGAAGGATTTAGGAGTACACACCGAGATGTATGTTGATGCTTATCTGTTAATGGCCAAAGCGGGCAAGATTACCGGCGCTAAAAAGAACATCGATAAGTACAAACAGGTTTATTCGTTTGCTATGGGCAGCCAGGAATTATACGAATATATCGATGATAATCCGGGTCTGGCTTCTTATTCGGTTGATTATACCAACAGCCCCTGGGTAGTGGCCCAGATAGATGATTTTGTATCAATAAATGCTTGTATTGAGGTGGATTTGTTCGGGCAGGTATGTTCTGAAAGTGTTGGAACCAGGCATATCAGCGGAACCGGCGGACAATTAGATTTTGTGGAAGGAGCTTACAAGTCTAAGAATGGACAAAGCTTTGTTTGCTTACCTTCCACTATTAATATGAAAGGGGAAGTCCAATCCAGGATTAAGCCTATTCTTACTCCCGGAGCCATAGTAACTGACCCGAGAACTGCCACCCATATGTTGGTAACTGAATATGGCGTTGCCACTATGAAGGGCAGAAGTACCTGGGAAAGAGCTGAAGAACTTATCAAAATAGCCCATCCGGATTTCAAGGATGAATTAATAAAAGAAGCGCAAAACATGAAGATTTGGAGAAAGAGTAACAAACTAGTTTAGGGATGGCCTGCTGAGGCGGTAGGGGCTAGTGGTCGCTAGATTAATCCTACCGCCCCGGCAAGACCAAATTCTTATGCAAAGCGTATTTTTTTATTGGATTCGGTGCCAAACGCATCCGGCACCTGAAATAATGAAAAACAGTGGTTTAAGATTACTTACTGCACTTGAACGATCGGGTTCTTATCATTGCGAGGAGCGAGACGACGTGGCAATCTTCCCCTAGGGTAATATGCTTTGTGGGGGGAAGATTCCTCGCAAGCTCGGAATTTTATGCACTACGTGCACCACGATAAACGAAAAGGGTCAGGGCCATCCGCTGTTCAGTGGTTGAGATATTATCAGCGTCCCTCAGCGCCCGAAGGATCAGTGTAAATCTGCGTCTAAAAACCTATTTCATAGCAATGACATTAGGAGGCTATTTTCATACTAACCCCCATGGTCAGGGACCGCAAACAACGATAAAAAGGGAGTTTGAGGGCTCTTGAACGGTAAGGAATAGCGGGTAGTTACCGATAC
>CAYRCG010000151.1:0-4145 GCA_964422685.1 uncultured Syntrophomonas sp. | reverse complement strand
TCAGCGTAAATCTGCGTCTAAAAACCCCTTTCATAGCAATGACAGCGGGCTGTCATTCCTTGCGGGCTTTGATACCCCATGCGGTCTGCTACCGAAACTTAAAGGATTTGTCCGCCAGATAACTGCGGCGCAAGGTAAATTCCACCTTTATTTGCGCCTCTATCAGGGGGAAGATTTCCTCCCAATCGCCCTCCATCCCCTTCCATTCCCGGGGATAGGCCTCTCTAAACATTTGTCCCCAACCAAAAACATCGCTACTTAATTCCTGGGCTTTGCTGATAGCCAGCCTAATCTGACGCTCGATTTCCCGATTGGCTAATCTTTCTATATCCAGAAACCCCTGGCGGGTGAAAAGCTCCCCAACCTCGTTTTGCTCGTAAAAATTCCCCTCTGCTTTTACTACTATTTGCATGGTGATATCCCCCTCCTGCAACTTCGGGGTAATCTGGGCCCGGGAACGGGAAAGTTCCAGGGTAAGCTGTCTCCCGGATTGAAGGGGGGAAGGTATCAGGAAAAGCCCCCCCTGAATCATCTGCGGGCTTATCCAGCGGTAGCCACGACTTTCTAATTCATCGAAAAAGCCTACCATTTTTCGTCCTCGGAAGACGGCTGCTCCTTCTAAACAAAGACGCTTGTCGTTATTGCTTTTTTCTAGGGTTATTTGCGGGACTAAGGGTTCGATCCCCGGGCTAAGGAAGCGGGCCTCCATATCCTTAAGGTCGACAGGGACATAAGCCCCCACCTGCTTTTCCTGCAGGTATATAAGGTTCCTGAGGACTAAGGACGGATGGGGCTCGATAGGTGGTTTTACCGAAAGGATATCTGCCGGAACACATCCTTTAGCGATGAACACGGGGATATTTTTACGGACATTGCGGTTACGGGACAAAAAATCCATAAAAAGGGCCATATCCCGCCGGGCTAATTTTTCCCCGATTATCACCGTATTAAGATGACTCCATAAGGGTTGGCGTGGTATTTCCAGCATTATATTGCGGGCCGCTTCCGCCACGCTGGGCCCATGGCCCGAAACCACATAAAAATCCGGCCCGGTAGATGGCTCTGTCGCTTCAGGGGTTTGATTGCCTGCTAGTTCGGCACTTACCACTATTTGTTCCTGGTCCACATCGACCCCCAAGCCCAGCGGAATAACGCTTTTTTCCAAATCCCTGCCTTCACATCCGGAATTGATAGCCAATAACAATAATACTAATAGCAATAAAACTTTTCTCATAGATACGGTCCCCCCGAACCTTTTCCTTGGCGCCATTGGTTTTCCATCCCCTCCAGATAGGGGCGCTTCCGGTTAGTAAACCAAGGGCGGCGAACTAATATATCACCGAGATGCTGCCAATTAAATGGAGCCAGGGGGGCCAGATATGGCAGACCCAGGGAGGAAAGAGAGGCCATCCGCAGGAGCATCAACAAAAGAGCGATCATTATACCTAAGAAACCCAGGAGACCGGCAGCAGCCAAAAAACCGAAACGGGCAATGCGAATAATAATTCCGGCATCATAAGAAGGGGAAGCGAAGGAGGCGATACCGGTGGCGGCGACTACTACCACCATAGGGGTGGAAACCAGTCCGGCCCTTACAGCAGCATCACCGATTATTAAGGCTCCGACTATGCTTACGGCGGGTCCGATCGCGCGGGGTAGACGCAGGCCGGCTTCACGCAAAAGCTCAAAGGTTATTTCAAGTAACAGTGCCTCCACGAAGGCCGGGAAAGGTATCCCCTGCCGGGTAGCCGCTAGGGTTAGCAGCAGCGGGGTGGGGACCATTTCGTGGTGGTAAGTTATCACCGCTACATATAATGAAGGCAGCAGAAGGGCCAGGGCGAAGGCGCTCAGGCGTAAAAGACGGAAAAGCGAAGCGGCGATATAGTTTATATAATAATCCTCCGGGGAAACGATATACTCCCAGAAGGAAACCGGCAGGATAATAGCCATGGGGGAACCATCAACCATAACTGCTATGCGGCCTTCCAGGAGGTAGCCGCATATCCGGTCCGGTTTTTCCGTGTATTGTTCCTGAGTGAATACGCTCCTTTTTTCATCGGCTATGAATTCCACCAAATAACGAGGGTCCAAGATAGCATCGATATCTATAGTCTCCAGGCGGGATTTTAGTTCCTCCACCATAGAACCGGAGGCGATATTTTCGATGTAGCATATAGCTATATCGGTTTTGCTCAGCCGGCCGATAACCATAGTCTCGATTTTCAAATTAGTCGATTTGATACGGCGCCGCAATAAAGCGGTGTTAAGGCGTATAGTTTCTGTAAGGCCTTCCTTAGGGCCGTAGATGGTAACCTCGTTTTCCGGGGTTTGAATAGCCCGCGTTTGCCAATTACGGGTACCGGCCACTAAACCCTGGGTACAACCGTCTAGTAGTATTACTGTATCCCCCGAGCTGATATGGTGCAATACCTCCCCGATGCTATCCAGGGTCTCCAATTCACCTATGGAAAGGATGCGGTATTGAACCTGCTTGAACATCTCATCGGGGGATAAATCCCCGGAGTTGTCCCCGCCTCCCGGTTTTTGCAAAAGGGGGTGCAAAATATGCATAGCGACTAGTTCCGCATTTACTAACCCATCAAAATAAAGTAGAAGGCCGGCGGTAGAAGGGTTCTCTGCTAGGGTAAAATCACGTATTACTACGTCGGAACAACCGGCGAGCAGCAGGTCTAATTTCTCCCGGTTTTCCTGCAAACTCGGTACGAGGGCTTGCTCCGACAATTCTCCGGTCGGGATCTCGGTTATAACCGATTTATTGTTTTTAATAATGCGCATTATAATCCCCCAAAAATCTCGTATGGTTCCATTTTCTAGCTTGGACAAAATAGATTCAAACTATGCAGAACTCTCCGCATTAAACTTGTCAGTCACGGTTGGGGCCTCGGGGTAAGGTTTAAATAGGGTTATAAGGAAAAGCAGGAAAGGCAGGGCTATAAAAATAATTGAATATAATACTGGGATAATATGCATGCTGACACTGAGAATTTCTAATATATTTTTGCTCATTATTAGAGAAAAAGCCGCAATAATGAGGGAGGAAGGGGCGGCTAAAAAGCGGTAATCCTTCAGGCGGAGGAGTTGCTGAGTGCAATAACAGGCCATAAACCAGGGGATGCTAGCTGCGCCGAAAATGCCGAGTATCCAGCCGCCGATGAAGATAATATCTATGTTATGGACGAAATCGGCGATATGGAGCAAGCGTATGGTAGTAAAAGGAGGGAAGGTGGTGATTTTAGCCATATCCTCCCCTAAGGCCATCAATGTGGCTACAGTAGTAACCGACATTAACAGTACATAGCTTAGGACGGCCAAGGGCATTATCCGGCGGGCACTTCCCGGGGGGCAGAAAAACGCCAGGCTTAATACCGGTAACATCTTGCCCAGAGAATAAGTGCTGGAAACCAATCCCTGCCCGAAAGACTTTAAATCCATATGGGCGAAGGGGAGAAGATTCCCGGGATTCCAGCTCTCAAAGATAGCAACCAGAAAGATGAGCAAAGCAAAAGGCATACCTACCAGGACAACCACCTCGCAAGAGCGGGCCAGGTTTTCCAGCCCGCTCTTGATAGCGATTATGCCCAATAGCAAAAGAACGCCGATAAAAATGGAAATGGGGGTTTGGGGCAGGACATCGATTACGATAAAATCCACAAAGAGCCGCACAGTATAACTGCTTACAAAGAGGAAGGACAAGATATATAGGAGAGTAATTATCTTCCCCAAAGGCTTCCCCAGGTGTTCCTCCAATAGGCGGGGAAAAGGCTCGCGGCTTTTATTAATGATATGTTGGAACATGGCTATCAGCAGGATGCCAGGTATTATGGCGGCGATAGCCGCTAACCAGGCATCGCTGCCCAGTTGTGTTATCAGCATATCGGGCACCACCAGGAAAGCTACCGGCCCTATCAGTAGCATTAAGAGGCAATAAAGTTGGAAATGACTGATTCTAAACATACAAATACAGCTCCCCTACTATCTCAGGCATAGTATAACCGCGATAGCCATAAATATATGCAAAGGGGACATTTTTGCCGGGCCACGAGGGGGGGATTCCTCGCCAGCTCGGAGTGATACTACGGAAGACTGTTTTCATACCATGCTGAGCGGGTTCAGCGCAAACAACG
>CAYRCG010000150.1:0-4177 GCA_964422685.1 uncultured Syntrophomonas sp. | reverse complement strand
AGCCATACCCCCTAGGGGGGAAGATTGCCACGTCGCTTCGCTCCTCGCAATGACAAGGGCAGCATTATTATTCGTTTATCGTGGTGCAGCTCTGCTGCATAGGAATTCCGAGCGCAGCGGGGAATCCGAATAGTTCATGGGTGCCTATGGCCCCCTCACTTTGCCTAATTTTGAAAGGAGCATCGAAATGATATTAAAAGGCTTAGAACTCAGCAGTATGATGGTAAACTGCTATATTGTCGGTTGTGAGGAAACTAAGGAGGTAGCGGTTATTGACCCCGGGGGGAACGCCCGGAATATACTCGACCTATTAGAACGGGATGGGTTAAAAGCACAGTATATTATCAATACACACGGTCATATAGACCATATAGGGGCAAACAAAGCCGTAAAGGACGCCACCGGTGCCAAAATCCTTATCCACGAAGATGATGCCAAGATGTTGGTTAATCCGGTTTCTAACTTCTCCTTTATGATGGGCTCCAAGGTGGTAAGTCCACCGGCGGATCAGTTAATCCAGGAAGGGGATATAATAAAAATCGGTAATACGGTGGAATTGGAAGTTATCCACACTCCAGGACATAGCCCCGGGGGCGTATGCCTTAAAACCGGAAACATTATTTTTGTCGGCGATACCCTATTCCAAGGCTCCATCGGACGCACTGATTTCCCTGGTGGTTCCTATAATCAATTGATTAGTAATATCAAAGAAAAGCTTTTCTGTTATGATGACGAAACTGTCTGCTATCCCGGGCACGGACCAGCGACTACTATTGGCTTTGAAAGGAAACACAATCCGTTCTTGCAATAACTAGTTTTTTGCTACAGTGCCTTCCTAAGGATATCTTTGCCGGCATATATCTATTACTGCCGAACTTATATGCATAGTTGCAGGAAATCTGCACGCCCGGAGCTATGATGAAGGAGTTATTTATGAAAATTAACGCCCCTAGGGGGACTTATGATATCTTGCCTGAAGATTCTGCCCGATGGCATTATACCGAAAAAGTATTGAAGGATTTAGCTGAATCCTTTGGTTATAGGGAAATCAGAACCCCGCAGTTTGAGCACACGGAGCTGTTTCAACGCGGCGTTGGTCAGGGGACGGATATCGTTAGCAAAGAAATGTATAGTTTTAATGACCGTTCCCGGCGTAATCTGACTTTGCGCCCTGAAGGCACTGCCCCTTGTGCTCGGGCTTTGATCGAACATAAGGTGTATAATGGCGTAATGCCGGTCAAGTGGTATTATTTAGGGCCCATGTTTCGTTATGATCGTCCGCAGGCGGGAAGATACCGGCAATTCCACCAATTTGGGGTTGAGGCTTTTGGCAGCAACAATCCTTATTTGGATGCGGAGATAATTATATTGCTGGTGGAGATTTTAAGGCATTTGGGTTTAGATGATTATGAACTGCATTTGAATTCATTAGGCTGCTCCGTTTGCCGGGATGCTTATCGTAATAGTCTATTGCGACATATCGCCCAGTATAAGGAAAGACTATGCCAGGATTGCCAGCAGAGGTATAAGGAGAATCCTTTAAGGGTTCTGGATTGTAAAAATGAGGCCTGTCACCAGGCAATTAAGGGCTTTCCTATTTTTTATGAGCATCTTTGCCCCTATTGCCGGGAACATTATACTCAGGTGCAGAGTGCCCTGCAAAATAATGGGATAGAATACATACAGGATAATAACCTGGTGCGCGGCTTGGACTACTACAGCAATACTGCTTTCGAGATTCACCTTCCCGGCATCGGTGCGCAAAGCGCGATCGGGGGCGGGGGGAGGTATGACGGACTGGTAAAAGATTTAGGCGGACCGGATATACCGGGTGTCGGCTTTGCCCTAGGTATAGAGCGCCTTTTGCTAGCCCAGGATACATTGAACAAAAACGAGCCGGTCAAATCGCCGTTGGATGTTTTTGTAGTGGTAATGGATGATCTCTATGAGATGCAGGGTCTGAAGCTTCTGAATGATCTTCGTAGCCGGGGCATCAGGGCGGATAAAGATTACGGCGGTCGCAGCGGCAAGGCCCAAATGAAGTATGCCGGAAAAATCGCCGTTCCTTTCGTAGTTATGATTGGTGAGGAAGAAGTAGAAAAAGGTTTCTGGACTCTGCGGGATATGCAGCTAAAAGAACAGTGGCAGCTAAGCCCGGAAGAATTGTTTAACTATGTCGAGAAGGTGAGGCGTGAGGCATAATACCCCTCACGCCTCAAACACTTAATTCATTTTGAGAAACGTAGTAGGAGGAGAAACATTTGATGAAAAGAACGCGAAATGCCACCGAATTAAATACCCGCCTGGTTGGAGAGGAAGTTGTACTTAATGGCTGGGTGGACACCAGAAGGGACCATGGCGGTTTGATTTTCGTTGATTTACGGGACCGCTCCGGCATAATCCAACTGGTATTCAGCCCCGAAGTCAAAAAGGAGGCTTTCCACCTCGCGGAGCAGATAAGAAGCGAGTATGTCATCGCGGTGCGGGGGAAGCTTTCCCTACGCCCTGAGGCTACGGAAAATCCTAACCTCAAAACCGGCCAGGTGGAAGTCTATGTGGAAGAAATAGAAGTACTGAGCCCGGCTAAAACTCCTCCCTTTTATATTGAGAATGATATAGATGTCGATGAAAACCTGCGCTTAAAATACCGCTACCTGGATTTGCGGAGACCCGAAATGCGGGATAACCTGCTCTTAAGGCACCGAGTAGTCAAATGTATGCGCGACTTTCTGGACAACCGCGGCTTTATCGAAATTGAAACGCCTATTTTAACGAAAAGTACCCCCGAGGGTGCTAGGGACTACTTAGTACCTAGCCGCGTTCATCCCGGGGAATTCTACGCCTTGCCCCAATCCCCGCAGATATTCAAGCAGATACTTATGGTGGCGGGGATGGAGAAGTATTTTCAGATCGCCCGCTGTTTCCGGGATGAAGATCTCCGGGCCGATCGACAGCCGGAATTTACCCAACTGGATATAGAGCTTTCTTTTACTGATGAGGAGGATATTATCGGATTGGTAGAAGAAATGATGGCAGAGATATTTCTCCGGGCGGCGGATAAGCACATAAAAACCCCCTTTCCGCGCTTAGCTTATGATGAGGCTATGGCGAAATACGGAACGGATAAACCCGATCTGCGTTTCGGCCTAGAGATTGTGGAATTAAGCGATATGTTGCAGGACACTAAATTTAAGGTCTTTGCTTCTGCCCTGCAATCGGGGGGCGTGGTTAGGGCCTTGAATGCCAAAGGCTGTGCTTCTTTCACCCGCCGGGAAATAGACGGTCTAGGGGAAATGGCAGTGGAAAACGGGGCCAAAGGGATGGCCTGGATAGTGGTTCAGGAAAACGAATTGCGCTCACCTATTACTAAATTTCTCAGCGAAGAAGAAATTGAGCAGATCCTGGCGGCAACCGGGGCCGAAAACGGGGATTTATTACTTTTCGGGGCGGATAAGGCAGATATAGTAGCTCAGGTTATGGGAAAACTACGTTTGGAGTTAGGCCGGAGAAAAAGGCTTATCGCAGAGGAAGAGCTAAATTTTGTCTGGATTACGGACTTTCCCCTTTTGGAGTATGACGAAGAGGAAAAACGCTACCAGGCTAAACACCATCCATTTACAGCCCCGCGTCCGGAAGATGTGGAAATTATGGATAGTGAGCCGGCCCGGGTCAAGGCTAGGGCTTATGACCTGGTTCTCAACGGGACTGAGCTAGGCGGAGGGAGCATACGAATACACCGAAGGGAATTGCAGGAAAAGATGTTTGCCGTATTGGGGATGAATCCAGAGGAAGCCCGGGAAAAATTCGGTTTCATGCTGGATGCCTTTGAATATGGTACCCCACCTCACGGCGGCATTGCTTTCGGTGTTGATCGCCTTATGATGCTACTGGCGGGGAGGAATAGTGTGCGTGATGTAATGGCTTTTCCGAAAACCCAGAGCGCGGCTTGTCCCATGACGGAAGCCCCATCGAGCGTAGGCATGGTACAGTTGCGAGAATTGGGGCTCAGGATTCGGGAAAAAAGTAAGACTGGAAATGGTGGCGAATAATAACAAAGCTAATGCCTTGAAGAACCTGGTGTTCTATGGTATTATTTTACCTGAAAAGGTAAGGAAAAGATTCGACAAGGAAACCCCTGCTGTGTGCGTGAATAGCTGTTAAGTTTTTGCCAACACAA
>CAYRCG010000149.1:0-4371 GCA_964422685.1 uncultured Syntrophomonas sp. | reverse complement strand
TTATACATAGCCGTGACAGATTTACGAAGTATATTATTAATAAACGGAGAGGAAGCCGGATAGCTGTGCTCGAAGTTAAAGGAATAGACGTATATTATGGCGCTATACACGCCCTTAAAGGGTTATCCTTAGCCGTGGAAGAGGGCAGCATAGTAACCCTGATCGGAGCCAATGGAGCCGGGAAAACTACTACCCTAAAAAGTATCTCCGGCCTATTGCGGCCCAGGAATGGCACAATTACCTTCAAGGGAAAAGAAATCAGCAAAACAGCTCCGGAAAAGATTGTGGGCTTGGGCATATCCCAGGTACCGGAGGGCAGGCGGGTCTTTGCTACTATGACGGTCCTGGAAAATCTGGAAATGGGAGCTTATCTGCGTAAAGACAAGAAAGGAATAGAAAGTGACCTAGAGAATGTTTTTACCCGCTTTCCTCGGCTAAAGGAGAGAAGAAAACAAACCGCCGGAACCTTGAGCGGCGGAGAACAGCAGATGCTAGCAATCGGACGGGCTTTGATGGCTCAGCCGGAGCTGTTGCTCATGGACGAGCCTTCCATGGGCTTGGCACCCTTATTGGTCAAGGAAATATTCGAAATTGTCAAGGATATCAACGCTCGGGGCACTACTATATTATTGGTAGAACAGAACGCTAATATGGCCCTATCTGTTGCCAACCGGGCTTATGTCATCGAGACCGGGGAAATAGTTTTGGAGGGGACGGCCAAGCATTTGATTAACAGCGAGGATGTGAAAAAGGCCTATCTAGGGGGGTAATAGGGACTTCACCTCTCGCATTTTCACGCACTACGTGCTCCACGGTAAACGAAAAGGGTCAGGGCATCCGCTATTTAATGGTTGGGATATTATCGGCTCCATCAGCGCCCGAGGGGCAGCGTAAATCTGCGTCTAGAAACCCTTTTCATAGCAAGGACAATTAACGCATCATTCCGCGCACAGCCTTCCGTCATTGCTATGAATAAGGACTAAAGATTGCCACGTCGCTTCGCTCCTCGCAATGACAAGGGCAGCATTATTATTCGTTTATCATGGTGCAGCTCTGCTGCATGGGAATTCCGAGTGCAGCGAGGAATCTTACCCCCGCTTTTTCATTGTTGTTTGCAAATACTACCTTGGCGAACACGGA
Source organism: uncultured Syntrophomonas sp. (assembly GCA_964422685.1). GTDB lineage: Bacteria > Bacillota > Syntrophomonadia > Syntrophomonadales > Syntrophomonadaceae > Syntrophomonas. The sequence continues at coordinate 3,231 of CAYRCG010000149.1, read as the reverse complement.
AGGCACTTGATAATGATGAATTATAAAAAGGAGGTAAAAGCATGAAAGTAAAAGACCGTATGTCTGGGGATGTTATCAAGGTAGAAAAGGATACCAGCGTAAGCGAAGCTTTCCGTCTCATGAAAGAAAACAACATCCGCCGTTTGCCGGTTATGGACAAGGGGCAACTGGTGGGTATAATTACCCTGGCCGACTTAAATCAGGCGGCTCCCTCTTTAGCAACTTCCCTAAGTATCCACGAACTAAATTACCTCCTGGCGAAGACCAAAATAAAGGATATATTACCCAAGAAGCAGCGTGTTCTAACCATCGGACCGGATAATTATATAGAGACTGCGGCTAAAATAATGCGGGAGAACAAGGTTAGCGGTCTGCCGGTTATGGAACAGGATAAACTGGTGGGCATAGTGACCGAAACCGATATATTTGCCGCTTTAATCGATATCTTAGGAGTGAATACAGCCCACAGCCGCATAGATTGTTTTGTCAAGGACCGTCCCGGTAGCCTAGCGGAGGTAAGCGGATTAGTCGCAGCAAAAGGCATAAACATTTTAAATGCAGTCGTTTATTTTGATAATAAAAGCCGGCGCTATAAGATGATTCTGCGTATAGAGGACCTGAATTACGAACCGTTGTTAGAAGAACTGCGGAAATATGGCTATGAAATCGAATCAGTCATAGTAAGGGAAACCGGTGATGAATAAGGGGATAGCCCCCCTCCCGGAAAAGTAGGCGCCCGGAGGGTCAGCATAAATACCCCTTTCATAGCAATGACAGGTGCGTTTTCATCGATGGTTTACCTGCGGGCAAGATTTGACAAAAGGCCTGTCTGGGTATATACTCTCTACGCAACAATATGAATGTGTTAATTCATCTTTTTGACATTGAATTCTGCGATAAGGAAGCGGACCGGTCCTGGTGGGCCGCCTGGACTTCAAATCCAGTTTGCGCGGCGGCGATCCCGTCGTGGGTGGGTTCGATTCCCACACGCTTCCGCCAATACCAATAGTAGTATAATAGCTATGTATATATACATAAAGGTACCGATAAGTGACCTGACTGGGCAGTTGATTTGGGGATTGGCGCCAAGCCAGGCGGCTTTCTTTTTGTCACGGCACAGCGCGCTTATAAAATTGTATTCGAGGCCCAATATGAGCACTTAAAAAGTTGAGATTGAATCCCCATTCCGCCCGTAGGATAATTACGAATTATTTTTTTATCAATAAGGGAGGCTAATTAACCTCCCTTATTGACTGTTACATATGTCCTCCCCGGCGTCTTTTAAAAAGAAGATCTTTTCTACGGAACTCCTCATGTGGGTCCCTTTCAGGGATATCGTCCAAAGTACTCGGGTCTGGCTTCCGAGGCTTTAGCAACTCTTTAGCCTTCTTAAACAAATCCATTTCATCACCTCGCAAATAACTTTATAATATTTTGCCCCGCGAGAGAAATTAACTATCAACCATTTTTTCCTTGACTTTTATATTTAGAAGCCAGTAGGCGCTTTTTCCCCAGATAGTGGCCGGCCAGCAGGAGAAAAAGAACAACACCTAGCAGCAGGAGTGCGAGTCGGACATCCTGTATTTGGAATAGGCTAAGCCCCAAGCCGGTATAAAGTAAAGCAGTCGGTAGCTTACCTATAGCAGAAGAAAAGAAAAAAACCCAAAAAGGGACGCCGGTCAGGGCAGCGGTAGCATTTATTATGGGAGTAGGGACAACTGGCAATATCCGGGCCAGCACGATACTCCAGAAAGCGAACCGCCGATCGAATTCCCTAAGGTCAAAGGCGTAGCGGTTTTTTACAGTTTTGATTACTCGCTCGGTGCCGGCTATACGGCAAACCCAATAGGCTAGGCAGGCGCCGATAAGAGCCCCCGACCAGGCCAGGAAAAAGCCGAGCTTGAAACCAAACAGGATTCCGCCTGCCGTGGCTAGAATCATATAGGGGAAAACCGGAAGGACCGCCTGAATAATGAACAAAGCAAAGGCTACCGCCGGACCCAGCAGACCATAGGATTTAATCAAGGTGATTAGGGCATTTATGTTATCCACAGACTGCAGATGATTCAAGGTTTATTACCCTCTTCCTAGTATTCTCCGAAAAGATTTACCCCCTAATTATTTAAAAATATCGAAAAACCGGTTACGGGTCAAGAAAAACAAAAATTCATGTAACAAGTCATATGTCACAGATGATGTAAATAGTATGGTAAAATAAGTATCGGAGCCTAATAATTGCGGGGAAAATAGCAGTGGTATTCTATTATGCATTTTAATCTATTGGATTATTTATTCTTATGTATTATATTATTAAGTGCCTGGGTTGGCTATAGGCAGGGAATGATGGCGGCGCTCGGAGGGTTATTAGGCGTCCTAGTTGGCATAGTGTTAGCATTCCTCTACCGGGAGGAATTGGCCTTTTATCTGGATAAACACTATGGCTTCGGACTGGTCTTAGAGGATTTCTTGGCCCAGAGATTGCCCGCCCCGGTTTGTGCGCCGGAATGGGGGGCAACCGGTAGGATATTAGGATTACCGGAGGCGTTTGTCGCTCCGGCGGCTTTCTTAGGGGATATATTGCTGTCCTTGTTGTGCTTTTTACTGATATTTTTCATAGCCAATTTAATAGTAAAATTGCTTTTTGTTATGCTGGATCGTTTGCTCTCGGGCATCGGCCTGGATTGGCTCAATTGTACTTTGGGTATGCTATTGGTAGCGACTAAAAACATTATTATTATGATTATTGCCCTAGGTCTACTTTACCCGGCTGTCGATCTGGCGGCTTGCTTGGGCTTACCTTGGGCCGGCAGTATAAAGGAAAGCCTGGGCATGTCATATCTGGCGGTTTGCTTTTTGGATGTGTTTAATTACGGCAAAGGTTTATTAGGGATGTAAAAATTCACGGGCTATTTTCATATTAACCCCCATGCTGAGCGGGTTCAGCGCAAATAACGATGAAAATAGCGGGGTAACGATGTTGGTTTTTTGACGCAGATATTCGCAGATTAACTATGATATTCGCAGATTTTTAGGGGTTTATGTCATTGCGAGGAGCGAAGCGACGTGGCAATCTTCCCCCCTAGGGGGTATGGCTTTGCCGGGGTGTAGCCCTGCGGGGCTAAGATTCCTCGCAAGCTCGGAATGACACTAGGAGGCTATTTTCATATTAACCCCCTTGGTCAGGGACCGCAAACAACGATGAAAAGGGAGCTTGAGGGCTCTTGGACGGTA
>CAYRCG010000148.1:2149-4380 GCA_964422685.1 uncultured Syntrophomonas sp. | reverse complement strand
GGCGCGGGATTTTGCCGATAATGAAATACTTCCTTATTGTCAGGAATGGGATGAAAATCATACTTTTCCTTGGGAAACAATCAAAAAGCTGCAGGAATTGGGGCTTATGACCTGCGGGGTGCCGGCCGAATATGGTGGGCCGGGGATAGACCACTTGGGTCAGTGCATAATATCCGAGGAAATCTGCCGCGGTGATGCGGGGTTAGGAACCACTCTAGCCGCCAGCACTTTGCTGGGGCCGGACCCGGTTTTTATAGCTGCTACTGATGAGCAAAAGAAGTGGTTTTATGGGCGCATGCTGGAAGGAGCCTTAACCGCATTTTGCCTGACCGAACCTGGTGCCGGCTCCGATGCCGGGGGGATTGCCACCCGCTGTGTAAAAGACGGCGATGATTACATTTTGAACGGCACTAAACAATTTATTAGCAACGGCGGGGTAGCCAATCTGTATACTGTCTTTGCTACCCTGGATAAGAAAATGGGCTATAAGGGGATGTGCGCCTTTATGGTGGATCGGGATAGCCCGGGGATCAGCACCAGTCCGCCGGAAAACAAACTGGGCATCAGGAGTTCCAATACCACCCAAGTTATTTTCGAGGATGTGCGGGTGCCGGCCAAGAACTTACTAGGTAAAGAAGGAGATGGCTTCAGAATCGCGATGCTAACCCTGGATATTTCCCGGGCGGTAGTCGGAGCCATGGCAACCGGTGTGGCCCAGGGGGCCTTTGAATGTGCGGTTAAATATGCCCAGGAAAGACAGCAGTTTGGTAAACCCATTTCAAGTTTCCAAGGCATTCAGTTTATTATTGCTAAAATGTCTGTACTCTGCGAGACTGCACGTTTGCTCTACCAAAAAGCCGCCTGCAATCAGGATATGGGGCTTCCCTATACCAAGATGGCTTCCCTGGCAAAATACTGGGGAGGGGAAGCGGCCATGAAGGTAAGTACCGATGCGGTCCAGGTTTATGGTGGTTATGGCTACACCAAAGACTACTTGGCGGAGAAATATTTCCGTGATGCTAAGATATTCCAGATATTTGAGGGAACTGCCCAGATTCAGAAGATAGTAATCGCCGGTGATGTGTTTAGGGGTTAGCGGCAAAATATTAAAGATATAAACAGACGTAGTGAAGGTTATCCAAGCGCTCGCATCTTGGTTGAGAAAGTAATCCCCTTATGATATATTCTTTCATTAGGCAACAGGAGTATTTCGCTCGCGATAAGACGTACCTTTTAGCGAAGGGTTATACTCCTGTCCCACCCTTTTGGGAACTTCAGGGACTAATAAAGATAAGGGCGAATTATTGCACTAAGGAAAGAAAGAATAGCACCCGAGAAAAGTAATAAGGAGGAGTAGATAAAATGTTTAAAAACGAATATAAAGAAAAATACCGCACCCCGGAGGAGGCCGTGAAGGTGGTTAAATCCGGTGATTGGGTGGATTATATGTACTTTAACGGTTATCCGAAAGCCTTAGATAAAGCACTGGCTAAAAGAAAGGACGAGCTTTATGATGTGCATGTCAGAAGCGGGATTTCTCTCCCGCCTTTTCCCGAGGTTCCGCTGAGCGACCCGACCATGGAACATTTTCAATGGGATAGTTGGCATTATAGTGCTTTTGATGCCAAACTAGCCGATAAAGGCATCTGCAGTTTTTCCCCCTTACTATATCACGAGGTACCCGGCTACTATAGGCGCCGTGAAGTGGAAATGGATGTAGCCATGATGAGGGTCTGTCCTATGGACAAATACGGTTATTTTAACTTCGGGATAAACGCTTCACATTGTGAAGCAGTATTGGAGAATGCCAAAATTGCCATAGTGGAAGAAAACGAGAATATGCCTTATGTCTATGGCGGAAATGGTAACCAAATCCATATATCGGAAATCGATTTTGTGGTTCGGGGAGAAAATGAACTGATGGCAAACGCTGCTATCCTCGAGCCGACTGAGGCGGAAATAAAGATTGCCGAACACATCATGGAGGACATTCATGATGGTTGCTGTATACAGTTGGGCATAGGCGGCTTGCCCAACTATCTGGGCAGAAAGATTGCCGAAGCCGGAGTTAGGGATATAGGGGTTCATACCGAGATGTTGGCTGATGCCTATTACGAGATGTGGAAAAATGGCTGCATTAGCGGGGCTAAAAAAGAACTAGACCGCAAAAAGATGGTATGTTCCTTTGCTTTAGGCTCGCAAGAACTTTATGAATTTATGGACCATAATCC
>CAYRCG010000148.1:0-2049 GCA_964422685.1 uncultured Syntrophomonas sp. | reverse complement strand
TACAATCCAAGATAAAACCCTTCCTGACCCCGGGGGCGGCGTGCACAGTATCGCGGCAAATGACCCACTATGTTGTGACCGAATATGGAAAGGCATTGCTTAAATGTCAATCCATCTGGGTGAGGACGGAAAGGCTTATAGAGATTGCCCATCCCCAGTTCCGGGATGAATTGATCAAAGAGGCAGAAAAACTTGGTTTTTGGAAAAGAACTAATAAGATTGCGCCTTAATCAAGGATTTAGACCCCTATCCCTAGTCATTATATCGGGTGCCTGGCACAAAGAAGAATAGTTAGATAACGGAAGAAGATTCCTCGCTGCGCTCGGAACGACAGGTTACTGTCATTGCAGGGAGCGTAGCGACGCGGCAATCTTTCCCATTATTCACGGGAATGCCAAGAACGCCCGGTACTACTGAGGCGTACCTCACCCCTAATCTTCAAATCCGGAAAAAAACACTGTAATGTTGTTGGGAGGTGGATGGTTTTATATGAAGTATATTAATGAATACCGCCAGAAGTTAGTTTCAGCCGATGAGGCTGTAAAGGTGGTTAATTCCGGAGACTGGATTGATTGTGGTTCTATGTGCGGACAAGTAGTTTTGTTGGATGAAGCCTTAGCCCGTAGGAAAAGGGAGCTTAGGGATGTGAAGATTTGGTCTTTGCTCACATTAAGGCGCCCACGGGTAATAGAGATAGACCCAGAGGGGGAAACCTTTATCTGGCATAGCTGGCACTTATCTGCTACGGATCGTAAGATTGCCCGGGAAAGAGCGGTATATTATTCGCCTATAAGGTATTCGGAGTTACCGCGTTATGTACGCGAGCACATTGACCCGATAGCAGTGGCCATGCTGCAGGTAGCCCCGATGGATGAACACGGGTTTTTCAATTTTGGCCCGCAGAATTCACATACCAGGGCGGTTTGCGAGCGGGCTGATATAGTTATAGTAGAAGTAAATAACAAAATGCCGCGTTGTTTGGGGGGATATGAAGAATATATCCATATCACTGAAGTGGATTATATCGTCGAAGGTAATAATCCGCCTCTCCCCCAGTTGCCGACGGTGGATTCTTCTGCAGTGGATAAAAAAGCTGCAGAGTTCATTATCGAGGAAATGAAAGACGAGTGCTGCATACAGTTAGGTATCGGAGGGATGCCGAATGCAGTGGGGAAAATGATTGCCGCTTCTGACCTGAAAGATTTAGGTTGTCACACAGAGATGCTAGTTGATGCTTATGTGGATATGTATGAAGCGGGGCAGTTAACCGGGCTGAAGAAAAACATCGATCGGGGTAAGATGGTTTATGCTTTTGCATTAGGTAGCCAGCGGCTTTATGATTTTATTAATAACAATCCCCTTTGTGCCGGTTACCCGGTGAATTACACTAACAAACCGGCAATAGCGGCCCTAAATGATAACCTTATAACTATTAATAATGCTATTGAAATAGACATTTACGGGCAGGTTTGTGCCGAATCAGTAGGGACTAGGATTATTAGCGGTACCGGCGGGCAACTGGATTTCGTTCTGGCGGCCTACGAATCCCGGGGGGGCAAATCATTCGTTTGCCTGCCTTCCTCTAGCACGCAAGGGGGGGAATTGAGGTCAAACATTGTTTCTACCTTACGGGAAGGAGCTATCGTGACCGATCCGCGCACAGTGGCCCATTATATTGTCACCGAGCACGGGAAATTTGCCCTGAAAGGGATGTCGGTATGGCAAAGGGCGGAAGGCCTAATAAACCTAGCCCATCCCCAGTTTAGGGATGAACTGGTTCAAGCGGCACAGAATCAGGGGATATGGCGCCGCAGTAATAAGATAAGCTAGGATTGTATTCGACGGCAACACCCGGGTTAGTTTGCCACTAGCTAAGCAACTTTAAATAGGGGGAAGAATGGGAAGTGAATTCACTTCCCATTTTTGTTACTAGGCAGATGTTTATTGCTGTTGCTTCGTTGTTGACCCCGCCATTGCCGGGAGTGCAGCGACGTGGCAAGCTGCCGGTGTTGCCCATGCGCAGCGTCCGTCTTCGCGGACACTGGATGC
>CAYRCG010000147.1:0-4397 GCA_964422685.1 uncultured Syntrophomonas sp. | reverse complement strand
CGGTTGAGGGGAGGGAAATAATGAGCGAAGTAAAAGTCGGGAAAAACGAATCCCTTGACAGTGCCTTAAAAAGATTTAAACGTTCCTGTCAGAAGGCAGGGGTTTTACAAGATATTAGGAAACATGAACACTATGAAAAACCGAGTATTAAGAAAAAGAAAAAATCGGAAGCCGCCCGCAAAAAGAAAAGGTTCTAATACCGCTCAAGTAATGACTTTAAGCAAATCGGTGCTTCAAATACCAGAACGATAAAAAAATATAGTTTCCAAGGAGTCTGGTAAATCAAGTTTACCAGACTCTTTAATTTATCTTGCTAGTAGGCATATATTCGGCACCGGTTAGATTGACACATAAGTAAAATATTGTTTATGATTCTACCGATAGCAAAGTATAATAATCCCCGGCTTCAGAAGGCCAAACCGCCGATGAAAATAGCGGGGGTAATAATGTTAATTTTAGGAGTGTTTCAAGATGGGTTTTATGAATAAAGGTATGCGCAATCCCCGGCAAAAGAAGCTGGTTTATATCCTAGTGGGGTTGGTGATTTTATCCTTTTTAGTTAGCATAGTCGCTGTAGGTTTCTATTAATACAAATTCTATACTAGTCTCCCCCGGGCAATGCCGTTTTCTACAGACTCCAGCTCGGCCCCTACCAACTCACCGGTAATATCCCGGGGGGAATAAAGCTCTAAGGTAAAGTAGTTGTCACTAAGACCCCGGTAGAAATCTACTCCTGTTTTCTGTTCTACCAGTATCCTAAACTTCTGTCCAAGTTTTCGGTTTATAAAGTGCTGCTTTTTCGTTTCGGCTAGCTGTATTAACTCGCTGCTTCTCTTATCTTTAATACTAACATTGACTTTGCCTTTCATTTTTGCGGCAGCCGTCCCTGGCCGTTCGGAGTATTTGAAAACATGTAGGTCCGAAAGGGGCAAATCTCGCAATAGAGCCAAGGTGTCTTGATAATCTTTATCTTCTTCTCCCGGGAAGCCCACCATTACATCCGCCGTTATAGCCACTCCCTTTACCCTGTGCACTATATCCCATACCAATTTGCCGTAGTATTCCCGATCGTAACGACGGTTCATAGCCCGCAGTATGCGGTTACTTCCACTTTGTAAGGGTATATGAAAATGACGACATAGTTTTTCTCCCCCAGATGCCATATCCAATAATTCTTCGTCGAACTCTAAAGGTTCCAAAGAACTCAGCCTGATACGATAATCACCTTCCACCCGGCTAAAAACCAATCGCAACAGGTCGCTTAAACTTCCATCCTCGAGATCTTTCCCATAAAGGCCGGTGTGAATGCCGGTCAATACTATTTCATGATAACCCAAATCCACCAGTTGCTGTATCTCATAGATCACATCCTGCGGTAGTTTGCTCCGGGAGGGGCCGCGGGCAAAGGGCACAATGCAGTACGAGCAAAAGCTTTGGCAACCATCCTGAATCTTGACGAAAGCCCGAGTCCTTTCATGCCTCCTGGTATAAAGGACTGGAGGCAGCTTCTTTTCCGCTACCGGTTGCGGGCAGACGACGTGGGGGCTCGGACCATACCCCGCGATGCCCCGCCCTTCCACCAGCTTAAGAATGTCCTCCTTTTCCTGGTTGCCCACTATCAGAGACAAGCCGGGTATGGCCGTCAATTGTGCAGCATCCACCTGAGCCAAACAACCGATAGCAATTACCATCGCCTCCGGGTTCCTTCTGATCGCCCGGCGTAACATAGCCCTGGATTTGCGATCACTGCTATGGGTTACGGTGCAGGTGTTGATGATATAAAAATCCGCCCTATCATGAAAATCTACAATTTGGTAACCTTCCCGCAGGAATTGTTCTTTCATTTGTTCGGTTTCTACCTGATTCACTTTGCAGCCCAAAGTGTGAAAAGCTACTTTTTTCATCACGAGCTCCTATCTACTGATTCTAGTTTAAATATTTTATATTCTCCTCCGGTTACAGCGTTTCTTCCAGCATCGATTTTAGCCGAGGCCACCATATTCGTACATGATAATACCGCAGGCGAGCAAGCTAGCCGTTTCCGTGCGTAGGATTCTGGGGCCTAAACCAGCAATAAAGCTGTGCTGTTCCCTGGCAGCTTCGATTTCCGACGGAGAAAAGCCCCCCTCCGGTCCAATAAGAAGAAAAACTCCTTTGGTAAGGAAGTTTTCCCGTTGCTCTTTTAACAAGACGCGAAAGGTGGCTTTCTGTTCTTTTTCATAACAAAGTATAGTCGGTTTATCCCTAAGAAATGCCATAAGCCCGGGGAAATCCACAATAGGTTTAATTTCCGGAATATAGCTGCGGCCGCATTGTTTGCAGGCTTCCCGGGCAATTTTTTGCCAACGTATTATCTTCTTCTTACCTTTATCCCTATCGAAGCGGGCCACACAATATTCACTTTGCAGGGGAATAATGCTTTTTACCCCTAATTCCACGGCTTTCTGAAGAATGAAATCCATCTTTTCGCTACGAATTATACCTTGTACCAAAGTGAGACAAATAGCCGGATCCTCCGTGACTATCTTCTGGGCCAGTATCCGAGCCCGCATCAGTCCTCTTTTGTTTTCTAGCAAGCGTACTTCGTATTCGTTACCTTTGCCGTCGAAAACCCTTATTATATCGCCGGGGCTAAGACGCAACACCTTTTCTATATGCCAGGTCTGCTCCGCATCAATAAGCAATGTATCACCTTTGACATTATCAGCAGAAATAAAAAAACGAGGCAAACACCAGCACCCCATTCCGAACTTTATTTTTTTCGGGCTGCTACCCCTATCCAGTCGACATCTGTGAGTAGCTGTTCTATGATAAAATTGTGGGTTTCTAGTTCTTTCTCCACCCCCGGCCAACGGCTGTCGACTATACCCGAGCCAAAAAAATAGCCCCCGCTTTTCAAGATTCTTGCCGCTTCCGGAATTAAGCCCATGACTACCTCGGCTGTAATATTTGCGGCGACTATATCTGCTTCAAGAGTTTTAATTTCCTCCACAATATTTCCGAGTTTGACTGTAATAACATCCTCTAATCCGTTTAATATCACATTTTCCCGGGCGATTTTAACTGAGAGTTCCTCCATATCCATGGCAAATACCTGGAATGCCCCTAGCTTTGCCGCCGCGATAGATAGTATACCCGAGCCACAACCGGCATCGATAAGTATTTCTCCCCCTTTTACGTAATGATCAATGAATTTCATGCAAAAACGGGTAGAGGCATGGATGCCGGTACCAAAAGCCATGCCTGGGTCTATGTCTATTACTACTTCCCCATTTTGAGGTTGGTAATCCTCCCAGGAAGGTTTAACCACCAGTCGCTCGCCTATTTTGAAACGATGATAGTATTTTTTCCAAGAGCTTTCCCAATCCTCATTTTTCACTTCATCAACAAATACCTTGCATTCGATATTGAAGTTTTCTCTGACCTTATCGAGGTAGTATTGCAATTCCTCCAAAACCTTTATATCCTCCATAAAATAGGCCTTAACGAGGACAAACTCATGCTCCAGGAAATCCGGGGATACCAATTTAGGGTTCCATCCTTCCTGATTAATATATTTTCTGGCCGCCTGCGGGTCTTCTATGATTACCCCGCCGGAGCCGAGCCGATGAAATATCCCGGCTATCGCTTCTATGCAAATCCCTTCAGTCAGAACAGCGATTTCTTTCCAATTCATTCTATTGCACCCTCTATCCCATAGCGTCTTTGAATTTACCAAATAAACCTTTCTTGCTTCCTTTTTCATCACTTTCCTCCGCATACTGCTGGAGGATTTCCCTTTGTCTGCGGTTCAATTTGCGCGGTATCTTAACCTCGACCAGCACCTTTAGGTCCCCACTGCGATGACTATGCAGATGGGGTATGCCTTTCCCTTTTACCGTTATAATATCCCCTGGTTGCGTTCCTTCGGGGATGTTTAGCGAATGGACTGCTCCGCCTAGTAGCGGAATATCTACTTCGCCTCCTAGAATTGCCTGCACAAAACTGATGGGCATTTGGTATATAAGATTATAGCCCTCCCTTCTAAAGGAAGCATGGGGTCGGACTAATATGGTAATATATAGGTCCCCTGCTGGTCCCCCCCTTATACCTTGCTCCCCCTCACCCTGTACGCGCAGACGAGAACCACTGTCAATACCGGCCGGAATCCTAATATCAATCCTTTTGCTTTTTCTTTGTTCCCCACTGCCCCTACAGGCCGTACAAAGTTTCTCAACAATCTTACCTTGACCACGACATTGGCTGCAGGGTCGGGAAGTCTCAAAACGGCCGAAGGGGGTATTCTGTACAGTGCGTTGTTGCCCAGTGCCATGGCAAGTAGGGCAACTTTTGACCTGTGTTCCGGGTTCCGCCCCACTGCCTTTGCATTTTTCACAGCGTTCCATCCGGGATATTTC
>CAYRCG010000146.1:0-4428 GCA_964422685.1 uncultured Syntrophomonas sp. | reverse complement strand
CCCTAGGGGGGAAGATTGCCACGTCGCTTCGCTCCTCGCAATGACATAAACCCCTGAAAAATCTGCGTAAATCATAGTTAATCAGCGAAAATCCGCGTCAAAAGACCAACATCGTTAAGGTTGCCCCGTCGCTTCGCTCCTCGCAATGACACAAAGCCCGGTCATTCCCAGACTAGGAATAGCCCGCCCGTCGGCGGGCTATCACTTCGTTACAGCATTTATTCCCCCGTTAACTTAAAGTTACTGCACTGTCACCGGAATCTTCTCCAAGAGGAAGAACTCCCCGTCCTTTACCGTAATAAGACAGATGGGGCTCTTTATAGGTTCGCGGTCGGCCCGGAAGGTAGTGTTGCCCGATACCCCCGGATAATCCTTTAATTTAGCTAGTTCATCTCTAAATACGCTGGGGTCAGTGCTATCAGCATCTGTCATGGCTTTGGCCAAAATCATAACTGCATCATAGTATTGGGCAGAGAACATATCAGGCTGCTCATTAAATCTTTCCACATATTTCTCGATAAAAGCGGCAGTTTCCGGACTAGGCTGGTCACTGCTGAAGCCACAATAGTATATTACCTTTTCTTCTACCGCATCCTTGCCCAACTTAATCAAATCATGCCCATAGAGGCCATCCCCACCTAGAAGAACGATATCCAAGCCCTGCTTTTTAGCTTCATTCTGCAACAACGCTGCTTCGCGATAGTAGCCGGTGAAAACCAGCACATCGGCCTTAGCGTTTTTCAGTTTAGTAATCTGGGCGGTGAAATCGGTTTCCCCATCATTTATGGTGTCTTCATTTATTATTTTCCCGCCTTTAGCTTTTATAGCACCCTGGAAAACCGGGGTCAAAGCCGTGCTATACCCATTATTAAGCGAAGTGATTATAGCAAAATTATTCCATCCCCGGCTGTTTATCATCCATTCAACCACGGAGGGGACCGCAAATTGGTCCAGAAGGGTATTGCGGAAAACGTAATCCCCTATCTCTACAACTTCTGTTCCGGTAGCCCCAGCCGAGAATATAACCACTTTATTTTTTTGGGCTATATCAGCCGCTACCTTGGTTAAACCGGTGCAAGGGTCACCCACCATAGCCACCACTTTGTCCCTGGTGATGTATTTGGTGGCGATAAGAGCTATCTCCGAGTTGTCTCCTTTATTATCTTCATAAACCCCTACTACCTTTTTACCTAATACACCGCCTGAGGCATTCAGCTCGTCAATAGCCATCTGCATTCCCTTTTTGCCAGGGATGCCATAGTTAGCCACATCGCCGGTAATTGCCCCCAGGAAACCCAATTTTACTACTTCCTGATTCTTGTCCGCATCCTTGTCACCCTGATCACTTACCTCATTATTGCCTCCGCAGCCAGCGAGTAGCGCTACCGCCAGAAGTAGGCAAAGCAGGATAGCCCATCTCGATTTTCTTCTTCTTATCAACCTTTTACCTCCTTTTAACATCATCCGTAAGTAATGCCAAAATACGAGCTTTCTCACCTCCAGAATTAAAAATGCACCAACAGTATATATTCCTCTCCCCCGGGCAAAATCCTGCCCAGATAAGAAATAAAGCCAAAAATGTATCGATATTGTCGTATTGTAGTGAACGAAACGACGACTCCATCATGGCGAGGGTCGGGGCATCCGCTGTTCAGCGATTAAGATTTTATCAGCGTCCATCGGCGCCCGAAGGGTCAGCGTAAATCTGCGTCTAAAAACCCCCTTCATAGCAATGACATGGAGTTACGCCCGAAATGACATGGAGCCAGGTTCGGAATGACAGTTTTAATACGGCACTGAATTAATGTTGCGCGGGTGAAGCATAATTCACACAGTTAAAGGCGGAATTAATCATATAAAGCGGTAGGAATAAAAGCTGAAAGGGGGATATCAGAATAATCGTCAGCTTGCAGGAAAAGCTCGAGGCGGGGGTCGAAACGGTACTCATCCAGCAATCCTTTAAACATCAAATCAAAACTGCTTAAAGCCCCACCGCCCATATCACCGATGAGTCCTTCCCGCTCGGCAAAAAGTTGGGTTGCCGCCGAACCGACCCAACAAATGGAATATAGCAATTGCTCGCAATCCCCCATCAATTGGCAACAGATATAAAGGCGACAGATAAGAGAGCGCCGGGGGTAAACGGTGCAGATATTATCCTGTAAAAAAACACAAGGATTAGGCTTCATGCGGATGATGCCCGCCGCTAACTTTTCGGCATCGAAATAGTCGGCAGATAAGAACTCCCTATATGATAAGTGCAGATGGCCAGCCATCTTTTTAAAGGAAATGAGATCCGGAATCACATAAGCCGTCAGACAACAATTATTCTGGCAACCCCGACAAGCAGAATGGTTGCCGGGGGCATAGGATTTGAAAATATTCACATCATCGCAAAGGGGCTGCCAAAGGTCCAATATATCTTGGATGCTAGCCTCTCCCTTTATCCTGATGCCTAAAGCCGGTTTTCCCTGTTCAATTCCGGTATAAAGCTCCAGGGGGCGGTTCTTTTGTGTTATCACTATTCATCGCTCCCTAAGATAGGCCTCTTCCAACCCTTGTATAGCCTCACGCGCCAACTGGTCGCAACGCTCATTCCACTTATCACCGGAATGGCCTTTGACTTTTTCCACCCGCACCTGGTGCTTGCGTAGCAAGGGGATGAGCTCTTTCCATAAATCCTGGTTAGCCACATCCTCCTTTTTGCTATTCTTCCAGCCGTTTCTTTGCCAATTTTTTAGCCAACCCTTTTGAATGGCGTTCACAAAATAGGCACTATCAGAGTGAACCCTAACCTTCCAGCCACTACCTTTAATGGCTTTCAAGGCTTCTATCACCGCCATCACTTCCATGCGCTGGTTAGTAGTATCTGTTTCTGCCCCGGTAATTTCTTTATAATGTTCACCGTACATCAGTACTGCCCCCCAGCCCCCTGGTCCCGGATTTCCTGAGCATGCCCCATCGGTATATATTGTTATTTCTTCCACTCGATCGCTCCATTTCATGATGGGGGCTAGGAAAATCAGACTTCCGCAATCTTTTTATCGCTCGCTTCTGATTGCTCAACAAATGATTTTACATCCCCATCTAGTAAGGCTTGGTTGTCCTTTTGTCTTTCTTTATTAATGGCCCGGGCCGCATCCCGGGGTTTCTTGTTATCAGTAGCATAAAAGCCGGAGCCTTTAAAAACAATGGCTACATTTTTACTTATTATCCTTTGCACTTGACCCCCACAGGTAGGGCATTCGCTTAGGGCTTCCTCCGTAATTCTTTGCACCTTTTCAAAAGAACCGCAATTCTCACAGCGATAGTCATAAACCGGCATTTAAGTTCAACCTCCACTATATGCGTTATTCGTATTATAGCAGTAATTACTCCAGAAACATTTTACACATTGAAGTCCCGCTTGACAAGGCTAGGACACTATACATTAAATAGGCTGAAATATACTATCAGGGCCATAATCCCATTCCATACTCCATGGGATAGCATAGTAACCAGGATACTTCCCGTTTTTTCGTAAAAGTAGCAAAGTACCGCTCCACCTACTGCCAAAGGTATGATACGCCATATATCCCAATGAGCCAGGGCAAAGATTAACCCGGCTACAATTGCTCCCCAGAATGGCCCTAGGTAGCCCCTTACCACTGGGTAAATCATCCCCCGGTAAAATAGTTCTTCCGAAATCGGTGCTAGTACTGCTCCCATCAATAACAAGGTTATGAACTCGGAACCGCCCTGCACCGAGCGGAGCATCTCCTCAAAAACTTGGGGCTCTATCTCAGGTTGCAGGTAATTTACGGGCAATCCCAACAATATAACCAGGAGCATTAATAAAATGCCCCCTACAATTCCGTAGCGCCAGTAGTTATCCCAACTAGTATTTTTAAGGCCCAAGTCGCTCAAGCTAGCGTTGTTTACAAACACGCATAGAAAAAGCACCAGCAACACCGTGAAAAGGAACTGGAAGATATACGCTAGCGTGAATAGGGGCACTTCTGTCCGCACTACCCCCGCCGCCTGCATTAAAAGCATTATATCTTCACCAAAATAACCATAAAGCAAGCCGGAGGATAGTACCCCTAGATATACCAGTATCGGTTCTAGGCAGCCCCACTTAGGCCATCCTCTATCTGTCATCAGCAAAATAATCTTCCTTTCCTTTCTTGTTGCTCCTCATGGCCCGGCGGCTACAACCTCCCTTTGAAAACGGGGGTAGGATTCCCGGCTGCACTCGGAATTCCCACGCGTAGCAACGCACCAGTAAACGAATAATAATGCTGCCCTTGTCATTGCGAGGAGCGAAGCGACGTGGCAATCTTCCCCTAGGGTAATATGCTTTGCGGGGGTAAGATTCCTCGCCAGGCTCGGAATGACGCAGGGCGGCGCGATATGAATATACCAGCGAGCGATTGGCGAAGCATGGCT
>CAYRCG010000145.1:0-4472 GCA_964422685.1 uncultured Syntrophomonas sp. | reverse complement strand
AGTATACCTCCTGCTGGAAGGAGGAAGGACATGGTGATTTGACTTTCCCCCAGGCATTTGCCTATTCTTGTAATCCCGTATTTATAGAGATAGGGCAAAGATTAGGGAGGGAAAGGCTTTTACACTACGTGGATAAATTGCGTTTACGTGATGAAAGCCTGTTGGGTTACGAATATCACCCAGGTTCTTATGTGCGGGTCAATCCGGGAAAAATAGGCTTAAGCAATGCTACCCTGGGGCAGGAAGGGGTAATGCTGAGCCCTTTGCAGTTAGGCTCTTTGCTGGCTACTGTTGCTGATGATGGGCTTTGGCAGGCCCCCTCATTGTTGCGCTATATTATAGACAGTGAGGGGGAGCGAAAGGCTATAGCCGCAAATAGCCCCAAGGAAGGGGTAATAAGTTCGGAAACTGCCGCCAAGCTGCGAGAGTTTATGGAATTAGTGGTTAGTGAAGGGACCGGAAAAAATGCGGCCTTGGCTGCGGTTAAGGCAGCCGGAAAAACAGCTACCAGCGAAACGGGAAATTTGCAGGAGGATGGGGAAGAGTCTTTGGACACCTGGTTTGGAGGTTATTTTCCGGCGGATGAACCGCGTTGGGTCATAGTGGTTTTAGTGCAGGAAGGGGAATCCGGGGCAGTGGATGCGGCTCCGGTTTTTAGGAATATCGCTCAGGAGATGCTGAGAATACTTTAAGGGGGTGTCACGGGGACGGTCCTTTCGACACCCAGCTTTCCCGGGTCTATTAATTCGAAAGATTGCCGAATTATTAGGCGTAAACCGGAGAGCCGTTGAGCGGTTAGTATCCAAATCGAACTAATCTGCGTAAAAAAAGGGTGACAAAGGGACCGTCCTCACGTCCCCCCTTTTCGTTTACCGTGGTGAGCTCCGCTCGTGAAAATTCCGAGCGGCCCCTGTCACTCCGAGCGCGGTGAGGAATCTTCCCTTGGCAAAGCTATCCGCCTGGGGGAAGATTGCCACGTCGCTCCGCTCCTCGCAATGAAGGGGTGGTCGCTCCGCTCCTCGCAATGAAGGGGGCAGCATGGAGTAAATAATTTCACTGCAATTTAATCTTTGACCTTTCTTGACTATTATTAATTAGCCCGCTATAATATCCTTATAGACTGTTTAAAACAGCAGAAAATAGCAATTACAAAAGAGAAAGTGAAGGAGGCAGTTAAGATGGCAAAAGCAGTAGGAATTGACCTAGGGACTACCAATTCAGTGGTTGCCGTCATAGAGGGTGGTGATCCGGCGGTAATAGTGAATGCTGAAGGCAATCGCACCACTCCATCGGTGGTGGCATTTAAAGACAATAACGAAAGATTGGTGGGACAGATTGCCCGGCGGCAAGGGGCTTTGAATCCGGAAAACACTTTCTATTCAATTAAAAGGTTTATGGGCCGGCGCTATTCTGAAGTGGAAAGCGAGCGCAAGCTGCTTCCTTACACGGTGGCGGCGGGGCCTAATGATGCCGTTCGTTTTAAAAGCCGCGATAAACTCTTGGCTCCGGAAGAAATCTCATCCATGGTTTTGAAGAAACTGGTGGAAGATGCTTCCAAATACTTGGGGGAAAAGATTAAGGATGCGGTAATTACCGTACCCGCTTATTTTAATGACGCCCAGCGGCAGGCCACCAAGGATGCCGGTCGAATCGCCGGGCTTAATGTCCTGCGGATAATTAACGAGCCTACCGCGGCGGCCTTGGCCTATGGATTGGACAAAAAGGCCAACAAGACCATCCTGGTTTTCGACCTGGGGGGAGGGACCTTTGATGTCTCCATCCTGGAGGTGGGTGATGGTGTATTCGAGGTTAAATCTACCAATGGAGATACCCATTTGGGTGGGGATAACTTTGATAAGGCTATCGTGGATTGGATGGCGGAGGAATTTAAAAAAGATCATGGCATTGATTTGCGAAAAGACAAACAGGCTTTGCAGAGGCTGGTGGAAACTGCGGAAAAGGCTAAAATAGAGCTATCCAGTTTGCTGGAAACCAGCGTCAACCTGCCTTTTATTACGGCTGATGCCTCTGGGGCCAAACATTTAGATATAAAGCTGCCCCGGGCAAAATTTGAGGACTTGATCCATGGCGATTTGGAACGGCTGCGGGCCCCTATGCAGGCAGCGCTGGACGATGCTAAGCTGAGCGCGCGGGATATTGATGAGGTAATACTGGTAGGGGGCTCTACCCGGGTGCCGGCAGTACAAAAGCTGGTAAGAGAAATGAGCGGAAAAGAGCCTAACCTAGGGGTAAATCCGGACGAAGTGGTGGCGGTGGGTGCGGCTATTCAGGCTGGGGTCTTGGCCGGCGAAGTGAAGGATGTTTTGCTTTTGGATGTAACACCTCTTTCTCTGGGAGTGGAAACCATGGGTGGGGTAATGACCCGGGTAATCGAGCGCAATACCACCATCCCGGCGCGGCGCAGCGAGACTTTCAGTACTGCCGAGGATAACCAGCCGGCGGTAGATATCCATGTCCTGCAGGGCGAACGGGAAATGGCACGGGACAATCGTTCTTTGGGACAGTTTAAGCTGGAGGGTATTAACCCGGGGCCCCGTGGACTTCCTCAGATTGAGGTAAGCTTTGATATCGATGCCAATGGCATATTGACCGTGAGTGCCAAGGATCAGGCTACAGGTAAAGAACAGAGTGTGACCATCAGCGGTTCTTCAAATCTGGATAAGGCTGAGGTTGACCGCATGGTTAACGATGCCCGGACTTATAGCGAGGAGGACAAAAAGCGGCGTCAGGAAGTGGAAATAATGAATCAGGGGGATAGCCTATGCTATACGGTAGAACGCAAATTGAAGGCAGTCGGCGGGCAACTTCCCCTGCATGAAAAGGCCCGTATTGAGGAGTTATTGCAGGAGTTGAAAAAAGCCCTGGAAGAGAAGGCGGGCATGGATAAGCTGAAAGAGCTTATTGATGATTTGGGACAGGCGGCCTATAGCCTGGATAATATAGAGCCTGCCGCTGCCGAGGCGGGAGGGAGTGGTCAGAGCGCAGGTGCGGATGCCGAGGTAGTGGATGCTGAATTTGAGGAAAATTAGGAAAACTGCTGAGGGATGCTGTTGATCATCCCTCGGCAACTTTAAATAAATGGAGGGGCCCATATGGCAGTTAAGTACCTTGATTATTATAAAATACTGGGCGTTGAACGCGATGCCGATGCCAAGAAAATAAAAGCGGCTTATCGTAAACTAGCCCGCAAATGGCATCCGGATTTACATACCGGCAAAAAGCGGGAAGAAGCAGAGGAAAAGATTAAAGAGATAAATGAGGCTTATGAGGTGCTCAGTGATAAGGAGAAGAAGTCTCTTTATGACCGTCTGGGGCCGAACTGGAAGGATGGCGAAAGAGTAGATCCTTCCGGCTTTGGCGATGGAGTTTTCTATCGCAGCAGCGGTATGAGCCCGGAAGATTTGCAGGGTTTCAGCGAATTCTTTTCTAGTATCTTCGGCGCGGAACCGGGGGGTCAGGGCCGGCGAGCCACTTATCGCAGCGCTCCGATGCGGGGGCAGGATATAGAAAGCAGCATCGAGTTAAGCTTGGAGGAAGCCTTCCACGGGTTAAGCAAACCCCTAAGCCTGTCTACGGCGGCCGCCTGCCCGGAGTGCCAAGGCAGCGGCTTTGTGGGCAGGGGGTTCTGCCATCGCTGTGGCGGCACCGGTAATACTTCCGAGAACAGGACTTTACAAGTCAAAATACCTCCCGGTGTTCAGGAGGGTAGCAGTATCCGCCTTAAGGGGCAAGGGGGGAAGGGCCTGGGGGGAGGAGAGTCCGGAGACCTCTATCTGAGAGTTCGCATCTCGCCTCATCCGCTATTTACCTTGCGGGGCCGGGATTTGGAGACGGAAATAACCTTGCGCCCGGAGCAGGCCGTTTTAGGGGATAGGGTTAGCGTTCCCACCCTGGAAAAAAAGCTTACACTGAAAGTGCCACCGGGAAGCTATAGCGGGCAAAGGTTGCGTCTAAAAGGCCAGGGTATGCCAAGCCGCCGGGGGGAAAGCGGGGATTTATATGCCCGGATTAGGATTGACCTTCCCCGTGATTTATCAGCGGAAGAAAAGGAACTCTATCGCCAATTGGCTAAGTTGCGGGCTCCCCAGGCGGCGGAGAGGGAGGTGGCAGAATGAGATTAATTAAGATATGCTGCCAAAGTAAAGAAGATAGAATCCCCCTCAATTGGCTCGACCTGCACCCGGAATTTTTGCGCACTTTGGAAGAGATGGGGATAATAGAGCTGGCTGGGGACAGTATCAAGGCTGATAACCTTTGGCGGATTAACAAGATGATGCGCCTGAAAAAACTCATGGGGGTAAATTTCAACGGCGCTGCTATTATTGTCGACTTATTAGAGCGTATCGAGGAACTAGAAGATGAAATCGAGAAGCTGAGGAGAAAGAGGTGATAATTTATGGATATGGAGCGTTTGACCCAGAAATCTCGGCAAGCCCTGATGGCGGCTCAGA
>CAYRCG010000144.1:0-4487 GCA_964422685.1 uncultured Syntrophomonas sp. | reverse complement strand
ATACGTTTTAAAAGGCGTTCTTAATGTGACTAATTTTGCTCCTGCCATCTTCGAGTAAAATACTAATTACATCGAAAGATATTTCCGGATAAAAGCGCGGACTGGTTTTCAGATATAATATAGCAGTTTTTTTAATGTTCCCCATTTTGCGCGGGGTTACCGCCTCCTCCGGGCTCCCGAAATAGGTGCTCCTTCTGGTTTTGACTTCCACAAAGACAATTGTATCGCCCTTTTCACATATTAAGTCTAATTCCCCATAGCGGGTACGGAAGTTTTGTTTCAATACCTTATATCCTTTTTCCTTTAGGTATTCTGCCGCCAGCTTCTCTCCCCATGCGCCTAATTCCTTATTCATCTTGGCAATTCCCCTATATAAATCTTTTGTCCATGCGATAAATGAAGGCCAGTATCTCCGCCACCACCGCATATAGTTCCGCCGGTATTTCCTCATAAAGATCCAGAGCCATAAGATAATCGGCCAACTCCCCGTCCTCTTTAATGGGGACCCCGCTATCCGCCGCTGCTTTTTTAATGTTTTCTGCGATAAAGCCCTGTCCTTTTGCTACTACTACCGGGACTTCATCCTTCTCTATATCATAGCGCAGGGCTACTGCCTTTCCTATATCTTTCTTTTCCACCCGATTCTCCTTACATTATACCCTTATATCTATGCCAAAAGGCCGTACAGTAAGGGGTGTTTCCCCAAAAGCCAGCCTTAATCTCATTTCTTCCTCCCGCTCAAGCACCTTAATCCCCAGGTTCTTAACCCGGTAGCCCAAATCCTTTAGGCCCCTGAATAGTTCCCCGAGATTTCTATTAAGATATTCCCTAATTTCCGCTTGCTCAACAACACCCTGCACTTCAAGCTCCCCGCATTTTTTCCAGTTCACATGGAACAATACCGCCCCCATTTGCGCCGTGTCCAGAGATACTATAAATTTAATACTATCCTGCTTGTTTAGGTCCTTTCTCCCCATATCTCGGTTAATTTTTAATTGCCCTAGCCGGTATTCATCCCCCCATTTCACGGGAAAGGCAAAGTAGAGGTAATTAATGTTGCTATCCGTAGCCCCCCGGCTGTAAACATTCAACATCCGCTGGGCTGATAGTTCTTTTTCCATTCCTTCTATTTTATTTAATATATCAGTCAAAAGGGGATTCTTCATCATCCCGGAATCACTTTTAATGATTTCCTGTAATAGACCTAACACCCTGATTATCTCCCTTTCCTGACCTACGACGT
Organism: uncultured Syntrophomonas sp.; assembly: GCA_964422685.1. GTDB lineage: Bacteria > Bacillota > Syntrophomonadia > Syntrophomonadales > Syntrophomonadaceae > Syntrophomonas. The sequence continues at coordinate 3,244 of CAYRCG010000144.1, read as the reverse complement.
TTTGCAGCCTATTCCTAATCTCTTGACTGTCCCCCCCCAGGTTCGGATTGAGTATTCCCAATATAGTTTTAAGGAGTGAGATGTAACGTAGGACTTCCCGTTGTTCCGGCAACGACCGGTCCGCACCGGGGGTAGTTAATCCGGCACTATTCATAGATATCACACCCGGTGCTTGTGTTTTATTTGGGGCCTCGCCTGGTAGAACAGACGCGGAAACATCCGCGATTTTTCCAGCGGTCGGCGGCTGGTTGGCAACAAAAGCTTGTTTGTTCGCTGCCGCTTCTTCCTGCAACCCAGTGCTCTGAAAGGGATTCGGCGCACCTGGGGTAGCCTTGCCTCCAGAACTATCCAAAAAGGCCGCGTCCCGTCCCGATAATGATTTCGTCGGTTCGGACATATCCCCGATAGAATTTTTAGGGGTAACTGTTACCTGCGGTTTTATTATTGTATCTGCGGACATGCTTCTAGGGGAGTCCAAGGCGGTTGCCTGCCTGGTCCCGGATGCATTTTCATGCGCTATAGAAACATTCAGTCGAGCTTTTGTGGACTCAGCCAACTGCTCCTTATCGTCCATATTACCCGCAAATAATGCCTGTAGCCTCACCTTTCCTATGTCCTTTTCGATAGAGTTGATTGTGTTTTCTCCCGTCCCGTAAACTGGCTGTCCTGAAACCGGCTTCCCTTCTGTGAACGAAGGCAATTCCCCGCTTCTAGGGGTCGTTATTCCCTGAATTTCCGGTCCTTTCCCGGAAGTCTGCAACAATGCTCCGCCGCCCTTTTTAGCAATAGCGGGAAAATTTTTATCCCCTATAAACTTATCGCTAGATGCCCCGGATCGGAGGATAACTTCCTTTTCCATTCCCTCTATCCGCCAGGAGCTTGCCCTACCCGTTTCAACCATGCGGTTTACCACCTGTTCCAATTGAAGCAAACCTTTTTCCAGATTCCCGGCCAATTTACCGAGATCATTAGCCGTTGTTAGGAATTGGGCCAGACTTTTTAAGCCTGGGGCATCCAGGGGAAGCCCTCGGGCCATGGAAAAAGCCGCTATTTCCGCATTTTTACTGTTAGTCCCCCCCAGAATCAGCATGGCTTTGCTCAGGATATTGAGATTATCGGAGGTCACCGGCAATCTATAATGTAATAGTTTTCTGGCTATTATGATGTTTTCTTCTTTGGCGGGAACTCCGATTTCACTCAGGTTTAGTGAAATGTTGCTGTTCTCGATTCGTTCCATCAATTGGGGAGTTAAGATTTTTAAATAGGCGCGACCTTCCCTAAAATCTTCTACCATTAGTTGTAATTGCTGACCAGGCTTAACCGGAACTTCACTTACAGCATCAATTATTTGTCCTTTAATAAACAAAGAAACCAGGTCATTAGCTTTAACGTCCTGGACCATACCTCTTAGGACCTCTCCTTTGGTAAAATTAAGGCCCTGTTCTTTGGAGGTAGTTATATTTAGCATAATCTTATTCAAATAGAGCTGGCTGTTCTCCATATCTAGCTCCTAATACCATTGATTTTACCGGCTCGAAACTTTCCCGGTGCAAAACACAAGGGCCTAACCTAAATAAAGATTTCAGGTGTTCTCGGGTTGCATAACCCTTATGACGGCAAAACCCGTAGCCAGGATAAAACATATCAAATGCTTCCATAACCCGGTCCCTTTCCACTTTGGCTAAAATGGAAGCGGCGGCTATAGATACACTCAGACTATCGCCTTTTATTAAAGAGAATTGTTTAATACCTATATCGGGTAATTGCACAGCATCAATAAGCAATAAATCCGGCCGGGGGGTAAGATTTTCCACGGCCAAGCACATGCTTTCGCGGGTTGCATTGAGGATATTTATCTTATCCAGCCGGGAAGGAAAAACCGCCGCTATCGCCCATGAGATAGCCTGCTTTTTTATTTCCTCCGCCAGCCGAGATCGTTGCAAAGCACTTAGCTTCTTGGAATCATTTATCCCCAGGCAAAAAAAATCAAAAGGGAGAATAACCGCCGCCGCCATTACCGGGCCGGCGATAGGCCCCCGGCCTACTTCATCAATTCCGGCGATGTATTGAAAACCTTCCTTAAAAGCCGTATGTTCATAGCATTTCAATACTTCTATTCTTTCGGCCTCATCCAGAAGTTTTTTTTGTTTAGCCGTATTAACCCCTTTATTATCCATTTTGCAGCTTTTCTTTTACCCGGCGTAGCAGTAACTGCACACATTGCTGAATGTTCTCCGGGGTATAGATTTTTAGGTTACCCCTATAATAACGGTTGAATAGCTCGTTTTCAATTTTCCCATCTTCCCAGCCCTCTTCTAATAAAGCCCGGATATTGGCATAAGCCTGTTCGGCTGAATACAGGGCCCGCTTATAAAACGGTTCAACCTCTTCCCCTATCCAAATACGCTCGTGGGGAATAGCAACAATCTTGCAGGGATAGCCCATGAGTCTTTTAATAGTATCTATGTAGAGATCATAAGCCTGGAAGAAAACCGGGCAGATTTCCTCATCTGATACTTGGAAGCCGCAGGCATCGGAGACAAACATAATCTGTTCCTGGGGCAAATAGCACGCTATACCGCAAGGGCTATGACCGGGGGCATCTAATACTTCAAGGTTAAGGTCGCTATCGATTTTTATTTTATCGCCCTCAGATATTATTCCATCTACAGTTATTTCTTCTATATCCGGTGATTTTAACCCATGCGGGATTATACCTTCATCCGCTAATAGCTCCGACATTTTCCCATCCTGATAAAAAAAGTTATCTAGTATTTTCTCCTTCTTTAATACGGATTGTGCTGTTTTGCTCGCAAGCAGGGCGGCTTCGGGAAACATCTTTTTCAGCGCGGGTATACCAGTGACATGGTCAAAATGGGCATGCATAGCTACTAGGTACTTTACCTCCGGTTTATCAGGCAGGTTTTCCCATTGTTTTTGAAAGCTGTACACTCCGCCGCTAACTCCACATTCGATTATAGCCGCCTTTTCCTTACCCAGCAAAAAGTAGTTAAAATGACGGTTGCCTAAGAGCCTAAGATTTTCACTAAGCCACATGGGAATTCACTCCTTACTAAAATATATTTCCTCTACTATATATAATAGCAGAAGAGTCTAAAGTATTCCTCCCGGGGTTAATATGAAAAGGTGAGGCATGAGGGGCAACGGTATCTAGCCGCTATTGCCCCTCACGCCTCACGCCTCACGCCTCACGCCTCACGCCTCACGCCTCACGCCTCACGCC
>CAYRCG010000143.1:0-4537 GCA_964422685.1 uncultured Syntrophomonas sp. | reverse complement strand
AGCCACCGGCTCATAACCGGTTGGTCCCAGGTTCGAGTCCTGGTAGGCCCACCATATAAAATTAGCTTAAAAGCCAGGGAAACCGGAAAAGACAATCCCGCATCAATGTAAGGCCCCTTGGTCAAGCGGTTAAGACACCGCCCTTTCACGGCGGTAACGGGGGTTCGAGTCCCCCAGGGGTCACCATTTTAAGGGCGATTAGCTCAGTTGGGAGAGCACCTGCCTTACAAGCAGGGGGTCGGCAGTTCAAGCCTGTCATCGCCCACCATTGAATCGAAAACCGCGGTTGTCCGCGGTTTTATTTTTTTGTGAAGATACCTAGTAACGACCTGCAAGGCGCCGATTCCGGGGCATTCATCAAACGGTGCAACAAGTATGAATTGCACCAAAGTCCTATACAAAACATGCCTTTAGTAGGGGGATTTATTCCTATCCTTGTGTTATTCTGAGAATTAGCCTCGACTCCTTAACTTAAAACCTGCCTTGGTGTTATGATCGGGATTCTGATTGCTTTCCGCACCCGCCGGTTTGTTGTCTATCTGCGGATTGATAGCGTTTATTCTGCTGTTCGCATAGTTTCGATAGGAGTTAGTAGCTCTACTCCCGCATTAGGGAAGGAGATAAACAGAGTCATATGAGAAAAGTATTTATGGAGGAAATGGAAAACGGCATGGTTATCGCCCGGACAATAATCGGGGCCGATGGAAGGGCATTGCTTACCGAAAATACCCGCCTAAACGAAGTCTATATTCAAAGATTACAGGAATTAGGGATCACTTCCCTTTACATTAAGGATGGTTTAGCTGATATCGAAATACCGGAAGTCATTTCGGCTCAAGTGTTAACGGCTGTTTCCAGCAATATAAATAGTATGCTAAAAACGTTTTCCTCTAGGAAGACCTTGGATATTGATCAGTTTCGTAAAATGGTATCTTTGTTACTGGAAGACATATTAATCAATCGAAACGTGATTATCCACTTGGATGATATTCGGGCCTATGATGATTACCTTTTATTTCATTCCATTAATGTAGCGGTATTATCCATGATGACCGCTTTAAACATGGGTTACTCAGAGGCAAAGCTGGTGGACCTAGGGTTGGGGGCACTATTGCATGATATAGGTATGATTATGATCGATCCCGTGGTATTTAAGGCGGCACGGGAAAGGGAACTAAGTGCCGAGGAAAGGGAAGTAATTAAAAGCCATGCAGAAATAGGCTTTAATATTTTGCGTACCTACCGGGAAGTGCCGACTAAAGTAGCCCACATAGCCTATCAACATCATGAAAGGCTTGATGGCTCCGGATATCCACGCAAACTCGACAAGAAACAGATATTGGAATATGCTGCTATCGTGGCGGTTGCGGATGTTTTTGATGATATAATTTCTGATCGACCTTATCGCCGGGGGTATTCGGCTACGGAAGCTATGATAGTAATAAGAAGCATGATTAATACCTATTTTGACGCGGAAGTAGTGGAAGCATTCGCCGATAACATCGCCATGTATCCCATCGGTTGCCTGGTGTGCCTCAACACCGGTCATATCGCTGTGGTTACCTCTGTCAGCAAAATTAATTCCCTCTCTCCTATAGTACATGTGGTGTTGGATACGGAGCGGAATTTCATAGAAAGACCCTTTCAGATCAACCTCCAGGAATCGAAGGGTTTCACAATTAAGAATAGATTAAGTAACGAGGAGACGGAGGCTGTTCGGGCTAGAATTGCCCGGGGGAATGAGACTGGTTAAAATCCTAGTACTTTAATCAGTCTCATTCCATAGTATAACCATCCGGTTAGGGGCCGCAAACCACTAGGGCGCATCCCCACATTCTAACAGTTCGAGCTTTGCTATTTTCCAAGAGCTATCGAAGCGGGAAAGATTAACTATAAAAAGAAAACTATCATGCTCCGAATAGCATCCCGAATAAGAACGCTGAAAAACAATACGGTTGAATTGTGTCTGGCAATAAACACATTCGTTATAGTCCGCTTGAGTCAAAATCGGAATGCCGTCGGAAGGGATTACCATTAGTTTTTGCATCTCAGGGACATATTGCATATAGGACTCAACTATATTTTTGGCCAAAGAAGGCGTGAACCCACGATCTAGAAATTCGATAGCTTCTTCCGTATTGTCGGCATGCCGGCTAATTAAGTATCCCGAAGGTGAATCTGTATCTTCGAGCAAAGACGAATAAAGGGCGAAAGCGTTAACCATAGCGATGAAAGCCCGCTGTATATCTTCGGGGCCCTGTTCTAGGGGACAATAGACCGGGGAAATCGGGGAAACACTTATACTATCCTGGGAAAGGGCCGTCGAATGGGCCAGGGTTAAGGCTAGGGTTATAAATAGCAAGCAAATAATTCTTTTTGGCAACACTAGTCCCCCTTATGGTTAATGCAAGGTTAATTATAGCATATACCATAAATTAACAAATGCAACCATTCCGGGACTATTCCTTCGCTGTAAACCTATGGCCCGACGGTTATTATGCCTTCATGTCCCCCCTTATCCTCCGCCTTTTACACTTCGTGAAAACAAACCCCGAGTAATCCCGGACCTGTGTGTACCCCCAATGCCGGGCTAATATCGGAGGTTATCACTTCTTTTAGATTAGGAAAACTACGTATTCTGTCTAGAATAGCCTCGGATTCCGCCTTGGCGCCTCCGTGCAGGATAGCCAAATTAAAAGGCTTATCTTTCACAGCCTTTTCTACCAATTCAATCAATTTTTCTATGGATTTTTTGCGTCCTTTAGCTTTGCAACAAGTAAAATACTTTCCCTCCGAATTAACTGAAATGATCGGTTTCAGATGCAGGAATTCCCCGAGCATGCTGGCAACTAGTCCGATTCTTCCGCCGCGGCGCAGGTATTCCAAGGTTTCGATAACATAATAAAGATGCATTTTACTTTGTAGCTTTTTTAGGCTTTCCAACGTTTTTTCGAAGTTCCACCCATTAGCGATATTGCGGGCGGCATCCAAGACTAACCAGCCGGTACCCATCGATAGGGTTTTGGTGTCAATAACTTCTACTTTCATGTCTTGAATTTCTTTAGCGACAAGGTTCACCGCCTGGAAGGTACCTGAGAGGCCACTAGATATGTGAACAGACAGCACATGAGTGAAGCCTTCAGCACGGATTCTATCAAAGACATCTTGGATTTCTTGTAACGGCGGCATAGCGGTTGTAGGGATCTCCCTAGGCATCCGGGCATAAACTTCTTCGGGCTGAATATCCACCCGGTCAATATATTCTTGTTGGGGGTAAATAACCCGGGCGGAAACAACCTTAATATTAAACTTCTCGATAAGGCTTCTCGGCAGATCACACATACTATCGCATAGCACTGCTATTCTTTCTTGCAAAATGATCATCTCCTAGTAGTTTATTATTGGCAATAATACTTGTCCGTAAACTCAAAACTAATAACGAAATCTTTCTACGGGTTTATTATCGCGCTTTCCTTTATTAAACCCGGTTTATTCTCGTTACTCGTCTCCCATTATCGCGCACCTTGCCCTGATGCTTTAGCATTATTGTTATTGTAGATTATTTATAGGGCTTTAGGCAAAATATATTTGACAACGGGGATAAAAATAAGTAGTATTGTTCTGTAAAGTAAAATCCCTTTACGGAGGTGAAGGGTAGCTATGCTAGGAAAAACAGAACATATGATTATGCTTAAGGATTTTTACGGGCCTTTGCTGACACTAAACCAGCAAGAGCTCTTAGGTCTTTATTATGAAGACGATTGGTCTTTATCGGAAATCGCAGAAAACCGGGGCACCAGCCGTCAAGCAGTTTATGATGTACTTAAAAGGGCTGAAACATCATTATTAGAGTATGAAGAACGCTTAGGTCTGTTGGATAAATTTATGTGTACCCGGCAAGGCTTGGAAGAACTTCTGGCTTTATCAGAACAGGCGGAATTTGAGGGACGGGAAAGTAAGGCTAGTGAGATAATCAATAGGTTAATGAAGTTGCTTTAACGGGTAAGTAGTTATCGGTAAAATCTCCGGCCCAAGGATAACCAAAAGGAGCGATACCATGGCATTTGAAGGTTTATCGGATCGGTTACAGGATATTTTCAAAAAACTTCGCGGCAAGGGGAAAATTAGCGAAGATGATGTGAAAAATGCTATGCGAGAGGTGCGTTTAGCACTTCTGGAGGCAGATGTTAACTTCAAGGTGGTCAAGGAATTCGTGGAACGGATCCGGCAGAGGGCGGTAGGACAGGAAGTATTACAAAGTCTGACTCCGGGGCAGCAGATTATCAAAATCGTCCACGATGAGATGACGACTTTGATGGGGAGGGACGAGAGCAAATTAAGACTCGCCGCCAAACCCCCTTCAGTATATATGTTGGTGGGATTGCAAGGGGCAGGTAAAACCACCACGGTAGCAAAACTAGGGCGTAACCTGCTTAAACAGGGAAGGAGACCCATGTTGGTTGCCGGCGATATTTACCGTCCCGCCGCCATTAAACAGTTGCAAGTTTTAGGTGAGCAAGTAGGTATACCTATATTC
>CAYRCG010000142.1:0-4658 GCA_964422685.1 uncultured Syntrophomonas sp. | reverse complement strand
ACCTGGCTTTGGACAAAAGACAGCAGGAGGTGCAGGGAAAGCATTTAATGCTGGCCTTGCTGGAGCAGGAAGCTGGCTTGGTGCCCCGGCTTTTACAGCAGGCGGGCATAAGTATACCGGCTTTTAGCCAGCAACTGGGACAGCGTCTGGATAAGGTTCCTTCGGTTTATGGTTCTGAGGGAAAAGTCTATTTGAGTGCCAGCTTGGGGAGGGTTTTAAACCAGGCGGAAAGGGAAGCGCGGGATTTAAAGGATGATTATATCAGCGTGGAGCACCTTTTATTGGCCCTATTAGACGAAGGGGAAGCGGATTTAAAGGATTTATTACAAAAATCGGGATTAACCCGGGAAGGGGTTTTTCAGGTCTTGCATGCCATCCGCGGCTCTCAACGGGTCAGCAGCGATAATCCCGAAGATAGTTATGAAGCATTAGAACGCTACAGCAGGGATCTAACCCGCTTGGCGCGGGAAAGCAAGCTGGACCCGGTAATCGGGCGGGATGAAGAGATAAGAAGGACTATTGAGATATTATCCCGGCGCACCAAGAATAATCCGGTATTAATCGGCGAACCGGGGGTGGGCAAAACCGCTATAGCGGAAGGATTGGCTCGCAGGATTATAGCCCGGGATGTGCCGGAAGGCTTGAAGGATAAGCGCCTGCTGGCTTTGGATATGGGCTCGCTGGTGGCTGGGGCTAAGTACCGGGGGGAATTTGAAGAAAGACTAAAAGCGGTATTGAAGGAAGTGGAGGATTCCGCCGGGCAGGTTATACTTTTTATCGATGAACTGCATACGGTGGTAGGGGCCGGGGCCGCCGAAGGGGCCATGGATGCCAGCAACCTGTTGAAACCTATGTTGGCCCGCGGTGAGTTACGGGCTATAGGGGCTACTACTATCAGCGAATACCGCAAACACATAGAAAAGGATGCGGCTTTAGAAAGGCGTTTCCAACCCATTATGGTGAACCCTCCCTCGGTGGAAGATACCATTTCTATCCTGAGGGGATTGAAGGAGCGCTACGAGGTACATCATGGGGTACGGATACAGGACTCCGCTTTGGTGGCCGCCGCGATCCTATCGGAGCGCTATATTACGGATCGATTCTTGCCGGATAAGGCTATAGACCTCATGGATGAAGCCGCCGCCCGTTTGCGTACAGAGATAGATAGCATGCCCTCAGAACTGGATGAAATCACCCGGCGCATCATGCAATTGGAAATCGAAGCTGCCGCCCTAGGCAAAGAAAAGGATGAAGCTTCCCGGGAGCGTCTGGAGGAGCTTTTAAAGGAATTACAGGATTTGAAGGGCGAAGCTGAAGTTATGCAGGCCCAATGGCAAACTGAAAAGGACGCTATTTCCCGGATGGGACAGTTAAAACGGGATATCGAGGATTGCCGCCATGAAATGGAGAAAGCGGAAAGAGAATACGACCTTAACCGTATCGCCGAACTGAAATATGGCCGCTTAAACGAATTGGAAAGACAGCTTAAAGCCGAGGAAGAGTTATTGGCAGGAAAAGAAAAACAAGGTGCATTGATAAAAGAAGAAGTGGATGAAGAAGATATCGCCCGAGTGGTAAGCCGCTGGACCGGGATCCAAGTTAGCCGCCTCATGGAAGGCGAAAAAGAAAAACTAATGAACCTGGAGGAGATATTGCACCAACGGGTGGTGGGACAGGAAGAAGCAGTAAATGCCGTGACAGATGCGGTGATAAGATCCCGCAGCGGCCTGAAAGACCCCAACCGTCCGGCGGGCAGCTTTATATTCATGGGTCCTACCGGGGTAGGGAAAACCGAACTGAGCAAAGCCCTGGCTGAAGCCTTGTTCGACGATGAGAAAAACATCATCCGTTTGGATATGTCGGAGTATATGGAGAAACACAGTGTAGCTCGCCTAATTGGAGCCCCTCCGGGTTATGTCGGTTATGAAGAAGGGGGACAATTGACCGAAGCGATAAGACGCAAGCCTTATTCCGTAATATTATTTGATGAGATTGAAAAGGCCCATAACGATGTATTCAACATTCTTCTGCAGATTTTAGATGATGGGCGTTTAACCGACGGCAAAGGCCGGGTAGTAGATTTCCGTAATTCCATTATAATAATGACCTCTAACATCGGCAGCCAGGAGATACTCAATTTCCAACAGGCGGGTGGGGACTATGAGGACATGAAAAATCGGGTTCTATCCCTTTTGCGACTAAATTTCCGCCCGGAATTTTTAAATCGCCTGGATGAAATAATAGTATTCCATGCTTTGGGAGTGGAACAGATACAGGAGATAGCCGGAATACTGCTGGAAAAATTGGCGGCACGTTTCCGCCAGAATATGCGGGCTAGCCTAAATTGGGATGAAAAAGCCCTGGATTATCTGGCGAAGAAAGGTTACGACCCGGCTTATGGGGCTCGTCCCCTGAAGCGGCTTATACAGCACGAAATCGAAACTGCGCTTTCCCGGGCGATGGTGAGGGGCGACATCAGAAATGAAGGCGAAGTAACTATATCCGCTGCGGACGGACGGATAGACCTGAAGATAGGATAATCCTGGCAGAGAAGCAAGGGGTAGCTGGGCCCCTTGCTTCGAAAGACGGCGGGATGGAGAACGCTTCGGCCTTCTATACCGGCGAAAGGGTCGCGGCTAATATATGCAAAGCTTATTCAGACTCGCGCGTTTTGGTATCGAAGAAAGGTTTTTTGAGTGGGGAACTATTTCATTGGGATTCTATTAATCCTGCTCCTTCTTAGCTAATGCGGCTTTGAGCAATTCACCTAAATTGGTTTCCAATTCTCCCTCTTGGCTGTACTTAGCCATAAGCCGGCGATCGACCCGACTTTTCCCGCCCCTTCCGCTATAATTATCCGTTTCTGCCTGGCGATAGCCGCAGGAGCGTTCGGGGCAGGCCAGTACTTTGCCCTTTCTTCCATTTACCAGCAGCATAAAGCGTCCGCATTGGGGACATTTGCTTTTGCTCACATTGTCCGGTCGGTAACTTTTGCTGGTATCGCTTTTGATATTATGCACTAATTGCAAGGTGTCCCGGCGGATTTCCGCCATGAAATCCGGTCTTTTGCCCTGCCCTTTAGCGATTTCCGCCAGCCTTTGCTCCCATTGGGCTGTCAGTTCCGGTGAACACAGATCCTCGGGAGCTAAATCCATCAATTGTACAGCTTTGGAGGTAGGCAACAGTTCTTTTCCCTGCCGCTCCATATAGCTGCTGCGAATGAGTTTTTCGATGATTTCCGCTCTGGTGGCGGGGGTGCCTAAGCCGCTGCCTTTGATGGATTCGCGCAGTTTTTTATCTTCCACCAGTTTGCCGCAATTCTCCATAGCGCTTAGGAGAGTGGCCTCGGTATAACGGGGGGGTGCCTTGGTTTTACGTTTGTTAGCTTTGCCGGACTTTACCTCCAATTTGTCACCTTTTTGCTGACGGGCTAAGGTCTGTTCCGGCAATTGCTCTTCCTCTTTCTCATCTTTATCTGCCAAAATAGCCTGTACGGCCCTCCAGCCTTTATCTATTTCTACCTTGCCCCGGGAATAGAATTCTTCCCCCGCTACCCCGGTTATAATAGTAGTCTGTTCGTAGCGGTAGGGAGGGTAAAGAACTGCCAGGAAGCGCCGGGCTATCAGGTCATAGAGTCTTCTTTCTTCTTCATTGAGGACATTGAGCTTCAGGGTTTGCTCAGTAGGGATAATGGCGTGATGGTCGCTTACTTTCTTATTATCGACCAGGCGTTTGCCGGGTTGCAAAGATTTTTGTAAAAGAGGGCGGGCTAAATCTGCGTAAGGCCCTACCCCCATGCCTTTTAGCCGCAGGGGCAAAGTGGGGACAATATCTTCAGTAATATAGCGGGAATCGGTACGGGGATAAGTCACCAGCTTATGCACTTCATAGAGATCTTGCAATATAGAAAGGGTCTTCTGCGCCGACCAACCCAGACGGCGGTTGGCTTCCCGCTGTAGTTCAGTCAGATCATAAGCTAAAGGTGGTGCCTCGCTTTTAGCTGCGGTTTGCACGTCTTTTATAGTAGCCGTTTGCCCCTTGATACGGGAGATTATATCCTCTACTTGGGTATAGGCGAAGATTCTCCCTCCGTCTTTACCCCGCCAGTCACCATAATAATCACCAAAGTCCGCTCTAATGGTCCAATAGTCTCGCGGGATAAAATCCTTAATCTCTTTTTCCCGCTTGACTATCATAGCCAGGGTAGGAGTCTGCACCCTCCCGGCATTGAGCTGGGCATTGTACTTGCAGCTCAGGCTGCGGGTTACATTCAGCCCTATTAACCAATCCGCTTCCGCCCGGCAGACCGCCGCGGCGTAAAGGTTATTGTATTGCGTACCTGGCTGTAACTGAGCAAATCCCTCCCGGATGGCCTTATCGGTTTGCGAAGAAATCCATAGCCTTTTGAAAGGCTTTTTCCAGCGGACCGCTTCCATAATCCAGCGAGCCACCAGTTCTCCTTCCCGCCCAGCATCAGTGGCAATTACCAATTCGGCAATATCCTTTCTTTGCATAAGGCCTTTTACTACCTGGAATTGATGGGAGGTTCCTTTGATAACCTTCAACTTCATATTCTCCGGGAGCATGGGAAGGTCTTCTATCCGCCATTGTTTTAACTTTTTATCGTAATCATCCGGCTCCGCTAGGGTGACCAGGTG
>CAYRCG010000141.1:0-4817 GCA_964422685.1 uncultured Syntrophomonas sp. | reverse complement strand
AAGCTATTTTCACATTGGCTGAAGAAAAATCCGAAGCCAAAGGGGGTCTTAAACTATGCCAAGAAGGGTGCAGCGAGCCGTTGCAGATAAAGAAGCCATGACCCTTTTAGAGGTCCTGCTGGCCTTAGCTATTTTCGCCCTTATTAGCAACATCACCTTGGCTATCATGGGCACAACAAGCATATGGATAAAGCATTCCCGAAACGAGAGCATAGCTACTTGCTATGCCGCCTCCCTTCTGGAAGAATTGCGCGGAAAACCGGAAATGTTAGCAGAGGCCTCCCAAATGGGACCGGAAGTGCTAGGTTTAGGGGAAGGATATACTCCCATAGGCCCGCTGGAAATAAAGGCCCGTGTAGATATGGAAAAGCTAGAAGCTGCGGATAAGCTCTACCGTGTAAAAATAACGCTTTCCTGGGATGAGGGTGAACAGAATAAAGACCTCAGCCTGCTAACGTTGATAAGAAAAGGAGAAAGTAGGCGATGAACAAACACAAAACGCGGGGTTTTACCCTGCTGGAAGTAATGCTGGCTTTAAGCCTGACCTCCTTAGTCGCTTCCAGTCTGTTCCTGCTTAACTGGCTGATGTTATCCGGCAGCGAAAGGCAATCAGCCGCCTGCGAAGCTAATCATTTTGCGCGGACGGCCCTGCAATGGATTACCCGGGATATCATTTCTTCCCAGCCCATAGCGGGAGGCAGTACTGCAGATTGCGAACAAATAACTTTATTTTTACCGGTAGAGGGGAAACAGGCAGAAGAAATATGTTACTTCTTGAATAACAATAATCTGCGGAGAAACAACCTGGCCCTGGTACAAAACATCAGCTATTTGAACTTCCATTCAGATGTAGAATCCGGTTTGATAACAGTCACCGTCGAATCCTCGGTAAGTAATGAAGCCTGCCGGCTAAGCGCAGCCGTGCGCCCCCGTATTGATTCTACCCATTAATCCATTAATATAGAAAAGCTGGGGAAAAACGAAGGGGAAAAGCCCGGAAGAAGGCTTGGGGGGACAATGAATTTCTTGAACAATAAAGACGGAGCCTTAATGCTAATAGCTTTGGTAGTAATGCTCTTCTTTTCTATTTGGATGCTATCCTGTATTGATCTGGCTAATACGGAGAAGAAACTAAGCTGCTACATGTATCAATCCCAACAAGCCCAAGAAGCGGCTGATGGTGGGGTAGAGTGGGCTATAGAGGAAATATGGCGACGAGGTTTACCGTCCGAATTTGAGGAAGAAGTCACCCTTACAGACGATATAAGAGCTAGGATAAAAGTAACGGAGAAGATTGTGGAGCCGGGGCTTCACCCGATCGATTCGGAAGGCAAAAACGATGAATCCTCAGAGAACGAGATGATAGAATGCCGCTATTGCCTGAAGTCGACTGCAGTATTCAGGCAATCAAAAAGGACCTTGCAGGCAGGAATCCTATATAGGTACAGTGCTGTCAGTCCGCAGCCTTATGAAAGCGCAGTAATCGAATATTACCGCTGGGGAACTGATATTTAACCCTTTGCAAAAACCGTATTTTGCAGCAGAAGATTACATAAACGGCCTTCTTTGTCGAGATAGTGTCCGGAAATTACGGGGGAGATAGGTGTAGCCATGTACTATTACGCATTTATAGCCATAATATTCTTACCCCTGGCTTCTTTTCTTAATGTAGTAATCTACCGGCTTCCCCGGGGCGAATCCCTAATTAAACCACCCAGCCATTGCCCCGCCTGCTCCCACAGGCTAAATCCCCTCGACCTCCTGCCCATACTCGGTTTTATCTTTTTGCGGGGGAAATGCCGCTATTGCGGGGATAGGATAGCTTTACAGCATTTAATAGTAGAGATAATCGCCCCGGTACTGTGGATGTTGGTTTTATTAAAATGGGGATTATCTATGCAAACACTCAGCGGTCTACTGTTGACCGCTATCCTGTTAAGCGCTGCCTTTACCGATATAAACGAAGGGATTATTCCCGATACCTTAAGCATCGCCGGGCTTATACTGGGTTTAGGGCTGAGCTTTGGCACCATAGGTATTAAACAATCACTTTTGGGTGCTTCGGGCTTCGGCCTCGTTTTTCTTTTCATAGCCCTAATTTCCCGGGGGGGGATGGGGGGAGGGGATATTAAACTAGCCGCTCTTATAGGTGCGTTCACCGGTTGGCAGGGTGCAGCTATGGTCTTTCTTATCTCTTCCTGTTTGGGGGGGTTATGGGCAACGGCACTTTTGGTGCAGAAAAAGGCTGGGCTAAAGACCCCTATCAAATTCGCCCCCTTTCTCGCTGTAGCTGCCTGGTTGGTATGGATGTATCAGGCTGAACTAATCGCAATATGGGGATATGCTTCGGGATATTAGCCAAAAAATTGAACGGGAAGCGCCTCCCCGGATGATAAAGAGAGGAGTACTCATGCTTTTTAATCGTAGCGGAATCGGCTTGGATATCGGCAGTAAAAAAATCAAACTAGCCCGGGCAAAAAAGGCAGGAATGGGATTAGAATTAGCGGAACTGGCCTCAATGCCCACTCCGGAAGGACTTTTAGAGCAGGGCAGGATCGCTGCTCCTGAAGAATTGGGGAAAGCCATTTCCCCACTTGTAAACAAATTGGGCTGGAAAGGTAAAAAGGTTATATCAGCTTTATCCTGTCAAGAGGTATTCTGTGCTAACTACATTTTACCGCGTATGAACCGGGAAGAAAGCCGGGAAGCCGCCATGTTTCAATCCTCCCCTTCCTTGCCTTTTTCCCTAGAGGAAACGGCCTGCGATATTCACTTCCTGGGTGAAAACGACAACAACGGCAATCGTAAAAGGGAGGTATTTTTCATAGCCGCGGAACGTCTGCAGGTGGAGTACCTAAAGCAGGTCTGTACCTTAGCCGGTTTACGCCTTCGTGCAGTAGAAATTCCCGCCCTAGCCCTGAACCGGCTCTGGCATAACCACGAGTTAAAAGGCCTAGAAGCCTATCTGGATATCGGTTTTTCCTACGCTAATCTAGCTATTTTCAAACAGCGTAATCTGCTTTTTCAGAAAAGGTTTGCCTCTTTTTTAGCGGAGATAGGTGCTAATCTAGGAGGAGACCTGTTACTAGGAAAAATGGATATAAAAGAAAACCCGCAAATTCGGGATTCAGTGGAGGATTTTTCGGGTCGGTTGAGGCAAATGCTCGCTTCCTTTCAAAGACAACAACGGGAAATACCCATCGAACAATTATATCTTTGGGGTGGGGGTGCTAAACTCCGGGGATTGGCAAAATATCTAGCTGCGGTTTTAAACACTGCCACGGCAACCCTTACTACACCCGGTTATTTACATTTATCCCCCAGAGCCGAAGAGTATCGTTCGGAATTATGCAGCGATTTCCCAGCGGCAATAGGACTGGCTAGCCGGGGGTTATGGGGATGAGAAGATATACTGGCATAGCCATTAATTTGCTAGAAAAAGAAGGTCTTAAGTCCAAAAGAATGGTGTGCATCCTGGGGCTTCTATTCCTTTTGCTATTGTGTGGGGGCATGGCCCTTTCTTACCGTTCGGTCCATGGGGAAATGCTGCAAGAGCAGAGGCTGAACAAGCAACTCAAAGAAGAAGCCGGTAAGCTATCATCTTTATCCCGGGAAGGAACGATGGAGGAAAAGCAGGGGGAAAATATATCCCGCAAGGACAAACTCTTAAAAGAATTGTATCGGCAGGAGGTGTCCTACCTTGCCGCGATCCGGGAAATAGAAAAAAACCTTCCCCCGGGGGTAATCCTAGGAGGAATAGAGATGGAAAAGGGAAGGATTATTCTGCAGGGTTATGCCGCGGACCACCAGGAATTATCTTTGTTAGTGTCCGCGCTTAGGGAAAAGACCTTCTGGGGGGAGCCATCAATGCTTAACAGCAGCGTAGTAGAAGATAGGGAAGAGTTAGAATTTAATCTAGAAATAAACCGGGGGGACAAATAGGTTGAAACTTTCTAAACGCGAAATATTATTGTGCTGCTTATTAGGATTCATGTTTTTAATATACCTATATAATCGCTTCTGCCTATTACCCCTGGAAGGAAAACTGGAACGGCTGAAGGATGAGAACCTAGCCTTGCAGCTTAGCATTCAAAGGGATGAAAAATCGGTAAGGAACCATGAGGTTTTCGCCGGTGACTATAGCTCGGCTTTGGGAAAAAGCCGGGAATTAGAAATAGCTATCCCCCCAAACCCTTGCCTACCCGAGCTGCTAAACTATTTGGATAATAGCGCCGGGAAAAATGGTGTTAAGTTAGTTACCTTAAGACATTCACAGCCCCAAACCGCGGGGCGGGAAGGAAAGGGAGGTCAGAGCACAGCGGACGAGTTGCAAAAGATGGAATTAGGGATTAGCGTAAAAGGGACCTACCCTCGCTTACTAGGCTTTATATCCGCTATAGAAGAATCCCCGCGGATACTTCACATTGAGCACTGCAAAATGTCCAACGATCGGGGAACAACGATTGAGGACGATATAACACAAATGGAGATTCAGGAGAAGAACCCCTGCCGGCAAGAAATTGAAGGGTCGGAGATTCCTTTAGCTCCTCCGGAGCCGGTACTGCAAAAATCCGAGAAACACGAAACGGAGGAAATAACCCTGAGTCTCACTCTGGTAGCTTACTTTGAGCGGAATCTTTCGCCTTTGCCGCAGGTTGGAGGAATAAGGGAAGATGCAGAAACAGAACCCCAAGAAAGGCGCAATCCTTTTTTCTAAACGTCCCCGTCATTGCTATGAAGACTCACCCCTCACTCCTCACCTTTTCATATTAACCCCTACTTGTTTTTTGGAGCTAAACCCATATTAGGATATAATG
>CAYRCG010000140.1:3392-4990 GCA_964422685.1 uncultured Syntrophomonas sp. | reverse complement strand
CGTCACTCCGAGCCTTGCGGGGAATCATCCCCCTGCAAAGCTTATCACCCCAGGGAAGAATTTCCCCGCCCCTTTGTCATCTCTCAGTAATCTCTTTATACATTTTATTTGTTGCGATAATATAGATGATCTCAAATATTCCCAAGGTATTAAGAATTAGTAATGCTATATACCAAGCTATTTGTTTTAACCGGGCTGCTCGCCACAGGGCTAGTCCTTTCCAAACTACGGACCAAATTACTAAAGGTATTAGAATATTGGGATTGTTTAACACACTTTGGATGTTAGCGACCAATAAAAAACCTCCCTTTTTGTATGATTCGTGGCGAAAAGCAATATTCGCGCAATCCCGGCGACAAAATGTGGTTTCTCGCAACAGGGTAAATATTATAATAACCCTACTATGGTAACGGAATTTAAACAGTGTACATCTAGCGGCTTTCTCGTACACTTCTATCTATTTTTAACACCCGGTTAAATAATATACATGGGCAATCGATAGCCTCTCATCTAATTACTAATAACTTGCAGATACCGGAAACCCGAGAATAATCCTAGAATGCTATAATGCTATTATAGCTAGATTAATCCTAATAAACTACGGGGGGAACGAAATGAAATACTTGATAATAGGCGCCGGTGGTACTGGAGGCAGCTTAGGGGCTTATATGACTGAAGCCGGCAAAGATGTTACTTTAATCGCCAGGGGAGAACATCTTGAACTCATGCAAAAGTGGGGGCTAAGGATGGAAACCACAAGAAAAGGTAATTATACTGTTTATCCCGTTAAAGCCCGGGATATGGAGCATTATAAGGAACAGCCGGATGTTATTTTTAATTGT
The DNA here is from genome assembly GCA_964422685.1 of uncultured Syntrophomonas sp. GTDB lineage: Bacteria > Bacillota > Syntrophomonadia > Syntrophomonadales > Syntrophomonadaceae > Syntrophomonas. The sequence goes on along the minus strand of CAYRCG010000140.1, from coordinate 4,148 downwards.
GTAAAAAACTATTCTCTGCTAGATACTATCCCTTTTATAAAAAAGGTAGCCCATCGGGACACTATCGTTATTCCTATATTAAATGTTTTCGGTACGGGAGAAAAAATACAGGAAATGCTACCGGATATACTAGTAACCGATGGTTGCATTTATATATCCTCCGAGATTAAAGAACCAGGTACTATTCTTCAAAAAGGCGATATATTCCGGGTGGTTTTCGGGGTAAGAAAGCCGGAGGAATACCGTCCGGTTCTTACGCAGGTGGCTTTAGACCTAGAGGAAAGCGGTATTAGTAGCATTCTATCGGACAATATAAAAAGAGATGCCTTGCAGAAGTTCTCCTATGTGTCCCCCATGGCTGCTTGTGGGATATACTATGATATTAATGCTGGGGCTGCTCAAAAAGAAGGTGAAGTAAGGGATACCTTCATTGCCCTTATGCATGAGATTGAAAATCTGGCTGAAGCTATGGGCATTTACTTTACGGTAGATATTGTGGAAAAAAACCTAGAAATACTGGATAATCTATCCCCGACTGCTTCTACTTCTTTGCAAAGGGATCTAAAGCAGGGGAAGGCTTCCGAGATAGATGGAATTATCTTTGAGGTTTTGCGCCTGGGACGGAACTGTGGGGTAAAATTGCCTACTTATGAAATGATTGCGAAGAAATTAGGTTTTGAAATTTAACATTCTTTGCGCTGAGCCCGCTTTCCATGGGGGTTAGTATGAAATGGTGAGGCGTGAGGGGTAAGGGGT
>CAYRCG010000140.1:0-3292 GCA_964422685.1 uncultured Syntrophomonas sp. | reverse complement strand
GTGAGGGGTAAGGGGTTTTTGAAGGATATAATGGTGACGCCTATATAACCGCCCTGCATAAAAGGAATATTGCGGTTAATAGTATTGATTAATAGTCAGGCCTTGTCTTATAATTGTCTGTAGTATTTTGAATGAAGTACGGTATTTTAATTTCATGAATATCTTGCCAAATGTAGAACGGGAGGAAAGTAGAAATGCCTATAACAGAGATACTAGCTCGGAATGCCGAACTTTATGCCTCGGAAATATGCCTTACGGAAATAAACCTCGACTTACAAGAAAGTCACCACGTGACTTGGTTAGAATATGAACTAATTGAAAACAACCCGGCTGGTGAATACCGTCGTGACATGACTTGGCGCGTTTTCGATGAAAAAGCTAATCGTCTGGCCAATCTTTTGCTAAAAAGGGGAATTAAAAAAGGGGACAAGGTAGCTATTCTTTTAATGAATTGTTTAGAATGGTTACCTATTTATTTTGGCATATTAAAAACAGGTGCTATTGCCGTACCCTTAAATTTTCGTTATACCGCTGATGAAATAAAATATTGCCTAGAGTTATCCGAAACTAAAGCCTTGATTTTTGGACCGGAATTCATTGGCCGAATAGAAAGCATCCACCATCAGATAGAGGGCATCAAGCCCTTATTTTACGCTGGGGAAAACCGTCCTTCATTCGCAGAAAACTATGACCGCCTTACCGCTAATTGTTCATCGGAACCACCTGCCGTAGTATTGAGGGACGAAGATGATGCAGTTATTTACTTTTCTTCAGGTACTACCGGATTTCCTAAGGCTATTCTGCACAGCCATCGGAGCTTGATGACGGCTTGTTACACCGAACAAAACCACCATGGTCAAACCCGGGAGGATAATTTCCTGTGTATTCCGCCGCTTTATCATACCGGGGCAAAGATGCATTGGTTCGGTAGTTTGCTAGCAGGAAGCAAAGCGGTATTACTCCGTGGGGTAAAACCCGAATGGATTTTAAGAACGGTTTCGGAGGAAAAGATCACCATTGTCTGGCTTTTAGTCCCATGGGCCCAGGATATTCTTGATGCCATTGATAGGGGAGATATAAGACTGGAGGATTATGAACTCGCTCAGTGGAGGTTGATGCACATCGGTGCACAACCTGTTCCGCCTAGCCTTATTAAACGCTGGAAACAGTATTTCCCTAATCACCTTTATGACACAAATTATGGTTTGAGCGAATCGATAGGGCCTGGGGCAGTCCACTTAGGAACCGACAATATCCATAAAGTCGGTGCCATTGGCATACCAGGCTATAAATGGGAAGCGAAAATATCCGATGGTAATGGTTGTTCTGTTCCCCAGGGGGAGGTGGGGGAACTAGCCGTAAAAGGACCGGGGTTAATGAAATGCTACTATAATGATCCGGAATCCACGGCTGCGGTGCTTAGGGACGGTTGGTTATTTACCGGGGATATGGCCCGGGCGGATGAAGATGGTTTCATCTATTTAGTAGATAGAAAAAAAGATGTCATCATAAGCGGCGGGGAAAATCTATATCCGGTACAGATTGAGGAATTCCTCCGCACTCACCAAGCCATCAAGGATGTAGCCGTTATCGGTTTACCGGAAAAGCGCTTAGGGGAAATAGCCGCCGCTATCATAGAACTGAAATCTGGTTATAGCTGTAGCGAAGAAGAGATAAAATCTTTCTGTGCCCCTTTGCCACGATATAAGCGCCCCCGAGAAATAATTTTTGATGAGGTCCCGCGCAACCCTACCGGCAAGATTGAAAAACCGCGTTTAAGGGAAAAATATGGTGCTGTTAGTCTTGTAGCGGTTCAATCCGGAAGTTGAATTCCATACCTTTGTTCTATAGCGGGGGGATAGTATTCCCCCCGCTTTTATATCTATGGACATTATAAACTTTTCACGCCGCTCTACGACCGGCGAAAATGACCCGCTTTGCGTTCACATCCTAGAAACTATCACTCTGGAAGATAGGGAATTTTATTCTTTTCCGCGCATTTATTTAATAATGGCAGAATTATCCGAATAAGCCCCCTGGCAGCAGTAGGGCTAAAAAGTTAGAAAGAAGTTAACCCGGAAACATCGTAGTTTACATAATGTTCATTATAGGAAGTTGGGGAAGTGCCTAAAATAGTGGTTGGGTGCATCTACGTATGCTTATTTGGTAGTCGGCACTATTCCACACCTTATGGCTATTATCTAGGCTGTAATTCGCCGCCGTTTAATTGAGCAAATCTTAATATTTGTCGGGAATCTCCCATTACCACCACTAAATCACCTTTGCCCAAGGTCTCTTTGCTAGAAGGATTTAATAGAAGCTCCCCATCAGCTTTTTTTATAGTAACAACGCTACAACCGGTTTTTTCCCGAATCATTGAATCTATTAGTTTCTTACCCATAAATGGAGAATTAGCGGCAACCAGGAATTCTCTTACCTTAAGATTCCTCTCGCGTTTCGCTATTATCTCCTTTTTGTGGCTGATCATTGCTTCATGATCTTTGATATATAAGGTTTCCAGGTATTTATCAACTTCCTCCAGGGGAAGATTCAGGTGAAGAATCAGATACCTCATTAATTGTAAACCGGCTTCCATTTCCGGCTGAATTACTTCTGCGGCCCCTTGCTGGTATAGTATCTCTTTTTCCCATTCATTGTGGGCCCGGGCCAAAATAACTAGGTTGGGGTTAAGTTTCAAAAGATTGTAGGTGGCACGGCGATTAGAGAATATATCTGGGAGTGCGACAATAGCCAGCCGTGCTAAGTCCGGTCGCGCTTGAGCCAACAAAACCTCGTTGGAGGCATCGCCATAAAGATATGGTATGCCTGCATCGCTAAGATTGCGGATGGAATGGTAATCGTAATCAATGGCAATGAAATCGAGTCCGATTTGTTGTAGTCCTTGGCCGATATTTTTGCCAACCCGACCATAACCGGCTAAGATTACATGATCTCTTAATCCGGAGCTGTCGATTTCGCTTTCTTCTAGATCCGCTTCTAGGAATAGCTTTTGCCATAGCCAAGTTCTGCTTATTTCGAGATAAAAAGAGGGCGCTATTTTAATAAATAAAGGTGTCAATAAAATACTAATAATAGAACTAGCCAGAATGAGGTTATAAATATCAGGTGATATGAGGCTTTCATCCAAGCCAAGTTTAGCCATAACAAAGGAAAACTCTCCTGTTTGCATCATTCCCATCCCTACTAAGAAGGCAATGCGGCTATGGTAACCTAATAATTTAACGATTAAAAAAAGCAATAAGAATTTTCCAGGTATTATTACTAACAATAG
>CAYRCG010000139.1:0-5010 GCA_964422685.1 uncultured Syntrophomonas sp. | reverse complement strand
TACTCCCGGTAGAAGAACAAAAAGGGAGAATTCTAATAATCCATACGGTAAAACTCTATACACTTATAGTATTTCTTCAATATATCCCGATAGCTTTTTCCCCGACTGGCCATGCCATTGGCTCCGTATTGGCACATACCTAAGCCATGTCCATAGCCTTTGCTTATAATTAATAACTGCTTATTATCATTTTTAAGGTTTAGATTAGTGGAGGGTAACTGTAAGATGCGGCGGAACTCTTCGGCTGATATAGTCCGATTATCAAGCTGCAGTTTTTTGCTACGCCCAGAGGGGGTTTTACTCAGTATCTTAACCGCCTCCGGTTGGGAAACCCCAGTCAATTTTTGCAGTTCCCGGGGAGAGAAGACCTGCACAGATTCGTAATAATTGGATTGAGAGCAATAATTGCATTTGGTCGATTGTAGGTAGGCTATATCCTGCCCCGTTATTTCGGCGGCGCTTTCAGTTTTCCCCCCGCAGGTCGAATGATATAGGGCATCGATCGGCTCGCCTTTATAAAGCATGATTTCCCCCCGGGTATCATCGCATGCTGCTTCAATCTTCTTTTGCCATTCCTGCGTTCCTCGGGGGTGTCTATCGGCAAATTCCTCCCGGGTAACATAGGCTTGACATTCATAGATATTATCGGAAAGATCCGCATCCTGGGCGTATTTGCGCCCATCGATTAATCTTCTTAAAGTGTAAGTCCTGGCTGCTACCGCCTGGGCTTTTAGGGCTTCGGTCTCAAAAGAGGCCGGCATCTCCGCCGCTACCACACCTTTTATGTATTCTTCTAATTCTAGTCGGCACAGTTTGTTTTCTTGGCTGCGGTAAAGCGTAATGCTAGGCTCCGCAAACTGTGGAGTATCTTTGCCCGAGCGCACTAGCGTAAAATACAGAAACAGCAGGGATAGCAGCCCTGCCGTTATTATTAATATTATCCCGATTTTTTTGTTCATGCCTAATAGTATTAAGTAATATCAGGATTCATTCCTGGTACTTCACTTTAATACCATTTATCGTCCCGGTCTTCCTCTTCATCCTCGCTGTCGAACGGCGGCGCATAAGCCTCCCCGCGCCGCTTTGCCGCCAAGGCTTTCTCTTCTATTTTTATGGTTTGCCGCCAAATTAGTATTCCCAATACCAGGGTCGAGATAAATACAAGGCCGATAAGAATAAACAACACCGTTCTCATTAATTTTCCCTTCTTATACCTTTTGTGTTACTGCTATAATGCCCCCGTGTCGACTTTAGCGAACATCCGGGCTCGGCAATTAAAATAGCCTTGGGAGGTTTTTTACTACAGTTATTAGCATTATATTATTTAATCCTCGACAAATCAAAGCCGGAAAGAATAATTCTTTCCGGCTTTGTCTAACGTTTGGTCCAGGTCCTAAATTGGTTTCTCGCTTGCTCTAATGCGCGCTATCGCCCTTTGCAGAGACATTTTGGCCCGAGCATGATTAATTTCTTCACTTCTTACTTCCAGCCGTTTTTCTGCCCTTTCCTTGGCAGCCTTGGCTCTCAGCACATCAATTTCTTCGCCATGTTCTGCGGTTTCAGCCAAAACTCGGGCTCCATTATCGATAACTTCCATAAAACCGCCGCTAACTGCCATGTGCTTGGGCGTACCGGTAGAGTTCTTATAGCGTAAAACACCGATATTAAGCGCTGCTACCAAAGGGGCGTGGTCTTTCAAGATTCCCAATTCGCCTTCTATACCTGGAGCCACTATAAACTGGATCTCGTCCCGGAATAATATCTTTTCCGGGGTAACTACTTCCAGCATAAAGGTACTCTCTGCCATGGGCTACGCCTCCAGTCTTTTAGCTTTGGCAACCGCGGTATCTATATTCCCTACCATATAGAAGGAGTCCTCACTCAGATGATCGTATTTACCTTCCAATACCTGGCTAAATGATTCTACCGCCTCGCTGGTGGGTACATAGATTCCCGGTGAACCGGTAAACTGTTCCGCCACGTGGAAGGGCTGGGATAGGAACCTTTGAATCTTACGGGCCCTGGAAACTATGAGCTTATCTTCATCAGATAATTCATCCATACCCAAAATAGCGATGATGTCCTGTAACTCTTTATAGCGCTGCAGTATCCTCTGTACACCACGGGCAGTATTATAGTGCTTTTCTCCGACTACCTGCGGGTCGAGAATCCGGGAGGTTGAGTCTAGGGGATCAACCGCCGGATAAATACCCAACTCAGAGATGGCACGGGAAAGAACCGTGGTTGCATCCAAGTGGGCAAAGGTGGTTGCCGGTGCCGGGTCAGTCAAGTCGTCAGCCGGGACATAAACCGCCTGGGCGGAAGTGATAGAGCCTTTTCTGGTGGAGGTTATACGCTCTTGCAGATAACCCATGTCTGTCGCCAAGGTTGGTTGGTAACCAACAGCGGAGGGCATGCGGCCCAACAAAGCCGATACTTCGTTACCTGCCTGAGCGAAACGGAAAATGTTATCAATAAATATCAGAACGTCCAGCCCGGAGAAATCACGGAAGTATTCCGCTACGGTCATTCCGGTTAAGCCGACCCGCAAGCGCGCTCCGGGAGGCTCGTTCATCTGTCCGAATATCAACGCACATTTGTCGATAACGCCGGACTCCGTCATTTCACCCCAGAGGTCATTTCCCTCACGGGTGCGTTCACCAACACCGGTAAAAACTGAATATCCTCCATGTTCATAGGCAATGTTCCTTATCAGTTCCTGGATAATAACGGTTTTGCCGACTCCGGCCCCGCCGAATAGTCCTATTTTACCACCTTTGGCATAAGGACAAATAAGGTCGGCAACCTTTATCCCCGTTTCTAGCTGTTCGGTCGCCGGCAACTGGTCTACCAGTGCGGGCGGTTTGCGGTGGATTTCCCAATAGTCCGAGGCATTAACCGGACCGGCTTCGTCAACCGGATGGCCCAAAACATTGAGTATTCTACCCAGGCATCCTTCGCCGACAGGTATCTTAATGGCGGCAGCAGTATTAACCGCTTTCATACCACGGCTGATACCATCAGTTGGCTGCAAGGCCACGCAACGGACTACGTCATTGCCCAGCAATTGCATAGCCTCCAGGGTGACATCGATATCGGCAACGGCCGTATATCCAGCTTCTTGTTCGCCGGATCTAATCGTAATCGCGTTCATCAGGTCTGGTAGTTCTCCAGGTTTGAAACGTATATCAACAACCGCGCCGATAACCTGGGTTACCTCTCCATAGGTTACATTCGCCATTATCTACTTTCCTCCTTTACTGAGGGCTTCGGCACCACCAACGATATCGAGGATTTCATCGGTGATGGCCGCCTGTCTTACTTTGTTCATTTCCAGAGTAAGATTGCCAATTATTTCTTTAGCGTTTGCGGTAGCATTACCCATAGCGGTCATTCTTGCACCCTGCTCGCTAGCCTTGCCTTCCAACATAGCATTATATATTTGGCTACCGATATACCGGGGTAACAAAGCCAAAAGTATATCTTCCGCACTAGGCTCGTAGATATAGTCTACTTGCCGTGTTTCCCGGATATCGCCGCTTTCCGCTTTCTCCTGGGTCGGCGGTTCTATCGGTAAAAGTTTGGTTACAGTCGGTACCTGCCGCAATACATTGACAAATCTCGCATAGACAAGATATACCTCATCCACTTCCTCATTCTCATAGGCATTGGTGACATATTGTCCTATTTCACGGGCATCAGCATAACTTATGCTATCCCCCAAGTTGACAAACTCGGCTTCTAAACCCCCGCGTTTGCGGTAGAAGTCACGTGCTTTCCTGCCCACAGCAATAATACCATTCTCGATTTTTCTTTCATCCTCAGCAACGGCTGCATTGGCTGCTCTGATGATGTTGGTATTGTAACCGCCGCAAAGACCCCTATCGGCGGTAATTACGACGTAACCGACTTTGCGCACTTCTTCCCTCTTCACCAGCAGTGGATGCTTAACATCAAGGGATACTGCCGCCAAGCGAGCTAAGGTGCCGCTCAAGGTTTCATTATAGGGTCGGGAGGCTTCGGCTGCTTCTTGCGCCCGGCGCAATTTTGCCGCTGCTACCATCTCCATAGCCTTAGTTATCTGCTGGGTATTCTGTACACTTCTAATTCTACGTTTAAACTCTCTTACACCTGCTCCTGCCATTTAGTTCACCACCTAAACCGCAAAAGTAGCTTTGAATTCATTAATCGCCTTGATGAGTTTTTGCTCCATTGCATCATCCAATTTCCCAGTATCCTTAATGGAGTTCAATATATCGCTGTTGGCGCTGCGCATATATTTGAGGAAATCAACCTCAAACTCACTTATTTTATCCCGCGGTATTTCGTCCAGGTAACCATTAACCCCAGCATAAATGGATACAACCTGTTCCTGTACCGGCATAGGGACATACTGTCCTTGTTTCAATATCTCGGTTACTCTTTCACCACGGGTCAAGCGGGCCAAAGTGGCTTTATCCAAATCGGAACCGAACTGGGCAAATGCTGCCAATTCACGGAATTGGGCCAAATCCAGGCGCAACTGACCGGCAACCGATTTCATAGCCTTGGTCTGAGCAGACCCCCCGACTCGGCTGACCGACAGACCGGCGTTTACCGCAGGTCGCTGCCCGGCGTTGAACAAGTCCGCTTCCAAATAAATCTGGCCATCGGTAATAGATATAACATTAGTCGGGATATAGGCGGATACGTCGCCGGCCTGAGTTTCAATAATGGGCAAGGCGGTTATGGAACCACCACCGTGGGCGTCATTCAGGCGGCATGCCCTTTCCAACAAACGGGAGTGCAGGTAGAAAACATCACCCGGATAAGCTTCGCGGCCGGGAGGGCGGCGGAGCAACAGGGACATTTCGCGGTACGCTACGGCATGCTTGGAAAGGTCATCATAAATAATGAGAACGTCCTTGCCCTCGGCCTCCATAAATTCTTCCGCCATTGCTACTCCGGCATAAGGAGCCATATAAAGCAAAGGCGCAGGCTCTGATGCAGTAGCAGCAACAATAATGGTAT
>CAYRCG010000138.1:0-5021 GCA_964422685.1 uncultured Syntrophomonas sp. | reverse complement strand
ACGTAACCGGGATAATCCAGTTACCCGAAGGAGTAGAGATGGTAATGCCCGGGGATAATGTCCAGATGGCCATAGAGCTGATAACCCCGATAGCCATAGAAGAGGGCCTGAGATTTGCCATCCGCGAAGGCGGCAGAACTGTAGGCGCCGGTGTTGTTACCAGCCTGAACGAATAAGAGATTAAAGGGTAGACGGCCAGGGAAAAGATTCCCTGGCCCCCGAACGCATGGGTGCGTGTATTTATAGTAAGCCAGTCTAAGGAGGTTAAGAAAGAGTGAATGGCCAGCAAAAAGTAAGGATTAGACTAAAGGCATTTGATCACAAGCTTCTGGATCAGTCCTCCCAGAAGATTGTAGAAACAGCCAGGAAAAATGGTTCCGGAGTATCCGGCCCCATACCCCTGCCTACGGAGAGGAGTATCTATACTATCCTGCGCTCTCCCCATGTAAACAAGGATTCGCGGGAGCAGTTTGAAATGAGGACCCATAAGCGTTTAATAGACATCCTGGATCCTAATTCTAAGACTATAGATGCTTTGATGCATCTGGATTTACCTTCAGGAGTAGACATAGAAATCAAATTATAACCATATAACCCTTATGCTTAACGGGCCAGTGGGAAAAAAGGGTCCTGCAAGCAGTAAGAAGTAATAAAGAGAAGTGAAGTTGGATGTCCCACTTCCAACCTATCGCCAAAAGATGGAGGTAATTAAGGTGATTGCTAAGCAGAAAGCCATAATGGGAATTAAAATCGGCATGACGCAGATTTTCGATGAGAATGATAAAGCTATACCGGTAAGCATAATTGAAGCCGGACCCTGTACAGTCTTGCAGAAAAAAAGCTTGGAAAGTGATGGTTATGAATCCATTCAGGTAGGCTTTTACAACCTGAAAGAAAAATTAGCCAACAAGCCGGCCAAAGGACACTTCAAAAAAGCCAATACAAAGCCGTTGCGCTATATAAAGGAATTCCAGGTGGATAATGTGAATGAATTCGATATAGGGCAGGAAATAACAGCGGAAGTTTTTGCAGCAGGAGATCTAGTCGATGTAATTGGCACTTCGAAGGGCAAAGGCTTTGCCGGCGCTGTTAAGAGACACAACTTCGCCCGCGGCTCCATGGGGCATGGTTCTAAATATCACCGGCGTCCCGGTTCCCTGGCGGCAAAGGGGCCAGCCCGCGTATTTAAGGGAAGAAAACTCCCGGGTCGACTTGGGGGAGAAAGGGTCACGGTCCAGGGCTTGAAGGTAGTAAAAGTCTATCCGGATAGGAATCTAATTCTTATCAAAGGTTCAATTCCAGGGCCCAAAAAAGGCATGGTTATCATAAAGAATTCGGTTAAAGAAAAATAGCAGGAAGCAGTTCTTTGAACGGTCCACTATTTTAAGAGGAGGTAGGCAAAAAGATGCCCAAAGTTGCAATGTATGATATGAGCGGGGCCCAGGTTGGAGAAATAGAGTTAAACGACAGCGTTTTTGGCATTAAACCCAATAAGGCAGTTATGTTTGATTTTGTAAAAATGCAATTGGCTAATAAGCGGGTGGGTACTGCCTCTAGTAAGACTCGGGCAGAGGTCCGGGGAGGCGGCAGGAAACCCTGGAGACAAAAAGGTACTGGTAGGGCGCGTGTTGGTAGTAGCAGGAATCCTGTGTGGACCAAAGGCGGAGTTGCTTTTGGCCCTAGGCCCAGGGATTATTCCTACAGACTGCCGCGTAAGGTTAGAAGGCTGGCTATGAAATCGGCTCTTTCCACCAAGGTTTTAGATAATAGCATCATCGTACTGGATTCCCTCATTTTCGAGGAACCCAAAACTAGGCTTATGATGCAGACTCTCAAATCCTTTCCGGTGGGAAAGAAAACCCTGGTGGTAACTGCTTCCGGTGATACCAATGTAATGAAATCATCACGAAACATTCCTGGGGTGAAACCATTAAAGGTAGATTTTATCAATGTGTATGATTTGCTGAATTATGATACTTTGCTCATAACCCGCGAGGCAGTAGCCCGGATAGAGGAGGTGTTTGCCTAAATGAGGGATTACCGGGATATTATAATAAAGCCGGTGGTTACTGAAAAATCAATGAACTTGCTGGCTGATAATAAATACACCTTTATTGTGGATAAGCGGGCCAATAAAACTGAGATAAAGAACGCTATAGAAAACATCTTTGCGGTACGGGTTGAAAGCGTAAATACCATGAATATAAAAGGCAAACCGAAAAGAATGGGTCGGTTTGAAGGGAAGAAACCCGATCGTAAAAAAGCGATAATTTGTCTTAAGCCCGGCCACAAAATTCGTTTATTTGAAGGCATGTAATGCTAGCGAATGATGTTCGAACCGAGCTCGTAATAAGGAGTGAAACGAAAAATGGGCATAAAAAAATTTAAGCCTACGACACATAGCAGAAGGCACATGACCACCATGAGTTTTGAGGAGATTACTAAGCAGGAACCGGAAAAAAGCCTGCTCGCCCCCCTCAAAAGAAAAGCCGGTCGCAATGTGAAAGGTCGTATTACGGTTAGACACCGGGGCGGCGGACATAAACGGCAGTACCGTATAGTCGATTTCAAACGGATTAAAGACAAAGTTCCCGCCCGGGTGGCTGCTATCGAATATGATCCTAACCGCTCAGCCAATATAGCTTTATTGCATTATTTCGATGGGCATAAGGCATATATCATAGCACCGCATAACCTTAAAGTAGGCGATATTGTAGAATCGGGACCTGAGGCCGATATTAAAACCGGCAACAGCCTGGCGCTGAAAGATATACCGGTAGGCTCTTTGATTCATAACATTGAGCTACGGCCGGGTAAAGGGGCACAATTGGTGCGTTCAGCCGGAGTAGTAGCCCAATTAATGGCGAAAGAGGGGGCTTACGCCCATGTGCGCTTGCCTTCCGGTGAAGTAAGGCTTATTCATGTGAGCTGCCGGGCTACTCTGGGGCAGGTGGGGAACCTAGAGCATGAGAACATGACTTTGGGGAAAGCCGGACGTAGTCGCTGGTTAGGCATCAGGCCTAGTGTGCGCGGGGCAGTTATGAACCCTGCTGATCACCCGCATGGTGGGGGGGAAGGCCGTGCCCCCGTCGGCAGAAAGTATCCCGTTTCGCCTTGGGGTAAGATTGCTATCGGCGGTAAAACCCGCAGGAAAAAACCCTCGGACAATATGATTGTAAGAAAGCGTAAACCTTAAAGGGATTGATATGAGGAAGCCTTTTTACAGCAAAAGGCTGGCGTAAATATACCAAAGGAGGTCTTTAGATGGGCAGGTCACTGAAAAAAGGACCTTATTGTGAAGAAAAATTGTTAAAAAAGATAGAAGTAATGAACCAATCTGGCCAGAAAAGAGTAATAAAAACCTGGTCACGACGCTCCACTATTATGCCGGATATGATCGGCCATACCCTGGCGGTACACGATGGACGCAAGCATATACCGGTCTATGTAACCGAAGATATGGTAGGGATGAAACTCGGCGAATTCGCTCCCACCCGGATATACCGGGGTCACGCCGGTAAATCCGAAAAATCGAGCAGAGCGCGGTAGGAAGGAGGATGAAGATGGAAGCCAGAGCTATTGCGCGCTATATACGCGTATCCCCTTTAAAAGCACGGCAGGTAGCTGATTTGGTTAGAGGTAAGGATACTGGCGAAGCCATGGCGATACTTAGGTATACCAACAAGAAATCCGCTCCCCTGATAAGGAAAGTACTGCAATCTGCTATCGCCAATGCTGAACACAATTTTGATATGGATTCTGATGACCTGGTGATTTCCCAGATATTCATCGATGAAGGGCCGATAGCAAAACGAATGCGGCCCCGGGCATATGGCCGTGCCGATGTCAGACGCCATAGAACCAGCCACATAACCGTGGTACTTAGGGAAAGGGAGGTAAAATAGTGGGTCAAAAGGTTCATCCAAATGGGTTTAGAATAGGAATTATCAGGGACTGGGATTCCAACTGGTATGCTGACCGGGACTATAGCGAGCTACTACATGAGGATTTCAAACTAAGGAAGTTTATAAAAGATCGGTTCTATGCCGCAGGTATTTCCAAAGTGGAAATACAGCGTACCGGCAACCGGATAAGGGTAACTATCCATACGGCGAAACCGGGTATTATCATCGGCCGCGGTGGAGTTGAGGTGGAAAGACTCAAAGTCAACCTAGCGGAAATGACTAAAAAGAATGTCAATATCAACATCCAGGAAATTAGAAGACCGGAATTCGATGCGCAGATTGTGGCAGAAAATGTTGCCCAGCAGCTAGAGAAGAGGATATCTTTCCGGCGCGCCATGAAGCAAACTGTCGGCCGTACCATGCGTTCCGGCGGAATTGGCATTAAAATAGCGATTTCCGGCAGGTTAGGTGGAGCAGAAATAGCCCGTACGGAATGGTACGCCGAAGGCAAAGTACCCTTGCATACTTTGCGAGCCGACATTGGTTATGGTTTCGCCGAAGCCAATACTACCTACGGCAAGATAGGCATTAAGGTGTGGATTAACCGGGGAGAGATTTTGCCCGAGGCCAAGCAAAGGCCCCAAGAACCGAAGCAGAAAGTAGTGGAGGAGGCAGGTAGATAATGCTTACCCCGAAAAGAGTCAAACGCAGGAAACAACATCGGCCCAGCCTTACCGGGAAGGCCAATAAAGGTAATACCATCACTTATGGAGATTATGGTCTGCAGGCCTTAGAACCGGCCTGGATAACCAACCGGCAAATAGAAGCGGCTAGAATCGCCATCAACCGTTATATAAAAAGAGGCGGCAAACTATGGATTAAAATATTCCCCGATCGCCCTTTGACCGTGAAGCCGGCTGAAACTAGAATGGGGAAAGGCAAAGGTTCGCCTGAACATTGGGTGGCGGTGGTTAAGCCCGGGCGTATCATGTTCGAATTATCTGGGGTTAGTGAAGAAGTAGCGCGCGAGGCGATGAGACTTGCTGCACATAAGCTTCCGATCAAATGTAAATTCCTAAAAAGAGAAGAAATGGGTGGTGAGGTTAGTGAAAGCTG
>CAYRCG010000137.1:0-5164 GCA_964422685.1 uncultured Syntrophomonas sp. | reverse complement strand
CAAAGTATACCCTTGGGAAATCTGGGTGTCAAAAGGACCGTCCCCGTGACACTTTGGTTCTGTTAAACCACTACCTTTTCCTCAATAAATTCTTCAAAACTATCTATATCATCAAAAGCCACTTCATTCCCCAGAGCCTCAAAGTGCTTTCTCCCGCACTTAATCTTGGCACTTTCCGTCGGCCTTAAGGCGTCAAATAAAACATTTGCCTTGGTTTCTAGGACAAAGTATAGTTTATCCTTGCCATCTACTTCGATTAGCACTGCCCAGTCGGGGTTATAGGTTCCTAATGGGGTAGGAATGGTAAACCAACTAGGCAGCTTGGCATACAGTTTAACGCTTTTATTGTTTTCAAAACTGGTGGCAAAGTTTTCTTCATTGGCACTATCATAGACCACATATTCATAGACAGATTTCTTGCTTTCTATCATATTTTTAGACAAATAGCCGGTAAGCTCTTCGGTTGCAAAGAGCTCCTGAGCATAATAATCTTCATCGCCAATCTTGGTATATTTTATGCCATCAACTATCATATACCTCATTTTAGTGGATATAATCTGCACTACCTGCTCCATATACCTCTGAGGGTTCTTTTTGAAAAGATGAATGGTCTTACTTCTTAAAAGTATCTCGACAATAGTTTTTCTGGTTAGGTTGGTTTCATTCTGCAAATAGGCGATGATATCAGGAATATTCTCCTGCGAGTCATTTAATCCTACTGCATATCTATCAGATTCTTCAGCTATAACCCCACCGGCACTTATATCCAGACCGGCTTTGGTATAGATGAGTTTTGCGGAACTGACAGATAGACTGTTTTGCATTTCCTTTATACAATCAGCTACCAATTTTTCACTGTCAAAGTCCACAGAGTAGGTAGTTTTATATTTTATCCTATCCCAGAGGTCTTTAAATTCCGGGTCAAGATAGACCTGTTTATTAAGTTTAATGGCCTTCTTGTCACTATTATTTTTGATATTAAGATTACTAGATACCTTTCTGGCAAGGGCTGTAATCTCTCCCCTTACCGGTTCAAATTCTTCTGGAATATTTAGTTTGTTGTCTTTAAGAGCAGTTTTTAATTTGTCCTGCACCTTACCTGCTTCGTCAATATAGCCGTTTTCTAAAAACTCTTTAACAATAAACTCAGATGCCTTTTGACCTAAATACTCTACACTTCCATCCTCTTGTTTCACGGGGATATTGGCAAATAAATGGCTTTCCACTATGCCAAACCTAATGCCGCTTTCTGTTTCGTATTCCTTTTGAAGGGCATCAGCAAAATCTTCATAGCTCTCATTAGCCATAACGGTTAAAGTATTTATGGAAAATCCATGCTGTCGTTCCCCAGCCTGGTTGACAGAAAGGCGCAGGCCTCGTCCTATTTCCTGGCGTTTTTTAACTTCGCTTCTTGTTTCGTTTAAGGTGCATATCTGAAAGACATTGGGATTATCCCAGCCCTCACGCAAAGTTGAATGGGAAAATATAAATCTTAGCTTGGTATCAAAGGACAGCAGGCGTTCCTTGTCCTTCATAATGAGATTATAAGCATCCTCATCAGCTAAGGTTGCTCCGCTGGTGTCTTTAAATACACCTTTTCTATCAACAGAAAAATAGCCGTTATGGACAGCTTCTGCTGCGGTATCTAAATCAATATCTTTAAATAAGGTATTATACTTAGGCTGTTTGATAAGGTTGCTGAAATGCTTTTCAAAAAGCCGGGCGTATATGCCCTTTTGTGGGTTACCGTCCTCATCATAATAACGGTAATTTGCTACTTTATCTGTTTCTACCAACCCGAATTGACCAAAAGCTGATGGTCTTGCCCGACCAAGAATTGATGGATATAATGGCCATATCATGCAGAAAGGAAAGACACCTCTGTTTGAATGTGCTAAAGCTGTTAACAGAAGCACCAGAGATGTCTACAAAAAACCGTATGATTATTATATCAGAATATGAATTGACAGAGAAGCACCTTAAGGGTGTTTTCGGTTAGGAGCTTGGAGCAGATCCCGTGCCCCTGTTGCGGTGGAGGTTTAAAATCAATAGGCAGAAGGCCGAGAACTTGCATTGATAGTACGGGTAATAAAAGGGTCCTGAGCATTCGTAGATTGAGATGTATTGAGTGTAAAAAGATTCATCATGAACTTCCGGACAAGTTGGTTCCATACAAACGCCATGTTAGTGGGAATATAGAGGCTACCATTACTGAGGAAGGGCAAAAAACTGTAATTGCGGATGAATCTACCCTAAAGCGCTGGCGAAACTGGTTTGTAGAAATGGTTGATTACCTAGGGGGTTGCCTGGCATCAATAGTTTCAAGGTACGGGTTGAAAGGACATGAGGGGGGTCTACCCAACCTCCCTCACTCCAAGCTCCAAAGGATATGGCAGTACGTGGGGGATGCCCCTGGATGGCTGAGTAGAGTTGTCAAACCGATAGCGAATCTAAATTTATGGCCAGATACCCGTTCTGCGTTTTGTCCATAAACATACAGCGTTAAACTTAATGCTAAAGGCTTAAAAAAGGAGGCTTAAGCATTGAGGAATGGAAAAAAAGCAGAAGAAATAGCGGCCCAGCGGGTACATATGCTAGCCCCGCTTCTGACTGAAGGCCTTGATGCGGGGGAGGCTAGAATAATTAAAGCCCGGATATGTGAACAAAACGGCATATCCGAACGCACCCTGCGCAGGTATCTAGAACAGTACAATAAAGAGGGTTTTAGTGGACTAAAGCCTAAAGGTAAGGTCAGGTATTCCGGTGAAACGATACCGGCAAATATTCTAGAGCAGGCCATATTGTTGCGCCGTCAGGTGCCCAACCGCAGTGTATCCCAAATTATTCAGATTCTCGAGTGGGAGGGTTTGGTTCAACCCGGGCAGATTAAGCGCAGTACCCTACAGGAAAGGCTGGCTCAAAAAGGGTATAGTAGCAGACATATGCGTATGTATGCTGCAACCGGTGTGGCAGCGAGGCGTTATCAGAGGAAGTACCGCAATCAATTATGGCATAGTGACATTAAATATGGACCATACCTCCCCATTGGTGTAGGGGGCAAAAAGAAACAGATTTACCTGGTTACATTTGTGGATGATGCCACACGGTTGGTTTTACACGGCGAATTCTACCCGGTCTTGGACCAAGTCATAGTAGAGGACTGCTTCAGAAAAGCCATTTTAAAGTATGGGATTCCTGAAAAAGTCTACTTTGATAACGGTGGCCAGTACCGCAACAAATGGATGAATAGAGCCTGTGCCAAAATGGGGATCAGGCTCCTATTTGCAAAACCCTACTCTCCAGAATCGTGCGGCAAGGTCGAAAGATTTAACCGGGTGGTAGACTCGTTTCTGGCTGAGGCTAAATTGGAAAGCCCCCAGAGCCTGGAGCAGTTTAACCAGCTGTTTGCTGTATGGTTGGAGGAGTGCTATCAAAACAAGCCCCATTCTGGACTTGAAGGGCATCTTAGTCCAGTTGTGGCCTATCAGAGTGATCGTAATACTTTAAAATATATTGATCCTGAAATAGTGGCGAATGCCTTTTTGCACTGTGAGGAAAGGAAGGTCGACAAATCGGGCTGCATCAGTTTTGAAGGCAGAAAATATGAGGTAGGGTTGACCTTTATCGGATGCAAGGTAGATGTCATCTTCGATCCTACTGAAATCACTGAACTTACCATCGAATACGAAGGACATCAGCCCTTTAAAGCTCGTCAGCTGGTTATCGGGGAAAGGGTGGGCAGAAAGCCGCCATTGCCCGAACATTTGCAAAAAGAGCCTGCCGATTCATCGAGGCTTCTTAACGCAGCAACCAAAAAGAACCAGGAACGCAAAAACAGCCATGTCCCTGCTGTATCCTATCGTTCAGTACATAAGGGAGGCGAGGAACATGTTTGAGAGCTTCTACGGGCTAAAGCATACGCCCTTCTCCAGGGATATACCTACCGATCAATTATATCAATCGCACCTTCTAGAAGAAGTTCTGGGAAGGCTTGAATATACCGCCGAACGACAGATGTTTGCAGTATTAACCGGGGATTGTGGAACCGGCAAGACTACCACTATCCGGTGCTTGAAGGAGACCTTGGATACATCCCTTTTTATGGTGATGTATTTAGCTGATTCAAAGCTAACCCCGCGGCATTTTTACAAAGGACTGTTAGAACAATTGGGCTGTGAGTCCAAGTTTTATCGGGGAGACGCTAAGCGGCAACTGCATAAAGAGATCGAATTGATGCAGGGCATCCACCGCCTGCAGCCCGTGGTCATCGTAGACGAAGCCCATCTGCTGGACAAAGAAATGCTGGAAGAAGTTAGGTTCCTGTTGAATTTCAAGATGGATGCCAAAAGCCCTATGGCCCTGATTCTAGTAGGCCAAACTGAACTCTGGGACCGGCTCAAAATGCAGTCCTATGCAGCCATTAGGCAACGTATTGATTTGCAATGCAAGTTACCCTATCTAGACCGCTCCCAGGTCGGGGAGTACATGAACAGGCATTTGGAGTATGCAGGTGCTGAACGTGATATTTTCTCGGATAATGCCATTGATGAAGTATTTAAGTTTTCGAGCGGAGCAGCACGAATGGTCAATAAAGTCTGCACCCACTGTCTGCTCTACGGCGCCCAGAATGCCCGAAAGATAATTGATGATCATATGGTTAAACTGGTTATCCAGGGTGAGTTAAACTAGCCATTAACAACCGACTCTTGAAGGCCACTGGGCATAGCGGGAGCTATTCAGGTAATGACCACGGTGGTAATGATGTTTGTTGTGGACTTATAGAACTGTAACGGTGACAACCTGTTCATAATAGTTGTTTTGCCCTCCATCTTCTTCATAATTGAGCAGCAGTAGTTGCTGTGGGCAGCATTTTTTCCAATTGCGTGTGGCTATGGGGAAAGCCCGTGATGAGGCGGATTTGCGGACAACATATCCGTCAATTTTCGGACAACATATGCCGTCTATCTCGGGACATCATAGGGTAGCAGTAACAATAAAGTTGCAAACTAGGTGGTGGATGCTCTAGTTGCTACATTAGTCATAGTGTTTTTGTAACTAGTTGGTATTAGGCATATAATAAAGCGTGTACTATCGGAAAATCTATAAATAGGTAGCAGTTACAGGATGGACACCACATTGGAAATTTGCCCGTTGGGATCTGAAA
>CAYRCG010000136.1:0-5305 GCA_964422685.1 uncultured Syntrophomonas sp. | reverse complement strand
TCCGAGCCTGGCGGGGAATCTTACCCCCGCAACGCACATCACCCGGGGGAAGATTACTTGCAATATATCTAGTTCCCCCTCACGCCTCACGCCTCACGCCTAGGGGAAGATTGCCGCGTCGCTTTGCTCCTCGCAATGACATAAACCCCTAAAAAATCTGCGAAAATCTGGGTCAAAAAACCAACATCGTTGCCCCGCTATTTTCATCGTTATTTGCGCTGAACCCGCTCAGCATGGGGGTTGGTATGAAAAGGTGAGGGGTGAGGCGTGTCATCCCAAGCGTAACGAGTAATCCCCATCCCTAGCTGCCCATTCGTTTACAAATCCCCCAGAGCCATTTGCAGTAACTCCTGCAGTCTGGTTTCATCACCCTTCAGATAAGTATAACCCAATAGGGCTTCAAAGCCCGTGCTCATGCGATAATCATGTACTCCGGTATGGCGAGGGGGCGTTGACTTGCTGTTACGTCCTCTCCGGACGATATCCTGTTCCTCCTCACTTAACTCACTTAGCATCTGCCTTAGTTGCCGGGCCTGGCTTTCTGCCCTGACCTTAGTCACCGCATCCAGGTGAAGTTCCCTAATAGGCCGTTTCCCCTGCGCCACCAGGCGGCTTCTCACCGCTAATTCAAAGACCGCATCACCCACATAGGCTAGTTGCAATGGAGAGCATGCCGCGAGCAGTTTTTCTTCTATTGCCTCATGCATCGGCCATCCTCCAGCGCACGGCATCCTGGGTATCCTCAACGATTATGCCCGCTTTCTGCAACCCATCTCTAATCTTATCTGCCCGCTCAAATTGCCGGTTCTTTTTGAACCCGGTCCGAAAGTCTAACAATTGTTTAACCAAGGTTTCTACCTCCGGCAGTTTTTCCCATAGTAAACGCGGACCCTGAGCAGTATCCTCTATTTTTATCCCATTATCCCGCATGAAATCCCGTATTTGATCAGCTAATGCAAAATCCTTCTCCCGGCGAGCGAGCTGCCGCAGTTCCCCCATTGTTTCCAGGAGTTTTGCCGCTGTCTCTCCGACACCCTGCCCCGGCTTTTCATCCATAAAGATACCTAAAACATCTGCTAGTTCCCGGAATATCTTCAAGGATTCCCACACGGCGAAACGGCTTCTATCATCCTTGTCACTTTCCGCCAGGTAACTATTTATTAGGTGGGCCATTTCGAATAAATGGCCCAAGGCGCGGGCAGTATTAAAATCATCATCCATCGCTTCGTTATAACGGTCTTTCAACCCCGCTACTGATTGCAGCAATTCCCCGGCTTTACCCTTAACTTCGATTTGTTCCGCAAACTCACT
Organism: uncultured Syntrophomonas sp.; assembly: GCA_964422685.1. Classification (GTDB taxonomy): domain Bacteria; phylum Bacillota; class Syntrophomonadia; order Syntrophomonadales; family Syntrophomonadaceae; genus Syntrophomonas. The sequence continues at coordinate 3,994 of CAYRCG010000136.1, read as the reverse complement.
AACCCCTATATATTCTAAAGCCAGATTTTCCGCGGTTTTCAAACGGCCCAAAGCCCGGCGCGCCTCTTCTAGTTTACCGTCATCGAAATCCAGCGGGCTGCGATAATGGGTAGCTAAGAGGTAAAATCGCACCACATCGGCGGGATATTTCCCCAAAATATCCCGCAATATAAAGAAGTTGCCCAAGGATTTGGACATTTTTTCTTGGTTGATTGTTATGAAACCATTATGAATCCAATAGCGGCTAAAAGGTTTTCCGGTTAATGCCTCCGCTTGGGCTATCTCATTCTCGTGGTGGGGGAATATCAGATCACTCCCCCCACCATGTATATCAAGGGTTTCGCCCAGGTATTTCATAGACATGACCGAGCATTCTATATGCCAACCGGGGCGCCCCGGCCCCCAAGGGCTATCCCAAGACGGTTCCCCCGTTTTGGCCGCTTTCCATAAGGCAAAATCCACGGGTGCCTCTTTGCGTTCATCGACTTCTACCCGGGCACCGGCTAGCATTTCCTCCAAAGAGCGACCGGACAATTTACCGTAATCCGCGAAGGCCTTTACCCGATAAAAAACATCCCCCTCAATCTCATAGGCGTAGCCTTTATCTAGCAAAGCAGTAATAGCCGCAATTATATCCTCTATATGCTGGCTAACCCGGGGATGGACATCAGCCCGCATAATGCCTAAGGCATCAGCATCCTTAAAGTATTCTTCGATATATTGCCCGGCTAGCTGCAAGGAATCCCGTCCTTCCTCTTGGGCTTTTTGTATTATTTTATCATCAACATCTGTAAAGTTTTGCACATATTTTACCTGGTAGCCCCGATAGGAAAGGTAACGGCGTATGCTATCGAATACTACCAAGGGGCGCGCATTGCCCAAGTGAATATAATTATAGGTAGTCGGCCCGCATACATATATACCTATCTTAGGCGGGGCCAATGGCAATATTTCTTCTTTTCTTTTGTTTAGGGTATTGTAAACCCGCATCATCTTTTTCCTCCCTTTCCAAGTGTAGCAATTTTTGTTCTAATTCATCAATCTTTGCTTGCATTATCGCAAGGGTGTCAGCAATGGGATCCGGCAGAAGATGGTGCTCCAGGTCTACTTCCATTTTACCGTTTTCTACCCGGGCGCCATCGCGCACTACTATCTGTCCCGGGACACCGACCACGGTGCAACCGCTGGGAACTGCCTTCAAGACTACGGAACCGCCACCTATTTTTACATTATCCCCGATACTTATGGCTCCCAACACCTTAGCACCGGCGCTTATAATAACATTATTGCCGACGGTAGGATGTCTTTTGCCCTTTTCCTTACCGGTTCCCCCCAGGGTCACTCCTTGATATAGGGTCACGTTATCCCCTATCTCCGCCGTTTCCCCGATTACTATTCCACTGCCATGGTCAATAAAGAAACCTTGGCCTATCTCAGCCCCCGGGTGTATTTCAATCCCGGTTAGAAAGCGGTTGATATGTGATAACATACGAGCTAGAAAATATAATTTGCGACAATATAAGAAATGGGCCATACGATGATGGATAATGGCATGAAATCCCGGATAACAGAAGATAACCTCCAGGACACTCCGGGCCGCTGGGTCCCTTTCAAAGACCACTTGAATCTCTCTTCTCAAGGCTGAAATCAAAGTTATCCCTCCCATTATTTTGTCATAAAAAAAGCCTTTCGTCCCCCTAAGAGACGAAAGGCATTCTTCCGCGGTTCCACCCTAATTGAGCACTTTTTCTATTAAATGCTCCCCTTAATACTATAACGGTTTATCACCGGACAGGCTTACTTCAGATTCAGCCTCTCTGCTCCCGGGCGCAATTCAGCAAAGCTCTTACTATGAAAAGGCTCCCAGCCGCCGACCTCTTCTCTCTGGCAGCGATACTCTGCTTACTAATCCCGTTCCTCGCAATTAACTATCGATTCCGTTACGAACAGTAATAAGCCGATGGTTTTTGCAACAGAATCATTATTCACTTATGCTAGATTATATGCAGCCCCTGCCTTTATGTCAACACCAATCGGCAGGCGGAAGACGGTGGACGAAGGATAAAGGAAAAAAGCTATCATTGGTTTTTTACGGAGTCTATGACCCGGTCTATTCTCCTGCCCGCTTCTTCCCTACCGATAACTGCAATGTAGCAGGGCAAGTCAGGGCCATGGGTCTGACCGCTTAAGGCACAACGCAAAGGCATGAATACATTTTTGGGTTTGAGCTTAAGCGTTTTAGTAATATCCTTGATTAGCTGCCTGATTTCCTCGGGTCTGTCAACCCCAGCCAGCCCCTCCTTAAAGGTCTGGAGCATCCGAGTAACCCCTTCCTCCTCGAGCACCTTCCGAGCTTCCGTAGTATATTCAAGAGGACTGAAGAAAACTTCTAACTGCTCCTGTACATCCGCCAGGCAAACTAGATGCTCCCTGATAGCCTTAACTAGAATGCTTAGTCTTTCCTCATCTAGCTGTTCAATCTTCTCTCTATATTTACTTTTTTCCAGGTAGGGCTTCAACATTAGCTTCAATTCTCCATCTTCCAGTTTTTTGATATATTGCTGGTTGATGTGGTTTAGCTTGTTTACATCGAAAACCGCCGGGCTTTTGGCCACTCTATCCAAGGAAAAAGCAGCGGTGATTTCCCCCGCACTTAGGATTTCCTCCTCGCCCTCTGGGGACCAACCCAACAAAGCTAAGAAATTGAACAAAGCCTCCGGCAGATAGCCCATTTCCCGGTATTGTATCAATGATGTAGCCCCGTGACGTTTGCTCATCTTCTGGCGATCACTGCCCAATATTAAGGATATATGGGCAAATTCAGGACGGCGGAGTTTTAGGCTATCGTATATTGCTAGCTGACGCGGTGTATTGGAGAGGTGTTCCTCTGCACGAATCACATGACTTATTCCCATCAGTACATCGTCTATAACCACCGCAAAATTATAGGTCGGGATGCCGTCGGACTTTACTATTATAAAATCCCCGATATCATCACTGGCAAAGCTCACCCGCCCCCTAACTAGGTCATCGACAATGTAAAACTGATGAGCCGGCACTTTATAGCGTATAGCCGGGTTAATTCCCTGGGCTAGTTTTTCTTCTCTTTCCGTCACGCTTAATTGCCGGCATTTCCCCGAATATTTTTGCATCTGCCCGCTGTCTAATAGTTCTTTCCTCTCGGCCTCCAAATCTTCCTCACTGCAGAAACAATAATAGGCCTGTCCAGTTTCGAGGAGTTTTTCTGCGTATTCCTGATAAATGGGTAAACGCTCCGTCTGCCGATAAGGCCCCTGGGGTCCCCCGATGTCTAGCCCCTCTGACCAATCCAGTCCCAACCACCTTAATGAATCTATGATTTCATTCTCGTACTCCCGAGATGAGCGCTCTAAATCGGTATCCTCGATGCGCAATACCATTTCCCCGTTGTAGCGGGAAGCAAAAAGGTAATTAAATAAGGCTGAACGGGCACCGCCAATATGTAAGGGTCCCGTAGGACTCGGGGCAAATCTGACTTTTATTTTATTCACTTTTTCTGCCTCCTTTGCACCGGGGTAATTATAGCATCTTTGGGCAAAATCAACCAGCAATAACGGAAGGCGGAGGGGTTAGTACGAAATGGTGAGGCGTGAGGGGTATCGGTAACTACCCGCTACTTCTTACCGTTCAAGAGCCCTCAAACTCCCTTTTCATCGTTGTTTGCGGCCTGGGGTCATGGGAGTTAATATGAAAATAGCTTGCGTAATAGGCGGCTTAATTAAATATACCGCTCGCAGGCTACGCATGGGGGTTAATACGAAAATAGCCTCCTAGTGTCATTCCGAGCTTGCGAGGAATCTTACCCCCCGCAAAACTTATCACCCTAGGGGAAGATTGCCACATCGCTTCGCTCCTCGCAATGACAGGGGCGTTAGACATTCCAAGCCACTCACACGCCTAACGCCTCACGCCTCACGCCTCACGCCTCACGCCTCACGCCTAGGGAAGATTGCCA
>CAYRCG010000135.1:0-5357 GCA_964422685.1 uncultured Syntrophomonas sp. | reverse complement strand
GATCACATAATCATTAAATATTTAGAAGGGGTGTTTGCAATGGCTCATATCCTACCAGATTTACCTTATGCCTATGACGCGCTGGAACCTTTTTACGATGAGGAAACACTTAGGTTACACCACGATATGCACCATAAAGGCTATGTCGATGGGCTAAACAATGCGGAGAGCAAGCTAGCCGAAGCCCTGGAAAAAGGCGATTTCGCCTTAATCAAACACATTGAGCGGGAGTTGTCCTTTCATGGCTCCGGACATATTCTGCATAGCATGTTTTGGGAAAACATGAAACCGGATGGTGGAGGCCCGGCTACTGGGGCGGTAGCTGAGTTGATAGACCGCGATTTCGGCTCCTTCGCAAGCTTTAAAAACCTTTTCACTGCCTCCGCGGTGGCGGTTGAGGGTTCGGGATGGGCCATACTGGCATGTAATCCCGCATTTGAAAAGCTGGTAGTCTTGCAGGCGGAGAAACACCAGGACCTAACCCAATGGGGCGCAGTCCCTTTGCTGATAGTGGATGTCTGGGAACATGCTTATTATCTAAAGTACCGGAACAAGCGGGCAGCCTGGATTGAAGCCTGGTGGAACCTCATAAATTGGGATGATGTCAACCGCCGGGTCGCTTTGATGCAACAGAAATAATTCAAGTAATACGGACCGGAAAGCGACAGATGCATTGTTAGTTAATAACAATGCATCTGTCGCTTTCCAGCCCCGGTTGCCAATATATGCTATAATCACCTCGCATATTCCACGAGAACACGGGTATATAGATATTATTATAGCAAGGGGTTTAGATCCTTATATCGCTAGCACCTTGTCCGCGTTAAGCAAAACCTCAGTTGCATCATACATATTGGTAACCTCACCAACTGCGAGTTTTTCTTTAAGTGCAAAATAATCCAGACAGGTTCCGCAACACAATATTTTTATTCCTTTACTCTCCAGTTCCCGCAGTTGTTCTATAGCGGGAGATCCCACTACACTCAGATAGACACCGGAATTCATAAATATAAGATGGCTGATATTGGCAGCCGATTCGGTCAATGTATAAAGAAAGCTGTTCATTAAGACCGCCCCCAACTCTTCACTGCCCCCGCCCAAGTATTGTGATTTTATTAAAACCGTCGTATTGCGGGCGGTAGCCGTGGCGGCGGTTACCTCAACTGCATCCCTAGACATATAGATATGCTGCTCAGCCCCCAATTCCTCGACCGTATAGCGGTAACCCTGGCTTTTGGCCAACTTACATACATTCTCCAAAGAGGTAGAATTATCCACCAGGGTAATGATTTCATCGCCGCTATTTTCATCCATAACCCGTTTAGTCAGAATAACCGGTTGCGGACAGGAAAGCCCCCGGGCATCAACTGTTCTACTCAAGCTTATCACCCTTCCCTTACAATATCTAATCTATTACCCATTCAGATTCCAATTATACTCAGGTTCCGCGGTATTGCCATTTTTTCCTGGGCAGGGTTACTATATCGAGTATCTGAATGTTCTTTTCCGCAATAACCTCTTCGATTACCGGAATATCGGCCTCGTTCACTATCAAGGAGATCCCGCAGCTTTTACTGGCTTCTCTTGGAGTCGGTGAAATCACGGCTTTGATTTCTAAGCCATCCAGCACTTTTTTTAGATGTAAACCCTGATGGTGATTGGGAAATAATACATAGCTGTCATAGCCGCAACTATCCAGTTGAATAACCTACTTTCTCAGAATCTCCAGAAAGGCTTCCACCCGGGTCCGGAGCTGTTCAAAGTCCTGATCGCTGTAATCGGTCTCAATATGCATAACCGGCAGATTTTGTTCGTTAAGTCTTTGTTTGACCAAATAACTCTCGGTGGAGTAAAGATTGCAAAACTGCAGATTGGTATCAATAACGCCATCTACCTTGTATTCACCGGCTAGGCGTATGATGTCTTCTATCCGCTCTGTATTCGGAGTAAAGCAAGCGCAATTAGTCTTCATATATCTCTCGGCAATTGCCCTAATCTGCTCTTCCACAGTACTAGCCGACTCATCGACCAGATGTTCAAAATAGCGGGTGCCGGTGCAGGATTCCTCAACCACGACTGCCGCGCCGAGACTCTCTACTATGTGATGCAGCTTCCAATTCGGTATAGCCATGGGGGTACCGCTTATCATTATGCGTACGGCGTCTTCCGGGAAAACGCCGAATTTGCTCTCGATTCGTTTTTCCAGCTCATCGGCCAAATTATTACCCATCTGCGCTGCTCGTGCCGGATCATCGTAGAAGTTAATCTGGGTAACTAACATGGCGTCTTTACCGCTGATAGGCACCGGTGAGGCTTTTCTAGCATTATAAATCCGCTGTAAGGCTCTGCGTTTATTATTTATAAGCTTGATGCCTTCTCCCAAGGATTGGGCGGTAAGCTTGTTCCCGCTAACCTTCTCCACCATTACGACAAAATCCTTTATTTCGGCCTCAAAGGCATCAATATCCCGCTCCCGTTTCATCTGTGGAATATCAATGATGTGTATTGGCACCTCCCCGGCTAGTATCTCCCAGGCTTTCTTCTTGCCATCACAGGTATTTTCAGCTACATACATGTCGGGGATTAAAAAGAAGGGGCAGGTTTTATCCAATCTCGCCCCCACCGATGCTTTGATAAGGGGACAGGTATTAGCCGGCAACACTTTTTCTCCGCCGGATACCCAGAATTGCGACCCGCCGCAGAGCCCTGCCGCAATTCCTCCGGCGGCAAAAACCACCTCGTCCGGGACATATACACAGAAGGTCCCGAATACCTTCCCGCCCTCTTTCTGATGTTGCAGCATCTCCGCCGGCCTTACCCCATGAATTTCAGATACCACAAAATCATAGAATTCCATGCCCTGGGGGCGGTCTTGCTGGGCAAGGTAAATCCCCCCGAATGCTTCTGGCAAAACCTCGCAAAGCACATCGTGTTTTTCCAGATCCATTCCTAGGCCATCCCACATCTGCCGATAATCAGCCATTTACAATTCCTCCTCTTATAAAAGCATACAACTTAGCAAAAAAACTATAGCAATAAGTCTTTCCCGCGACCTTCTAATCGTTCTCCAAGGCTAATAAAGCCGCACCGAGGGCACCAGTGTACTGGCAAGCCTCGGGCACAATTATTTTCTTCCCCAGTTCTTCTTGCAGCGCCCGTTTGACTCCCCTATTCATAGCTACCCCACCGGTAAAAGCCACCTTTTCTTTGATACCCATACGCCGCGCCATAGCCGCTACCCTTTTTCCTACTGATTGGTGCAGCCCGGCTATAATTCCCCCTTTGGGGGTACCCCGGGCCAATGAACCGATTATTTCGGATTCGGCAAAAACCGTGCACATGCTGCTGATCATCTGCATCCGCTCCGGCTCCTCGGCTTCTTCTAGTTCACTGACATCCAGGCCTAAGGCAGTCGCCATAACCTGCAGGAAACGCCCGGTTCCGGCGGCGCATTTATCGTTCATGGCAAAATCTATAACCTGGCCTTTTTCACCTATACTAATAACCTTACTATCCTGACCACCTATGTCTATAATGCTGCGGACTCCCGGATATAGTTCCGCGATACCCCTAGCATGACATTTGATCTCAGTGATGGTTTTGTCTGCCTCCTCGAATGCTACCCGCCCATAGCCGGTAACATATATCCTCTCTATCTGCTCTCGCCTTATTTGCGATAAACCAAGGAGCTGACTAATTATTGCCTGTCCTGCGTCACGGGGGCTCCATCCGCTAGGAATTACAACCCGGTGGTGATGGTTGCCGCTATCAATGATATAGCCTTTAGCGGCCACCGAACCTATATCAATACCTATTACATTCATCTTTCTACCATCTCTATCATCGCTTCTATGCGAACCTTCAGACTCTCCAAATCTGAATTGGAATAGTCAGTTTCTAGGTGCAGGTACGGCAGCCCTTTGGACTTCACAAGCTTGCCTATCTCATAGGCTTCTATATTATAGGTGTGGCAAGCCTGCCAGGTCAGATCAATCACCGCGCTCACTGAAAAATCCTCTATCATCGCATTCAACATTTCCTTCCGCCCGGGATTAGGACTCATGCAGGAGCACGGTATAGCCATGTAGGCCTTCGCCATTTCCACTATGGGATCTGCCCCCTGAATATCAGTCTCCAAATCCAGCGTTTTGTAGCCGGAACAGTTTTCCATAGTTACGATCTGCGCCCCCAGTTCCTCGGTTATATGTACAACCTTCTCCGTGCCCAAACCCACCGGACAACCAGTTAGCAATACCCGCGGCGCTTTATGCTTAAATCTCGCCGGATGGCCGGCGGCTTCCCGAACAAGGCTGTTCAGGTTAGCCACCAATTCCCCTTTATCGCTGCTAAAGCTGCGTGACCAAGCAGCGGTAAGCAGTTCCATGCCGCTTAAGCGGGGCGGATCGGCCCGATTTAGGTCGAACACAGCTTTAGCTGCCTGTTTTTCTGCGTTGACAATCTCTGCCGCCCTACGTATATCTTGGTCGCTTATGACAACCTCCAATTCTTCTTCCAGGCGCTCTTTCAAACAGCGTATTTCTTCCACCCAGAGTGCAAAAGATGCCTGGCTATTGCTCAGATGAGGAAGCTGCATCACATGCACCGGTTTTAGCTCCTGCATTATTTCAAACATTTTCTTTTTGCCATCACAGGTGCTCTCCCCGATGATTAGATCGGAAAAGTGGAAAAACGGGCAGGTATCCGAGGCCGCGAATCCATAGGAGGATTTAACCAAGGGGCATAAATTGCGGGGCAAGGTTTCTTCAGCGAGCGCAATCGGTTTTTCACTCATACCACAGAGGCCCACCGGAATTGCACCGGCTGCCAGGATTAACTCCTGAGGGCAATAGGTACAATAAATACCGACTACTTTGCGGCCATTCTCCTTGGCCTCTTTTATCCGTATCATGTTTATTTCCCGAGCCGTAGTGAATCTTTCCATGACTTCCTCTAACATCCTGTCAAACTTCTCCTTCTGCTATTGAAATCTTCGCTATAAAACTATTTCCGCTATTTTCCTTATTAACAATCATCTGTCTTCATATTATTACAGATAAGCTCTATAGCTATAAGATCGCCGTTAAATATAATGACCCAAATGTACATAATAACCGTTTGGAATAATACTCATGCTGTTTTGGAATATCACAATTATAGCCTATAATTATTTTTATCGTCAATACCTATCACTACATACTATTTATAGTTAAAATAACAACTCTATTTTTTTGGCAGGGCTATGCGCACCTGGAACAAGGTAGGTTTTATCCTAAAAACAGCATTATTAGGCCAAGGTCCGGTATTGAGCAGCAACAAAGATATACAGGGGTTTTAATGACTGACAGATCGCCTAGTAA
>CAYRCG010000134.1:0-5421 GCA_964422685.1 uncultured Syntrophomonas sp. | reverse complement strand
ATAACCAAATAAATTAAACATTAAAAAAAGCAATAGGAATTTTCCAGGTATTATTACTAACAACAGAATAATTAGAAAATGAATGTTACTGAGCAAGGCCAGGGGATCTATCAGCATGCCCACAGCTACAAAAAACAGAATAACAAAGGCATCGCGCAAGGAGTTGATTTTACCTAAAATTTCATGGGCATACTCGGATTCACTGATGACCAAACCCGCCAAAAAAGCACCTAAGGCAACTGATAGACCTAGGGCATGAGATAATAGAGCTATTCCTAATCCCATAGTAAGGGCGAGAATAAGAAATACATCGTTGTTATTGCCTTTAGCGGCGTAGCGAAATATTAATGGTGATATCTTTTGCGCCAGATAGATTATAAAAAGAATAAATAGCAATGATTTAACAACGGATAAAATGAGCTGGGGTATATTAGCAAGCGATGCCTGGTGTAGTTCGGGCAAGAGAGAAACCATAAGTATTACGGCCAAATCCTGTACTATTAATATTCCCAACATTATTTGGCCGTGGGGGGAATTGCTTTCTCCTTGCTCGCCCAGTATCCTTAACACTATCATGGTACTGCTAACAGCAGCTACGCATCCCAGAAAGAATGATTGATAAAGGCTTATTCCTGCTAGATAGCAAACACCGCAACATATTAACACTACACCGCTGATCTGTAATGCCCCGCCGAGGAGAGCGATTCTTTTAATGTTTTCCATACGCGAGAGGGAAAAATCTATACCGACGGTAAACATTAGCAGTATAATGCCGATTTCGGCAAAGTCCTGTAGGAGGTTAAGGTCATGAACCAAGCCCAGGACATAAGGGCCTACTAGTATGCCCCCCAAGATATAGCCTAACACCGGGGACTGCCTCAGACGCTCTGCAATCCAACCCCCTCCTAAAGCGGCAAGGAAAACCATTAGAGTATCAAAAACAATTGAAGTAGTCATAACTAACGTCCTATCATGCTTTATAGGTTATAGGCATAGCAACTTTTTTATACAGTATTTTAGCATAGCTTAAATGTCACCTGGACAATTTTTATAATAAAAGGTTAGAATAATATTTGGTCTTTAACAGACCAAGGTTTCTATCACTTTGGGCCCTTCTGTTATTCTAGGTGTTTCCGTTATTCCAAGTGCTTCTGCCATTGCTGTGAATAATGGCAGAAGATTGCTACGCCGCCACGCCCCTGCAAATGACATTCAACCTGTCTTTCCGGGCTTTGCGAGTAATCCAGACCTTATTTTTAATCATTTTTTGTACCGGATTATCCAGCATAAGCTTGTTATGCGTTGCAGAATTTAGAAAGGAGGTTAATCACTATGTATCTTGCCTATGGTTATGTTAAGCTATTTCTCCCCTATTGTTCCTCGCTCAAAGAAAAGCGCAAGCTGATTAACAGTATAATTGACCGGATTAGGAAACGATTTAATGTGTCTATTTGCGAAGTTGAATATCAGGATTTATGGCAACGTTCAACTATTGCCTTCTCGGCGATCGCCTCTAGCTATTCTGAGCTGGAGCTTATTACCAGCGTGGTTAAAGATACCTTTTATAATTATGCCGGAGATTCCGAAATTACCGGTTTCGAACAAGAATATAAAAAGGTTAATATTAATCCCTAAAATAATATACCATTAATTACCTCGATAATTTTGCAGGATAATGTAAATTATTGTGGAATTTAGGTGTTACTTACTTTTTTTCATAAAATATTTATTAGGAAAGGAATGATTTATCTTGAGGAAAGTAAGAAAACACTATTTCTACTATTCATTATCCTTGGCTTTATTAGCCTTCTTCCTGCTATGGGGTAACGGCAATATCGAAAGGACTATTGCTACCGATCCTGCCCCTAGCCGGCAACTTGCACTTTTGCCACCACCTGTTACCCTACCGGTAATAAATACATATCTTGCCGAGTTAGATTGCGCAAGCTTCGGCGCAAGCAAGCATTTTCCAGCACCGGCCAAGAAACCCATGCCTTACACTTTGGCAGCTGTGGAAAAAGAAGAATTAGCCAAAGGGACTCGCGATGCTACTGACCTTTACATAATCCGTAGTGGAAAAGCAGGCCCGGTGGTTATGGTTGTCGGTGGGGTTCATGGTAACGAAACCGCCGGATACCGAGCCGCTAGAATAATCAGGGATTATCAAATTTCTCGCGGCACTTTGCTGGTTTTGCCCGAAGCCAATGTCAGGGCGGTAAATCAGGGGGTCCGCTATGTCAGTGGGCAAAAGGATTTGAATCGCTGTTTCCCTACTAGCAGCAAAGGTGTAGCCGATACCAAGCTATCTAATGACATTTACAATGCCCTGAAGAAATATAAGGTTGATTGGCTGATGGACATGCATGAGGGATATAATTACTCTCGTCTGGGCTCTACTAGTTCTGTAGGGCAAAGTATAATCTATTACCCTTCCGGTCAAACCGGGAGTACAGCTAACAAAATTATAAACAACTTGAACGCGGGAATAAGCACCTCTTACCGAAAATTTAACCTTCTGCGTTACCCCGTCCAAGGAAGCCTGAGCCGTTCAGCCGGACAGTACCTAGGGATCAATAGCTTTATTCTTGAGACTTGTACCCGCGACAGCCTGAATACGAGGATAAATTATCAGGTCAAAGCCGCCGATACCCTTCTGGGCAACCTAGGCATGAAATAGGGTAAGATAGAGTACCCGAAACAATTATCTTATTCTGATTGTCTGGGCTCTTCTAACCTGTTGAGGTGATACAATCCTTCCCCTACCCTGGTTACTCCCAGTCCTACTAGAACGCCTTTCGCGCACCGCAGTTGCCTGATCACTACGAGTAACTGCGGTGCCTGTATATTGACCCTGATACCGGCGACCGCCGCCCACATTTACTAAATCATCATTTGTCATAGCATTTTCCCGAGTTAATCTTCCTGCCTTTTTGTCGGGGGCGTTCGCTTTACCGCCGGCATATAAGCGCCAAGCCTTGCGAAAATCAGCCTTTTCATTCCATTGTGTCTCATTTTCGATTAAATCATGTAATGCTGCTAATTCCTCGGCATAATCTGGATATAGGTCTAATCTTTTCAAATCATTCCATGTTTCTAAAATACGCCGCCGAAAAAAGCTTTGATCACCTTCATAAAAGGCGGCTTGGGCTTCTGGGGTACCGAGAATGTTTCTATTCAGTTGGTGATAACGGCTACTAACTATTTTTGCCAAGCACAATACCGCTGTCGTTATTTCTCTTGAAACCAACCAGCTAGCTGGTGTCCGATATTCAAATCCGCCGTAATCCTTTAGGCGGTAGTCACCTAAATGGCCATATTTCCTCCTGCGTTTTTTCGCTTGTGACGGATCTTCGATGAGAAAAACCAGTAATCCTAAATAATTATCCAGGGCGCGAAGCAAAGCAGCGTTTATCTTAATGTTGCTAAAGTGAATATGCCCTCCGATAGAATAGCCACCGACCGGTTGGCTACCAGCCAACCATTTTACATTCCTATAAGGAGCTAGGCGGCTCGCGGTGTTTAGAGCTTGTTTAATATTTTCTGTTAAATCGAGCGGAGAATATTCTGGTTTAGGCCGCAATTCGGCTATTGGGCGTTGTTGCCGATTAGGTATGCGAATATTATCACAACCTACAATCCCTTCCCGCGGGAAGAATTGTGAAGCGGAAATCATTTTACCGTTTTTACTATTCAGCAACATGAACTCGGGATCAGCTCCGAGTTTCACTTCGGTTCTAAGTAAATGTTCTTCCAAGTGATATAATTTTTTAATTCGATTAAAAACTGCCTCTAGTTCTTTTTCACGAAGTTGCGGAGAAGGATCTACCCACATTACCTTAAGCTTTCTTTGCGCATTTAAGTTTATCCGCACCCGCCCGAAATCTAGCCCCAAGGTATGCATAACCCGTCTGGCCCATTCCGCAAGCTTTTTATTCTCGATTTCTTTAATATACTTTACCCTTTCCTTTTCCCGGCCGGGTGTCCTCGACTGGATGGACAAAACCTTTAAATCGCAAACCAAGATATTGTAGCCTCGGATTCTTTTTTTCTCATCATCTACATTTCCGAGGGGTATGCGGTTTAACTTCATTAGTTCCGAAAATGTTTCTATTTCTAGGGAATTTTTGATGGCATGGGGGGAATTTAGTATCCTTCTATTTTCACTATTTTTATTCACTATTTCCACATGCAGATGCTTAATACCTTTTATATCCAATGTTTCATAATTGACATCATTAAAAACCTCTAATATACGGTGGTAGATTTTTTCTGCGCTTTCGTTTTCCTCATAAATGACGCTAAGATTCATTAATAATCATTCCCTAATTTATTCTGGGCAATAAAAATACAATAATCCATAAAGTATTTTAAATGCCTATGTCTGATCTCCTTTTCGTCAAAAGCAGCAGGTTTTGAATTAACTTCGATTACCCACATTTTGCTGTTAGAGTCAACCCCGACATCTATAGATATAATGTCTAAGTTTATTTGCAGTCCTTTCTCTAGAATCACCGGTATTAGCTGTGCAATCCTAAGCAATTGTCTATCTAGTTCTCTTCTTTTTTCTATTGATTTGCCAAAGCTCTCTTCCATAACTTGATCATAGGCGGCTAAATATCCCCCATTGGGGATGTGGGTAACAATACGGTTTTTACCCGCTACTCTCACCCCTACACCCGTCATAATCCATTTACCCTCACCATTCTTTTGCGCTTGTAGACGGAGATCATATATCCTACCCTGAAAGCGGGCTAAATCTATTGCTTCTTGAATTAGGTAAAAGTTCTTTCCTATTCCTAATGCACTCATAGCCTCACATAAGGCCCTAAATGAATTAATGCGGTTCCAGTTAGTTCTAGGATATAAAGCGTGAGCATATAAGAAACTATTACTGCTACATTTTATTTTTATAATACCTTTGCCCCGACTGTTATTTATTGGCTTGAGATAGACCTCTTGATGGCGGCTCAAGAGCTCCTGCAAATTAGAAAAACTGAACAGTCTAGTTTCGGGAATTAATTCTGCTCCCTGCGGGTTGCTATGCAGAATCTGATGGGTTTCCCATTTGTTCAAATAACGACTATTGAATAGATATATGCTTTCATCTGCGCTAAATCTCTGCAGTAGGTATTGGGCTTCTTTTTTATTTTCCATAGATCGCGCCGGGATACGGTTATATACGATATCTGGGAAAGGGTAGGTTTCGTTCACCCATTTGTTCCCATTATAGCGTAGACCTTTTATTAATTGCTGTCGCCAATTCACACCAGAAGTATAAAAAACATAAACAAGCACCCGCCTGTTTTCCGCATAAGTCATCATTTCTCTCATTATCCGGGCTCTTTTGCCCCGAGGAAAATTTCGCTGAGGCTTTCGGTTGCCGCTTAATACGCCTACGGTGCAAATATACTTACTGTTTTT
>CAYRCG010000133.1:0-5446 GCA_964422685.1 uncultured Syntrophomonas sp. | reverse complement strand
GTCCTCACCCACTGCCCCTCACCCCTCACCCCTCACCCTTCACCTCTCACCCCTCCCCCCTCACCCCTCACCCCTCACCCCTCACCCCTCACTCCTCACTCCTCACCTTTTCATATTATGCCTTTATTCTCTCTTATCATGTGCCCGGTAGTCCCGATTCTATCCGTTATCCGTCTACCATCTCCCGCCTCCTTTCGCATTTCTATAATAAATAGATGCCCAATGTACCAAAATATGATAGAATCGCATTGACCTCGCCGGAATGTGCGGAAGGTTAAATATTATCAGTTTTACAGGTGGTAAATATATGAAAGCGATTATTGTCGGAGCGGGAAAAGTAGGATTCAGCATGGCGGAGATGCTCTCTGAAGAAGGTCACGATGTAGTGGTAATCGAGCAGTCCCCGGAAAGACAGAAGGTGCTGGAAGATACCCTAGATGTCCAGGTTATCAATGGCAGTGCTTCGAGCTTCTCGGTGCTTAGAGCCGCCGGGGTAAGGGAAGCCGATATCCTCCTGGCCGTAACCGAATTCGATGAACTTAATATGTTGACCTGCTTGCTAGCGAAGCAATACGGGACCAAGGTTACTGTAGCCCGGGTTCGCAATACGGAATACCTGGAACTCAGACACATTTCGTTAAACCAACTTATGGGTATAGACCTTATTATAAACCCGGAAAGAGTCACCGCCTTCCATATCGCTCAAATCGTTAAGAACCCCGAGGCCCTGAACGTAGATTATTATGCCGAAGGCAAAGTGCAGCTGGTAGAGCTACGTATTCGGGCGGATTCACCCCTAATCGGAAAAACCTTGAAGGACGCCGATAGTTCTTTGCCCTATAATATCATCTCTATAATACGCAATCATAAAACGATAGTCCCCCGAGGGCAGGACCGTTTTTATCCGGGGGATCATATTAACCTAATGGCCCAAAGCTCCATAATAGTTGAAGTGGAAAAACTTTTGGGCTTCAATCGCCAGAAGATAAACCAGGTTACCATATTAGGGGGGGGACGCACCGGCTACTACCTGGCTCAAAACCTAGAGGAACAAAAACTCGGCATTAAAATAATCGAAAAGGATTTAAAACGCGCGGAGAAAATAGCGGAGAAACTTAAGAACACCTTGGTAATCCATGGGGATGGAAGCGATTACCAGCTATTGGACGAAGAAAATATAGGGCAATCCGACATCTTTATCGCCGTGAGTGACGATGATAAAATAAATCTACTTTGCTCCCTTATAGCCAAAAACTTGGGAGTTAAAACCACTATTTGCCAACTAAAACGCTTTGAAGTGATTCCCCTGGCGGAACAGATTGATATCGATATTATCCTAAACCCCCGCATCCTTACGGCCGGGGCTATATTGAAATACATAAGGCGGGGGGATATTGTATCGGTAACAGTTATGGGGGAGGAAAAAGCGGAAATGTTGGAGCTCTTTGCTCAGCCGGGCTCAATTGCGGTTAATAAGAAAATTCAAGATATTAAATTTCCCCGTGGTTCAGTAGTAGGAGCAATAGTCAGAGGGGAGGAGGTTATAGTACCCGATGGTAATTTTAGGATTGATGCCTACGATAGGGTAATAGTTTTTACCCTGCCCCAGGATTTGCCGCGGGTGGAAAAACTCTTTCTCAAGGAGGCCCGGTTTTTTTGATTAGGGTTCGCGTTATATGGGGTTATCTGGGAAGAATCATACTAATAATCGGCATTTCCATGCTATCTAGTGTATTTTGTTCCCTTTATTACCGGGAATCAACCGTTATTCCCTTCCTTTTGGCGGCAGGGGTGACTATCGCTACCGGGCTTTTGCTGGTTTTAACCGCCGAAAAAAAACCCATTCATTATAGAGAGGGCTTTGTGGTCGTCAGCCTTGGTTGGATTTTGGCTTCCTTTTTCGGTTGTTTCCCCTATATCTTTACCGGTTGTCTGCCCTCCTTTGCCGATGCCTTTTTCGAAACCGTATCCGGTTTTACGACTACGGGGGCTACTGTGATAGGTGATATAGAAATAATCCCCAAAGGGCTGTTATTCTGGCGCAGCCTTACTCAATGGCTGGGCGGGATGGGGATAATCGTTCTCTTCGTAGCCATAATTTCCGGTATAGGAGCGCAGGCAAATCATCTGTTTAGATCCGAGTTACCGGGGCCGGTTGCCAACAAAATAAGCCCCCGCATAAAAGAAACTGCTAAAAAGCTTTGGATAACCTATATCGTCCTTAGTATTGCTTGCGCTTTATCTTTATATATTTTTGGTATGGATATCTTCGATTCCCTATGTCATACTTTCGCTACTACGGCTACCGGCGGCTTTTCGACACGTAATGCCAGCATCGGTTATTACGATAGTCCCTTAATTCAATGGACACTTATTTTTTTTATGTTTATCTCCGGGATAAACTTCGCCCTACATTACCTCAGCTTTAGACAGCGCAGCTTAATGGTTTATCTGCGCAACCGAGAGTTTCTGTTTTATAGCGCTATCGTTTTGCTGAGTGGTCTATTAGTCGCCTTATCCCTGGGTATGCCAGGCAGTGAGCTCTCAGGAGAAAGCAAAGTGCGAACGGCCTTTTTTCAGGTGGTTAGCATAATGACTACTACCGGGTATAGTAGCGCAGATTACGCGCTTTGGCCTAATATGGCCTTGGGTATTATCTTCATGACGATGTTTATCGGGGGTTGTGCGGGCTCCACCAGCGGGAATATTACGCCGGGCCGCTACCTTATTTTGCTGCACCGCTCAGTAATAGAGTTAAAAAGGATTATCCATCCTAAAGCAGTGATCACCCTGCGTTTTAACGACAGGGTAATAAATGATAATCTCCTGATCAATGTTCTGCAGTTTTTCTTTCTTTATGCAATGCTTTTGGCCCTAGGAACTATCGGCCTCTGTTGCCTGGACATCGAGCTTTTCACCAGCATAAGTGCTGCGGTTTCTTGCTTGGGCAATATCGGTCCTGGATTAGGACTGGTAGGTCCTACCGGAAACTATTCCTTCATCTCCGCCGGTGGCAAATACCTGTTAAGCCTCCTTATGCTCATCGGCCGCCTGGAAATCTATCCTGTGCTCCTGCTCCTGCTCCCCGATTTCTGGCGGGAATAAGATTTGATTCCATTGTAAAAAATAATATTTATGCAACCCCATGCCTGCAAAAGGAGTTTTGCAGCAGAATCAAAACTATTATAGCGAACTGTTCTTCAGCCGCATATGGGTATTGTTCACATCGACAACAATAACCTCCCGGCCAATCTTCTTCACCGCTTCCCAGGGTATAACCATTTTCTGCCGGTCTACCCAAAAGTTCAACGCATTGTTGCGGTTCGGCAGTATAATCGAAATAATTAAACCGCTTTCTTCATCGATAAGCATATCCGAGTCCCCTACGGTCCCCATCCTCATGCCATCATATATGTTCACCATTTCTTTTCCCACCAGCTCATTAAGACGCAATTGATAACCCTCCTCATATACCGGTATGGCCAAATCCCCCTGCACCGCGCGAGGTTTCGCCCAAAGACTCAACCTCAATAAATTCCGCCTTTTCCACCCGGGTAAAGACTATTTGAGCAATCCTTTCTCCCCTTTTTAGAATATAGTCTTTGTCCCCCAGATTTATGACAATCACTTTTATTTCCCCCCGATAGTCCGCGTCTATGGTAGCGGGGGTGTTGAGGAGGGTAATACCATGTTGCAGAGCTAGACCACTGCGGGGACGTATCTGGGCTTCATATCCTTCCGGTATAGCTAGAGCTAAGCCGGTGGGAACCAGCATTAGTCTGCCGCTATGAATTGTTGTTTCCTCGTCCACGGCCGCATAGAGGTCCATCCCGGAAGAGCCCGGGGTCATATACCGTGGTAAAGGCAGGTCAGGGGAGTGTAAGCGAGTATATAAAACCTTCATCCTTTCCCCTCCCTTCTAATCCCACCACTTATGGAATTCCTTTTCAACCTGGGAAAGGACCTCAGCCGGTCCGATAGCCGCCAGGGAAAAAGCCGGTTTCTGCAATATACCCGCAGCAAATTCTTGCACCTTGCCGCTGTCAACCGTAAGTATTTCCTGTATCACATCTTCGATGGGAATTATCCTGTCATACATCAAAACAGACTTACCCAGACGGCTCATGCGATTCATCACGCTTTCCATGCCCAAATACATGCTAGATTTGATAAGTTGCTGAGTGCGGTTTACCTCCCGCTCATTGACCCCTTGGCCCACAAAAGAATCCAACTCCCGATAAAGGGCCTCGAAAAAGGTACTAATCTTACCCGGTCCGGTGCCGATATAGAAGGAATAAGAGCCGGTATCGGAATAAGAAGAGGGCGAGGAATAAACTGAATAAGCCAATCCTAATTCCTCGCGAATCTTTTGGAAAAGGCGGGAACTCATTCCCCCTCCCAATATGCTATTCATAACATTTTGCACATAACGATTTTGGTCGAAATAGGATATCCCAGGGACCCCTAAGCAGATCTGCACCTGCTCGGTATCCTTTTCTAGCAATTTCACAAAGCTAGAATAAGCCAGAGTCTTCGGCCCAAGCCCTTCAACCTGTAGTAAGGGCTGCTCAAAAAGGCTTTTTTCCACCTGCTCCTTAACCCTGCTTTTATCTACATTGCCCGCCACCGCTATTATCATATTAGATGGAACATAATGCTTTTTATAGAAGGCAAATATTTCATCACGGCTAATAGCGGATACCGAATCGAGAGTGCCCAGTATGGGTGTGCCCATAGGGTGTCCCTGCCAAAGATTACGGGCAAATACATCGTGTATCAAATCATCCGGGGTATCTTCATAAATGTTTATTTCCTCGATAATGACCTCTTTTTCTGTGGCAAAATCGCGGTTAGTAAAACTAGAGTTGAAAAGCATATCAAAGATTATCTGCATAGCCGATGAGATATTTTCATCCAAGGTCCGAGCATAAACACAGGTATATTCTTTAGAAGTAAAGGCATTTAGCTGTCCCCCTATTTCCTCGAAACTTTCCGCTATATCCCGGGCCGATCTGCTTTCGGTACCTTTAAAGAGCATGTGCTCTATAAAATGGCTTGCCCCCGCTATTTCCTCCTTTTCATATCTAGAGCCTAGTTTGATATAGACTCCTATGGCGGCCGATCTCAAATAGGGAATCTCCTCGACTACCAATCTAGCCTGCTTGTCCAGCAACCATGTATTTATCACTTCTATTCCTCCATCTAAAGATTTGAAAAGGTGAGGCGTGAGGGGTGAGGGGTGAGGCGTATTGGTAATTACCCGCTATTCCTTACCGTCCAAGAGCCCTCAAACTCCCTTTTCATCGTTGTTTGCGGTCCCTGACCATGGGGGTTAGTATGAAAATAGCTTGTGTGATAGGCGGCTTAATAGAATATACTGCTCGCAGGCTACGCATGGGCAACACCGGCGGCTTGCCTCGTGGCTCAAGGGGTACCGCGCGGACTT
>CAYRCG010000132.1:0-5474 GCA_964422685.1 uncultured Syntrophomonas sp. | reverse complement strand
GCCATTGTTTTAACTTTTTATCGTAATCATCCGGCTCCGCTAGGGTGACCAGGTGGCCCAAAGCCCAGGTTACTACATAGCGGGGCCCTTCTATATAGCCCTTGCTTTTCTTGTTGCATTGCAAAACCCGGGCAATTTCCCGGGCCACACTGGGTTTTTCCGCCAATACCAAATATTTCATAGTGTCATACCTCTATTCATAAATGCTTGCTGGGGCAAGGTGAGCCCCGCATATCACAACCTGCTTTAATGTTGCCCCTATTATAGCATAAATAAGAGCCTGCTTTAGCGACCGCTAAAGTAGCCTTCCGGGGAATAAACGGCAAGGATGCTTCTTCCCCAAAGGTTGCAATAAATAGGCATTGACGGCAAAAATGGTTTTGGGCTATAATGTCATATACCCAATGGGCATATAATGTATTCCCGGAGGTTATTCGCAATAATGCAGGCTAATCATGTATACGATAGTTAGAAGCCTTCGATATGGACTTACGGGTAAAATCCAGGTAGCTTCCTTATCTGCATCTTGAAAGCAACTATTCCAATTCGGATTTGAAAAGTCTAAAGGTCCGCATCGAAGCAATGTCAGAGAGGGTAGAAAAATGACGGTTATAGGTATTGATATTGGTTCGGTAGCGGCAAAAGGTTATATCATCAGCGGTGGCAGACATCACCGCGCTATTGTTCCTACCGGGTGGAGTCCCCGCCAAGCGGGACGGGCTATAATCAGCCAGCTCCTTGATTTATCACAAATTGAGCGGGAACAGGTGGAAAGGATATATGCTACCGGCTACGGCCGGGTAGCCTTTGAACAGGCTGATAAAACTATTACCGAAATCAAGTGCCACGCGCGGGGTATTGCTGAGCTTTACCCCGAGGCCCGCACCATCATTGATATAGGCGGTCAGGACAGCAAGGTAATTAGTATTGGCGAAAGGGGTAAGGTTTTGGATTTCGCCATGAATGACAAATGCGCTGCCGGCACCGGACGGTTCCTGCAGATTATGGCGAATGCTTTGGGATTAGATGTAGGCGAGCTGGGAGATGCCGAGGTGCCAAGCCAGATGCAGATGATCAGCAGTATGTGTACGGTGTTTGCCGAGTCCGAAATAATAGGATTGCTCGCTCGTGGTAATCCGAAAGGAGGGATTATAGCCGGGCTTCACCAATCGGTAGGAAAAAGAGTAGCAGCCATGGCACGGCGAATGGGAATCAAGGAACAAGTGTTGTTTACCGGTGGAGTAGCAATAAACCCGGGGGTCAAGCGCGCATTAGAGGAGGAAATCGGAGCCGATATTACAGTGCCGGAAGTATGTCAATACACGGGTGCTTTGGGTGCGGCTGTTTTAGCTTTAGAAAAGGGTTAGCAAGGCCGGGCGAAATATGGCGAGGGGCAAATAATTATTGTAATAATGATTCTACTGTAAAAACCCCTTCTTGTAGCATAGGGTTGCATAAATATTACTTTTTGCAACGGAATCAATAACAGATTAAAGGGAGGAATTATAAGTGGCTGATTACCGGCAAATGTGGACTGATCTGGGAATGGATTTAGAAAAACATGATGTCCTTTGTGAGGTTTTACCCGAAGCTTTCGGCGGAATTTACCTTGCTCAGCAAGATCGCCCGAAGGGTATGGATTTCTACGATTTTGTGGTATCCGAAATTCATGGGGTCAGACCGGCAGAGATGCTTCAACATCAAAAAGAAGGAGGGAAGGTGTTCGGAACCTTCTGCGTATATGTTCCCGATGAGGTGGTCTTTGCGGCTGGCGGAATTGCGGCGGGACTTTGTGGTGGATCACAGTTCTGGGTATCCGGCGGAGAAAAAGTATTGCCGGCTAATACCTGTCCGCTCATCAAAGCTTCGGTAGGGGCAAGGCTGGATATGACCTGTCCCTTCTTTTTGATTCCTGATATGTATGTGGCCGAGAATACCTGCGATGGGAAAAAGAAGGCTTGGGAGATACTGGCGGACGAGGTGCCTTTGCATATCATTGATATCCCGAATATGAAACGGGAAAGGGATATTGATTCCTTTGAAAACGAAATTAAAGAATTTATCGTAGTGGTAGAAAAGGTAAGCGGCAAAAAAATTACTGCCGAATCGTTAGGGGAAGCCATTAAACTGATAAATCGTAAACGCAAAGCCTTACAGCGAGTTTACAACGCCAGAAAAGCTTCGCCGGTGCCTATCAGCGGCAAAGACGCTCTTTTGGTTACACAGATTAACTTCTATGACGATCCCGCGCGGGCGGCTCAGATGGCTAATAATCTGGCCGATGAGTTGGAGCAACGGATCGAAAATGGTTTCGGGGTATTCCCGAATGAAGCAGTGCGTATATTGATAAGCGGTACACCTATGGCCATACCCAATTGGAAACTGCATCATATAGTAGAAAGTCTCGGTGCCGCGGTTGTGGTCGAAGAGCTTTGTACCGGTACCCGTTATTTTGAAAACCTGGTTGATGAGTCGACAATTACCTTAGAAGACCAGATTAGGGCACTTGCCGAAAGATATATGAAGACCAATTGTGCCTGTTTCACTCCGAATTCTGCTAGGGTAGATGATATTATCCGTCTGAGTGAAGAATACAAAGTAGATGGAATCATTGATACCAATCTTCAATTCTGTAATCTTTATTCTACTGAAAGCTATCTCGTAAAACAGGCTATGACTGAGCGTAACCTGCCGGTTTTGCACATTGAGACCGATTACAGCGAACAGGATTTTGAACAACTTCGGACTAGAGTAGAAGCTTTTCTGGAGATGCTAAGAAAGTAGGTATTTTAACTGGATAGTGGCGATAACAATGATTACTATGTGTTATTCCCCAATCATCATGCGGGTTTGCACTTAAAGAGAGAACTGGACGGCTTGGAAATCAAAAGCATGATTTCTCCAACGCCGCGCGAGGCCAGTAAAAGCTGCGGTATTTCCTTAATCGTGGATGAAAATGATCTGCCGCTGATTAATCAAGTCATTATAGATAACAATATTCAGATTCTTAAAATTGTTTCTTTACCGAAGAAAAAATGGCAATATCGCGGCACTTGATTTCGCAAGTCTACATGCCCAGGAAACCGATAACGATATGTAATTGTTGATAAAAAGGGGGGTCTACGAGGATGAAAGCAGGAGTCCGAAACAAATTAGCAGGAACCATCCTGGAAATTAAAGAAGGTGACATTATGTCAGAGGTAGCTATTCAAGCAGGAGAGAGCCAGATTACGTCAGTGATGACGACGGAATCGCTGAAAGAAGCCGGTTTCAAAGTGGGCAACAATGTCACTGCCCTGATCAAAGCTATAAATGTTGTGCTGATCAAATAAACGGAGGAGCAAAAGTGACTGCAATAACCGCCAAAATGAATTTGTTAGAGATTGTAGAGACAATCCCGCGAGCGGAAGAAATCATCCGTCAGTACGATGAAGAAGCGGGTTGTTGTTTACTATGCAGCAACCTGTTTGATTCATTGGAAGACGTCGCCAGGACTTATTCGCTGGACTTAAATCAAATACTGGCGAAATTAGAGAAATCAGATCTTACAACGAAAGGGTGAAAATTTTGGATAAGACAGTCGACGCCCGGGGTCTTTCTTGCCCGCATCCCGTTATCCTCACTAAACGGGTCATGGATGAAAAAGATAGCGGGAAAATAACAACCCTGGTAGACAACCCTACCTCGCTGGAGAATGTCTGCAAACTAGCTAAAAGCCAAGGTTACAGTTTTACGGTTGAGGACTTGGATTCAGAACAGCATATCCATATGTATAAAGAAACAGCCGTTTCGAATACAGCCGAAGTTACCGCCCGAAACACCGCGGTCTTGGTCAAATCGCAATTCCTAGGTGAAGGCAGCGATGAATTAGGGGCTGCTTTAATGAAAAGTTTTCTTTATACATTGACCGAATCGGCTTCGCGGATAAGCCACCTCATATTCATGAACGGAGGCGTTTATTTAAGTATAGAGGGATCCCTGGCATTAGATTATTTGCGGGAACTAGAGGACCAAGGGGTCAGGATATTATGCTGCGGAACCTGCCTGGATTATTTTTCATTAATAGAAAAACTTCGGGTCGGTGAGATTACCAATATGTATAATGCAACTGAGGTTCTGCTGAATGCAGAAAAAGTATTAGTAATATAAAAATTTTCAGGCACCCCCTTTGATGGATTTGCAATGGGTTATAAATTTGTTTATAGTGCTGTTGTAAGATAACATATACCATTATATTCATCTTTATTCAGGGGGAATTCCATGGAGGTAGATAAGCTATATCCCGGCTATTTCGACATTAATTATAAGAATTCACCATACAGCGATGATCGGGAATATATGCAGGATTTGCTATCCTTTCTGGACATTATTCTGAATGTAGCCTGTGCGTATAAGGGGATGAATAAGGATAGCGCGCCATTGAATGTTGCTGATGTTCACCTGCGCGGATTGTCTATTTCACCTGCTGAAATCGTTGATGCTCTTTTATCGTATCGTTTGGAAGAACGCCCAAAAGGGGTTTCAGCGGATATTAAAAGGCAGGTTGAAATAGCTTGCCATCATATCGAACTAAGGCTTAAGGCTACTCTTGCAGCGGGTTTCACCCCTAAGGCAAAAGTACTGGCTAATAAGTTTCACCTCAATAACTTCGAAAGATTTTTACTGCTTTTATCTATATCCTCAGCTTTTGATAGAAAATACGAATCAATCTATGCCTTTCTTCACAACAATATAAAAGAAAAACAGCCGACTAAGGGCCTTGCCATAAAGCTATTTAAGATGTTTTTTCATCTGGAGGATTACCATATTGGCCGCAGCCTAAAAGGTGAGGGTAATTTTTTCAGGTTTCTTGCGGAGAATGCTACAGGGGGTCACAATGAACCTGGGTTGGCGGATAAAATAATCCTCAGCCGTCGTGTCAGCTCTTTTATATTCGGTGTGAATCGAATTGATCAGGAAGTTGCAGAATTTACGGCTTTCTTTGACAAGAGTGAGCGCATAGAAGGTATTCATATCCGACATGATGAATATTACCGAATACTGAGTTATATGGAAAATATCATTTATAACGGTGAACGGC
Source organism: uncultured Syntrophomonas sp. (assembly GCA_964422685.1). Lineage (GTDB taxonomy): Bacteria > Bacillota > Syntrophomonadia > Syntrophomonadales > Syntrophomonadaceae > Syntrophomonas. Next base: position 394 of record CAYRCG010000132.1, on the reverse strand, counting down.
TGGGGAATGTTTTAAACCTGTACGGACAAAATGGTATAGGCAAAAAGCATATGCTCAAACACGCTGCCCAAGCCCTGGGATTTAACCTTATTTTTATCGATTGTGCGAAACTAAAACTCCGCAACCATAGCTCCCTAGAACAATTGCTGGATAAAATTTACCTTGAATATATGCTTAGCGGGTCGGTTCCCTGTTTTATTAACATGGATCAAAACGAAGCTTTGGGCGATGATGAAGATACAGGTAAAAAGCGGGACCTGCTGCTTCTTACTATCATCAAATATATAGAAAAGGAATTCTGGCTGGCCTTATGGCTGTCCGGAGTGAAGGAAGATGAGCTCACCGCACATCGTATCCACCTGCTGTGCTTAGAGTTGCCTATGCTGACCGTAGG
>CAYRCG010000131.1:0-5524 GCA_964422685.1 uncultured Syntrophomonas sp. | reverse complement strand
CGCAGCAGGTACAAAGACCTGATTCATATGGGCGTACAAGCGATTCCGCTTCATATCATTCGCTTATTGGCTTTTATTACCTTCTTAGCTTTTAATATGGCTACTTCCTTCCTGCCGATATATATTTTGAAATTCGTAGCTACAGACATCGGCATACCCAGGGAAATGATTGTATCCATTCCTATGTCAGTCAATTTAGTCTTTTTGGCTATTACCTCGCTTTTCTGTGCACCCTTGCTGAACAAACATAGATTTAGGACAGTAGCGGTAATTAGTGCTTGTATTGCTTTGTGCGGTGATTTAACCTTGGCCTTGGCCCAAAATTACGGCATGATAGTCTTGGGACTAGCTCTCAATGGCATAGGGGCGGGTATTATCACCAACGCTATTCATATGTTATTGGCTTCAGCTTCATCCGATATCGATGAAGAAAGTGGTTACGGTTTTTCTATTTTCAGTGCAGCCAGTCTTTCCGGTATCAGCTGCGGAATGATGTTCGGCGCCGCCCTGGCCGAAAATCTGGGACAAAGTAATGTATTTCTTGCTTCTACCGGCGCTTGGTTGTTAGTAGCGCTTGCTATTCTATTTCTGGGTAAAAGCTTGGTTTTTGTCCAGGACCGGGATGTAAGCGGGCATGGCTCATTGACTCTTAAACAGTTTATACTTAACAAAAATGTTTTGAGTTTTATGGCCTTAATTCAGGTTCCTTATATAGTAATGAGTGCTTTTATCTACTTCTATGTTCCGATTTATGCCCATGGACAGGGTCTGGCTGAAAGTGAATCCTGTATGTTGATCATGCTCAGTTCCCTCTGCAGTGTATACCTTAGCGTAGCCCTAACCGGTTACCTGGGCAGGAAGATAAAGGATAACACTATCTATTTATCAAGTTTTATCACCTATCTAGCTCTTATTATGTTTGCGCTGCATATGACGATTCCCATGCTGATTCTTTCCCTGATTATGATCGGTATTGCCAACAGCTTTGGGGCGCCTTCCAGGATGGGGTACTTTGCCAACAGTGTGGAAGCTAATGCCTATGGTAAAAATCGCTCCATGGGTATATATAACTTCGTGGATAGCTTGGGGGAATCATTAGGGCCTATGCTTTTGGCAACGATTGTTTCGACTGGTTTTCTCGCCGGCATGGCGAAACTGGTGACGATTTTTACCGGCATGAACGGCTTATTTGCCTTTAGCCGCCGCGCTTCCAAAAAAAGCGAAAAGATTAGTCCTGGTATGTAGGGAATCACCTTGTAGGGGGAGTTATATATGTCGGAAGCCAGACAAAAAAGACTAAGTACTAAAATAATAATTTGTTGTGTTGTTTTTACTACTATTCTGAGCGTAATAATAGCTTGGCTGGGATATAACACCTATAAGGGAAGCCTGCTGGAGCGGTATCAGGTTTATACCGATTCGATTATCAGGGTAGCAGTAAGTGATATTGACGGGGATGATATGCGTGCCTCTATTGAAAACCGGCAAAAGTCTGCTGGTTATGAAAGAACGCAGACGGCCCTAAACACGGTCAAAGAAAATTCCGAGATGGAATTTGTTTATGCAGTTTATTTCCCCGATATGAAAGATAAGCACCAAATGGCTTATGCTCTCAATGCCTATACGAAAAAGGAACTGCGGGAAGAAGCGGAAACAATTAAGACACTCGGGGATCCCTGTGGCAAAGGAGATTTCGATGATATAATGACCGGGCTATTCTATAATAGTCTGAGAGACGATAGGAGCAAAACCACAACTCGCTTCCATATCAATGACAGCGAATACGGCTATATGATGACGGGTTATTTGCCGGTAATGGATGCCGATGGAAACGGTATTTGTGTTGTGGCGATGGATGTTTCTATGGATTTGATTCATGAAAACATGCGTTCATATCTAATTACCGTCGCTTTGGGAAGTCTCGGCCTTTTGCTCTTGTTCCTATTTGTGTTTATAAGCATTATGAACAGATCTGTTATCTCACCTATAAAGCGCATCGCCGAAAGTGCCAATGATTTTGTGCAGCAGAGTTATGAGGCGGTCGATCCCTCCCAGCTTTCCTTTAAGGAGGTTTCTGTCCAAACCAGGGACGAAATCGAATTGCTGGCTAACAGCCTTAATTATATGACAAGCGAAATGAAAAACTATATGCTTAATCTGGCTGCTATATCGGCGGAAAAGGAACGGATGGGGGCGGAATTGGATGTAGCCAATCAGATTCAGAACAATATGTTCCCCACGATTTTCCCGGCTTATCCTAATCGTTCTGAATTTGATATTTACGCCGCCAGGACTTCCCCGGGAGGGGACGGGCATTTTTATGATTTCTTTTTTATAGACAAACATCATTTCTGTATAGTAGTGGGCGAAGCCACGGGTCACGGTGTACCCGCTATGCTTTTTGCAATATTGGCGGCGGCCAATATTCGCAGTTTTGCCCGCTTGGGCTATCAGCCCTACCGGATAGTTTTGGAAGCTAATAACCAGCTTAGCCAGAATAATACGGAGGGATTAACTGTATCCGCATTTGTCGGCATTATTGACATTAGAACCAGCGAAATGCATTATGTTAACGCAGGTCTTACCACTATTATTGTCAAGCGGGCAGGCGCTAGCTTCGAAGAAGTGAGCGAACAAAAGAGCTTTGCTTTGGCTAATATGGAGAACATGAATTTCCATCAGAATCATATCAGCTTCATGCAAGGGGATATGCTGATGCTTTACACATCAGGCGTCGCCAAAACGAAAAACGAACATGGCGATGAATTCTCGGATGCCTATATTACTATTAATTTAAACGAAATCATAAAACAGGAACATGAACTGGATAAAATATTGGAGAAGATGAAAACCTCGCTGGCTGAATTCAAAGGTGAGTCCCGGGATAGCTCCGGCGGTGTTATGCTGATATTCCGCTTCCTGGAGTGAAGCAGAAGTACGGGCAAAGGACAAATAATTGCAAATCATGGTGATGCATACATTTGATGAACCGCCTGGCGTATTTCCTTATAGCTGGTACAGCGGCAAATATTTGATTGCAGCCATTCTTCAATTATCTCCTCACTTGGCTGATTGGGGTTTTGGGTCTTGAGGGCATGGCATACCATCAAAAAACCCGGTGTGCAATAACCGCATTGAAAAGCGTCTGCATCTACGAAGGCTTTTTGCACCGCGGCCTTGCCCTCAAGTCCTTCTACTGTTAGTATCTTATGCCCTTCTGCCTCGACAGATAGCATAAGACAGGACTTTACCGGCCAGCCATCGATCATTACCGTACAAGCTCCGCAATCGCCGTTTAAGCAGCTAGATTTTGCGGCAGTCAATCCGAGTTTTTCCCTAAGCGTATCGATTAAGATATCGGAAGGCCGCACGGCTAGTTCGTGTTTTTCCCCATTTATATTTAAGGATATTAAGACTTTGCCCTCATATCGTAGCATTTTCTTCATCCTCTAAAAGTTTTTGTAAAGTGTTTTTTAGTACAAATAGACGGTAATCACCGGAAGCTTTGGCATCATCTATTATTGCCTCCGGCAAAATCCCAAGAGCTTTATCCGCCCTTTCGCCGCAGTTGCCAAGTCCGGAGTTTAAAACAGACTCGATATTTTTGCTGCGAAAGGGGTAGGAGCAAACGCCGGAAAAGGCTATCCGCATATAATCATTCTTCCAGAGGGCCGCGATGCTAATTAGCGGATAGTCTATCTTTTCATTGGCGGTCTTTTTTATATGTGCATAGCGGGCGGATAATGCCCAAGCCGGGATATGCAGCTGCACAATCATTTCTCCCGGTCCCAGCCGCATCCGCTCGTTAAAAACACTTTGCAAGGATGTGCTGCGCTCCCCTTCGGGCCCGCAAAGTGTGACACCGGCATCTGCCAGCAGTAAGGGCAGGGAGGTCTCCCGGTAAATAATGCTGCCGCAAAGATTGCCTCCCAGAGTAATCCTGCATTGGTTGCTGTGATCCGCGATTCTGCCGCAGGCCAGTCTCAACAAGGGGAAAAGATCAGATTGACTGATTTGCTTTAAAGTACATGCCGAACCGATATGTAATTCCTGATTATCAAGTGATAATAACTTACACTCCGGTATGTTTTTTATATCAATTACGGCTTCCGGCCGGATATCACCCCGGCGGCACATAGTGATAATTTCACTGCCCCCGGAATAGTAAATAGTTTTCTTCCCTTCCTTATGCAGCTCTGCATATGCATCTACCGCTTCCTTAAGGGAATATGGCCGGCAATAAATGAAATCAAAGGCTATCATTATGCTTCCCCCTCCCGCAGTGCGCGCCAAATAGTTTCCGGGGTGAGGGGCAGTGTGACTAGTTGCCTTCCGAATGCCGCTGAAAGCGCGTTGCCGAGTGCGGCGGGCATGGCAATAATGCCGTGTTCCGAATAGCTGCGTACTCCATAAGGTGCTGATGTATCCGGGGTTTCTACAAAGCCTACCCGATAATCCGGTTCCTGCCCGATATGCATGAGCTTATAGCTGCGCAGGCTGGGAGAATTCAGGATGCCCATTTCATTGTATGTGTAGGCCTCGCGGCTAGCCATGCTGAGACCCATGGCCATACCCCCGGCTATCATAGCCCTTGCGGATTCCGGATTGACGGCTTTACCGATATCGATCACAGTGGAAGCGTTGATTAAGCGATAAGTACAGGTCTTTAAGTCTGCCTCCACCTCGACTACCTGCGCAGCTAATGTCCATTGGGGGCCGGTTTTTCCCTTTCCCGTATCCTTATCCAGCATACTGAGCCCCTTTAACATAAATCCGCCCCGTCCTATAGCCGGTTCCCCCAGTGATTCCCCAGTGGGTGACTTAAATCCTTGGACAATATTTTCAAAAGCAATGAATTGTCCCGGATTTTTTTTTGAAAATATGCGGCCATGGGCAACTTCGATTTCTTCCGCGGGACAGCCCAGAGCCAGGGAACCATTATGGCGCAGCTGTTCCAGCAGATCATCCACCGCCTGCACAACGGCATGTCCCGCCATATACTGGGTAAGGCTGGCCACGGTTTTCCAATGTTCGGGGGCGGTGCGGGTATCCACCGGCATTACAACTCGTACCTGATCGCTGTCTATTTTTAATCTCTCGGCTACCATCTGGGATAAATGGGTTTTCCCGTTTGAGCCCATTTCGACCGCCCCGGTATGCAGGTTAAGACTGCCATCGGGATTAAATGTGATCAAGGCGCCCGATATGGCGTCAGTGGGGGGATTGGCGGTCTTCCAGAGACAGGCGACACCTTTAGCGGATACCGTATCTTCCTTAATCAAAGTTGGGTTGCCTCCGTCCCATTCGGATAAGGGTTTAATATCGTTCAGGCATTGCACCAGGTCCCCCGTGAGGCTGCTTGTGCACTCCACCTGTGACGGGGTCAGGCTGCCCGGGCGGATGGCATTGCGAATCCGGAACTCCAAGGGATCGAGCGAGCATTTCCCTGCTAATATATCCATTGCCCGCTCTATGCAGAAGGTATAGGATTCATGGGCGAAGCTTCGGTAGGATGTGGCATAAG
>CAYRCG010000130.1:1387-5590 GCA_964422685.1 uncultured Syntrophomonas sp. | reverse complement strand
AGGGGTGATGCTATGCTGGAAAAGATTCTGGAATCCAAGACACAAATCCTGCTTAATAAAGCTATGGATGTGGGAGTGCTGCGTAACGATGTTATCGCCGATAACATCGCCAATGTTAATACCCCGGGGTTTAAAAGAAGAGAGGTTATTTTTGAAGAAAAGATGAAGAAAGCCCTAGAAGGAAACAGCACCCACTTAGAGCTGACCCTAAGCGATAGACGGCATATACCTATCCGGGGGAATGCCCCAGATGCCGGACCCGAGGTGCGCGTTCTTTCGGAGCTTTCTTTCCGCAATGATGAGAATAATGTAGACATTGACAACGAGATGGCCAAGATGAAAAAGAACAGCATCAATTATGATGCAGTCGGCCGCAGCATGAACAACGAGCTTAGATTGTTGCGGATGGCTATTACCGGAAAGGGGTAGTTTTTAGTGGGATTCTTGAATAGCATAGATATCAGTGCCTCAGGCCTTACCGCTCAGCGTTTGCGTTTAGATACTATAGCCAGTAACATGGCTAACGTGGAAACCACCCGGGTAGACAATCGACCCGGTCCTTACCGCAGGCAAGTAGTGGTTTTCGAAGCCCGTAATGCTACAGCCCCTAAGAAACGCTTCCAGAAACTCCTTGAAGAGAAAAGTCAGGCCTTTGATGCAGCTAATTCAGGGGTAAGGGTAAGACAGATTAGGGAGATAAATGAAAACGAAATGCCTTATCGCCGGGTTTATGAGCCATCACATCCGGAAGCGGATAATGAAGGCTATGTAAACTACCCTAATGTAAACATTGTTGAAGAGATGATAAACATGATATCCGCCACCCGCGCCTATGAAGCAAATGCCCAAGTGATAGAAGCCACTAAAAGCATGGCCATGAGGGCCATGGATATCGGAAGGTAGGGGGATTAAATGAAAATAAGCGGCTTGGATAGCATCCCACTGGCGGGGATTAACTTGGGCCGGACACCGGCAACCATGCAAGATCCGGCAGTAAATAAAGAAGGTGGCTTTTTCCACTATCTGAAGGAAGCCTTGCAGGAGGTAGATGTACTGCAAAAAGAAGCTGCATCCGGTGCGGAAAAATTAGCCCTGGGTGATGAGAGCTATTTGCATAATACTATGTTGGCTTACGAAAAAGCGAACCTAGCCCTGCAATTGACTTTAGAAATCAGGAACAAGGTAATAGAGGCCTATCAAGAAATAATGCGCATGCAAATGTAGTTGCTTTTGGGGAGTTGGCTTATGGAAAAGTATAGGGAGAAGCTAAAAGAATTAGCGGGGCGGGCAAACAGCTATTGGGAGGAAATGAGTTTAAACCATAAAGTTCTTGCCGGCGGCGGAGTATTGCTGGTCTTGGCAGCGGTGATATTTTTATTGCTTAGCAATTCCCCGAGTTCGAGCTATGAAGTACTATATAGCGAATTAGATAAGAAGGATGCTTCTCAGATAATAACTAGGCTTGATGAAGGTAAGGTGCCTTACAAATTAGAAAATGGCGGCACTACTATAATGGTACCTCCCGCCCTGAAGGATAAAACTCGCCTCACCCTAGCCGGTGAGAATCTCCCCCGGGGGGAAACCGGTTTCGAGTTGTTCCAGGAAAGCAAATTCGGGGAAACGCAAAGTGATAAAAAGGTTAAATACCAGGTAGCTTTGCAAGGGGAATTGGCCCGTAGTATACAGAGCTTAGACAAAGTGAAGGCAGCTAAAGTAAACCTGGCCCTGCCTGAACCGGCGCTATTTTCTGATAATGAGGAGTCGCCTAAAGCTTCGGTAGTAATCAACACCAGAGAGGATGAAAAGCTTTCCCCCAAGGAAATACAGGGCATAATCAACCTGGTAGCCAATAGTGTGGATAAGCTCACCTTGGAAAATGTAGTTATCGTCGATCAGCACGGTAACTTGGTTTCAGATAATTTACCTAGTGTAGATGGAGATATTAGTGAACAAGTAAAATGGCAGATGGCTATAAAAAGACAGTATGAAAAGGAAAAACAAGACGCTATACAGAGTATGCTGGACAAGAGTCTGGGTCAAAACAATTCGGTGGTACGGGTTAATGTGGAATTAGATTTTGACAATAAAGAACAGAAAGATGAACTGTATTCCCACGATGACGCGGGTCCTTTCATAAGAAGCGAAGAAATTAAAAAGGAATCCGGAACCGATACTACCCAACCGGTGGTAGGTGTACCGGGAACAGATACTAATATCCCCCAGTACCAGGAAGCCGAAGCCGGAGGCGGGGTATCCACCTATGATAAAAGCAGCAAAATCAGGAATTATGAAATAAACAAAAGCGAAAAATTAACCAGAGTTGCCCAGGGCGATGTTAAATATGATTATTTAACGGTAGCGGTATTGGTCAATGACCGGGCAACGGAACCCTTGAAATTAGGGGAAAGCGAAGAAGAAAAAATAGCCACTATACGCAATATAGTTGCAACTGCTTGCGGTCTAAGGGAGAACCGCAAAGACGAAAATGTGCGACTGGAAGATAACATCTCTATTGCCTTTGTCGATTTTTATACGGAGCCCCAGGCCGAGGTTACTTCAGGGGCCTTGGACAAGATTACTAAATCCCCTGTAATGCCATGGCTGTTTGCTTTTCTTATCGTTATAATAATTATCCTGCTTTGGTGGTTAGGCAAGCAAAGGGCAAGAAGGCGAGCCGAAGAGGAAGCTGCAGAAGAAATGGCCGCTATTGACGAACTGGTACAGGAGGAAATAAAACTAGAAGATCTGATAGATGCCGGCTTGAGTCCGGAAGAAAAAGAAAGACGCAAGATTAGGGAAGAAATTGACCGGATTATCAACGAGAGTCCGGAGACTGCCGCTCAGGTATTGAAAGCCTGGCTGGCACAGGAGTAGGGGTGTTCGCAACTGGCAACTAAAACTGTTTTAAGCGGGAAGCAAAAGGCGGCAAATTTTCTGATATTTTTAGGTCCGGAAAAATCCGCCCAATTATTTCAACACATGAATGAAGAGGATATTGAACAATTAACTTTGGAAATTGCTAATGTCCGTAAGGTCCCTACGGAAAAAATGGACGAAATATATCGCGAATTCTATGAAATGTGTCTGGCTAGCCAGTTCATCGGCCAAGGTGGAATAAACTATGCCAAAGAAGTACTGGAAAAGGCCTATGGCGCTGAAAAGACTATGGAGATTATCGGGAGGATATCTTCTTCCCTGCAGGTTCGTCCTTTTGATTTTATTCGCAAAACCGAACCCTCCCATCTACTAAACTTTATCCAATCCGAGCATCCGCAGACTATTGCATTGATATTGGCATATTTGGAAGCAGAGAAGGCCTCGGTAATTCTGGGGGCCCTCCCCCCGGACCGGCAGGCGGAGGTAGCTAAACGGATAGCTATAATGGATACCACATCGCCCGAAATTATTAAAGAAGTAGAAAGAATTCTGGAGCGCAAATTATCCTCTATAGCTCCGCAGGAGCTTACTGCTGCCGGCGGAGTCAAGGCGGTAGTGGAGATTATTAATCGAGTTGATAGAGGTACGGAAAAGACTATAATGGAAACCTTGGAGGTACAGGATCCGGAGTTGGCAGAAGAGATCAAGAAGCTTATGTTCGTATTCGAGGATATTGTCATGATAGACGATCGCTCAGTACAAAGGGTATTGCGGGAAGTGGAATCACAGGATCTGGCACTAGCTTTGAAAGGTGCTTCCAATGAAGTGTCCCAGAAGATTTATCATAATATGTCCAGCCGGGCTTCGGAGATGCTGCAAGAGGATATCGAATTTATGGGACCGGTAAGGTTGCGGGATGTAGAAGAGGCCCAGCAACGCATAGTTAATATAATTCGTCGTTTGGAGGATGCCGGTGAAATAGTGGTGGCCCGCGGCGGAGGGGATGAGGTAATTGTCTAGAGTAATCAAGGGCAACGATTTATTTTTATTCCAGCCTAAAGTAATAGACCTTACTGCTGTCTACGAATCTAAAAAACGAGAAGAAACAGAAAGATTAGCACTGGAGGAAGAAATCAACCAGGTTGACTTGCTAGAAGATGAGATAGTAGCGAAGAGTTTGGAATTGGAACAACTACGGCAGGATGCAGACAAGATAGTTAAAGATAACGAAAACAAAATACGGGCTATGCTGGAAGGGATTCGGGAGGAAGCGAGGACATTGATAGCTGAATCCCGGGAAGAGGCGGAAGTAATCCGGCAACAGGC
>CAYRCG010000130.1:0-1287 GCA_964422685.1 uncultured Syntrophomonas sp. | reverse complement strand
TTGGAAACTAACCCCCGGGTTATTATAAATATCCTCCGGGAAGGCCTGAGCTACCTGGATAATCCCCAGAACGTTACCGCTTATGTCAACCCTCGGGAAATAGATAAGGTCTTGGAAGCAATGCAAAGCGAATCTTTTAACGATATCGGAAATAATGGTATTTCTATAGAAGTGGTGGGTGACAAACGCATACAGGCGGGCGGGTGCACCCTGGAAAGCGATGCCGGCTCGGTTGATGCTCGTCTTTCCACCAGGATTGCCGGGGTGGAAAAGACTATTCAGGATGTGGCACCCGATGAGTAAGACTGCGGCACTTCCATTGGAAAAATACTTAGAAGCATTGGAAAAGACTACTACCTGCCAACTAAAAGGCCGGATCTCCCAAGCTGTAGGACTAACTATTGAAGCCACCGGTCCCCGGGTAAGGATGGGGGAACTATGTTTTCTGCAAAGCAACTATGCCGACCGCCAACTTATTCCTGCGGAAGTGGTCGGTTTTAGGGATAGGAAGATATTGCTGATGCCCCTGGGTGACCTCGAAGGTATAGGTCCGGGCAGCGAATTATTGGCTAGTGGTACCACCCTAAGGGTTCAAGTAGGAATGGAACTGGTGGGACGGGTTCTCAACGGCTTAGGAGAGCCGATGGATGATAAAGGCAGACTAAAGTCCGAGACCACCTATCCGGTAGCAAATCGCCCCCCCAGCCCTTTAAAAAGAAAACGCATAACCGAGATTTTACAGGTAGGGGTAAAAGCTATAGACGGACTGCTCAGCATAGGTAAGGGCCAAAGGATGGGAATACTGGCCGGAAGCGGGGTGGGTAAAAGCACCTTGATCGGGATGATTGCCCGCAATACGGAAGCAGATATCAATGTTATAGCCCTTATCGGGGAACGGGGCCGGGAAGTTCGGGAATTCCTGGAACGGGACCTGGGAGAAGAGGGGCTGGCAAAATCTGTGGTAGTAGTGGCGACATCAGATCAACCGGCATTGGTCAGATTAAAGGGGGCCTTTGTGGCCACTAGTATTGCCGAATATTTTCGTGACCAGGGCAAAGATGTCCTTTTATTGATGGATTCCGTAACCCGTTTTGCCTTGGCCCAGCGCGAGGTGGGCCTGGCTATAGGCGAACCTCCGGCCACGCGGGGTTATACCCCTTCGGTATTTGCTCTCCTGCCCAAGCTTTTGGAGAGGGCCGGGACTTCGGAAAAGGGTACTATTACCGGGCTATATTCCGTGCTGGTAGAAGGTGATGACCTGAACGAGCCTATTACTGATGCTGTACG
>CAYRCG010000129.1:0-5610 GCA_964422685.1 uncultured Syntrophomonas sp. | reverse complement strand
TATCCGAAGAAAGTTATGACCGGTTGCTAATCTGTACCGGGGCCCGTCCCTTTATACCTAATCTAGAAGCAGTTGATTTAGACGGCGTTTTCGCGCTCCGCACCATTCAGGATAGCCAAGCTATCAAGACTTATCTTAACCAGCATAAGCCCAAAAAAGCCTTAATAGTTGGCGGAGGCTACATCGGCCTGGAAATGGTGGAAAACCTTCTGGAATACGGTTGTGAAGTCATTCTATTGGAGCGCTCCACCCATTTGCTGCCCAACATGGACGAGGATATGGCCCTTATATTGACTTCCTATTTGCAATCCCGCGGGGTGGAAGTTCGGACCTCAGAAAACCTAGTCGGTTTCGCCGGGGACACTAGGGTTAGGGAGGCTATCACTGACAGAGGAAATTTACCAGTAGATTTTGCCCTTCTGTCCATAGGGGTTATTCCTAATTCCGAGATAGCGGTTGCAGCCGGCGTAGAACCAGGGATAAGGAATGCTATCCGGGTGAACGAAAGGATGGAAACTAATTTGCCCGGGATCTTCGCCGCGGGTGATTGCGCCACTACCCGGCATCTGGTTTCCGATCAGGAAGCCTATATCCCTATGGGAACTACAGCTAACAAACAGGGTCGGGTAGCCGGGGAAAATGCCGCTGGGGGTAATGCTCATTTTTCCGGGGTATTAGGAACCGGTATAGTGCGGGCTATGGAGATGGAATTATCTCGAACCGGATTATCCGAAGATGAATGCCGACAACTAGGCATCGATTTTATAAGCCGTCGTATCAAATCTCACACCGCCGCCCATTATTGTCCGGTATCCGGGAACATACATGTGAAAATAGTGGCGGAGAAAGCGAGTTCACGCATACTCGGAGCGCAGATTGTAGGTTTCGCCGGTGCCGCTATGCGCATTGATATGTTGGCGGTAGCCATTACTATGCGGGCCACCGTTGAATCCCTGTTAGACATGGATTTGGCTTATTCCCCACCGTTTAGCCCGGTATGGGACCCGGTGCTGATTGCCCTGAATCAGTTTTGAGCGGCTAAATCCGGCAAAACAAAAAGCGATAGATATGCTTGTCTTTCTAACAATAGTTCAGATAAATTTGCTGCGTCGCCGACACCCTGCCATGATAAATATACAAATTATATTAGCTATGATAGAGTGAGGGTACAATTACCTTTGCCAAAATAGGAGGTGCGAATAAAGTTGGTTTTCCATAATTTCGGGGAAACACCCCTGCCCCCAAAAACTAAATCTCTTCCTTTTAAAGACCCAGTCAGCGGCTTTACCCACTTATTAGGTGCTGTTTTATCTGTCTGGGGGTTAATAGCACTACTTCGCCATGCGGCTAATTACGGCGGGGCTCGCTACCTACTGGCAGCGGCTATCTTCGGGGCCAGTCTGATTCTTCTATATAGTGCCAGTGCGGTATATCACCTGCTATTAGTCCCGGAAAAAGCCACCATGATACTCCGGCGGATTGATCACATGATGATCTATATCCTTATTGCCGGCACCTATACCCCTATCTGTTTAATTGCCCTGCAGGGCAAATGGGGAACCGCCTTGTTGGTTGCGGTATGGATTCTAGCCTTCACCGGCATATTGCTCAAACTGCTGTGGTTTAGTGCCCCCCGCTGGCTTTCCACTCTATTTTACCTGATAATAGGCTGGTTAATCATTGTCGCAATATTTCCCCTGACCCGGGTTGTTCCGGCTATTGCCATTAGCTGGCTAGTTATAGGCGGGGTGCTTTATACACTGGGGGCTGTTATCTATGCTAGTAAATGGCCCCGCATTAGTTCGCGAATTTTCGGTTTTCACGAAATCTTTCATCTTTTCGTAATGGGCGGCAGTTTATCCCACTTTTGGCTGATATTTAGATATGTTATGGTGTTATAATCACCATAGCCCAAATCGTTTTACGGTTTCCACCCGCCATCGAGTGAAAGTATATGGCCATTGATGAAGGAGGCCCCCCTCCCCAGCAAGAAGACGCAAGCAGCGGCAACATCCTGCGGCGAGCCTATTCGCCCGACGGGTATCTCCCGGCATAATTCCGCCAATTCCGATTCATCCAATTCCCCCTGCAACATATCTGTGAGTATCGGCCCAGGAGCGACAGCATTAACCGTAATTCCTGATGGCCCCACCTCCTGAGCTAATGAGCGGGTAAGGGCGATTAAGCCTCCCTTGGCAGAAGAATAAATAGCTTCATAAGAAGCACCATTTATCCCCAGCACCGAAGAAATGTTTATTATCCGGCCAAAGCGTTCCCTAATCATAGCGGGCAGTGCCCGGCGGCAGCAAAGGAATGCCCCTTTTAAATTTATATTCATAACACTATCCCATTGCTCTTCGCTGCAATCAATCAGCAGCCCCCTCTGGGATATGCCGGCGTTGTATACCAAAGCATTCACATTCCCTATTTCGTTCTCGATGCGTTTGAACATCCTTTCCACTTCATTACCCCGGCTCAAATCCGCCTTTATCGCTAAAACATTGGCCCCTTTTTCTTTTAAATCCCGGGTCAGACGTAAAGCCTCCAGCTCCGAGGAACAGTAATTGATAATGACATTAGCTCCCCTATTAGCTACCTCCTTGGCGATAGCGGCACCAATCCCCCGGCTGCCGCCGGCTATTAAACAAGTATAATCTTCTAATTCGCTGTTTTGGGGAAACAAAACTTAACCCCCTTAAGAAGTAAAAACTATATCTAAGTATATTTGAAAGCCTAAAAAAATGGTATAGTGACTTTCTTCTCGCTTTTCTTTTGGAACTTCCTACGAAAAGACGAATATTGCAAATCTTTTTAAAATTCAGGATAATGCTATTGACAAATTGTGCAGGTTCTTCATACAATGATAACACCACGAATATCTTATAGAGAGAGACAAAGCACCATTTTATCGCCATAGGTTCCCCAGCGACTAGTTTTATCGGGGAAGGCGATTCGGACGATATCTAGGGAGGAGTTTTACTATGTATATAGTGCCCTGGAAAGAAGGCAGTCTACCCGCGTGACATTTGAGTAATAGGGGCTGTCTTTTTTTATATTCGCATATCTTATTCAATAACTACCATTCTCGCTTCTTTCTCGCAACATATACACTACAAATCACACCCTACATCATGCAACAACCATACCCTATCATCATTTTTTATTATTGGCTTCAAGGAGAAGGCTTTTCTTCTATACCTTAAGGCAAATTCTTCCCAAGGAGGTGGTTTCTAAAATACTTTCCTTTAGAGGAATATAGGCAATGAGGAGTATAATAAAAAAAGGAGGAGTTTTTTATGTCAGGGAATGGTGGTTGGGCAAATCCGGCACCGGCAGGTTTGATAGCCTTAGCAATAGCGTGTTTTCTTTTTTATGCGGTGCTATCGGGGACAGTTGATCACAGTTGTATTGCTCTTATGGGAATCTGGTTACTAGGTGGCTTCGTAGTTCAGTTTACTGTTGCCGTAGTTGAGTTAAAAGAAGGAGCGACGACCGGCGGAAACGTTTTCCTGTTTTTCTCGGCTTTCTTTATGCTGGTGGGCGGCTTAGAATTTATCACCAAGTACTTTGCGGCTATGAATGGTTGGGCCATGAACGCCCATATCGATGGCTGGGCCTGGCTGGTTCTTTGGATTACCCTTATTCTTTGGACTCCGGCATACCTTAAACAGTCCCCATTAGTAATGAGCCTGGTTGTATTGCTTCTTGATGTGGCCGTTTTCTTTGTAGCCTTTATGGATATCGGATGGATGGATCATTCTTATGGTTCTATTGCGGCTGTATTCCTTTTAGCTGCCGGTATTTGCGGCATCTATGTAGCTTCGGCTATAATACTCAATACCGCTTTCGGCAGGGCTGTGCTCCCGATGCCTGGACCCATTTTAAAATAATATTTCAATATAAACTTGATATATTTAGTTTTAGGTTTTATATTTTTATACTAAATCGAAATCACCTGCAAAATGCCGGTGGTTTCTTTTTGGGGCGGGAACCCTCCGCCCCAATAATTAATTCCTGCCCGCCAATGTATGCACGGCTTTTATCGCCGCCTCTATTTCCTCTTGGCGGTTAAAAAGACCGGGACTGAAGCGGCAAGCACCGGATTCTAAGGTTCCTATACTTTCATGTGCCAATGGTGCACAATGTAACCCGGAGCGTATTGTAATCCCGTATTCATAGTCCAGCGCCAAACTTAACTCACCGCAATCCATCCCGTCTATATTAAAGGCTACTACAGCCGTCCTTTTTTTTATATCTTCGGGCCCATACAACGAAACCCCGGGTATTTCTTTTAATCCGTCAACTAGCAAGCCGGTAAGTTTCTGTTCATGTGCTCTTATTTTCTCTAAACCCGTTTCCCGGATATAATTAACCCCGGCTAGAAGGCCGGCAATACCCGGGGTATTAAGGGTACCGCTTTCCAAAAGGTCGGGCATGAAACCCGGATGTTCAAGTTCCTCAGAAAATGACCCAGTCCCGCCTTCCTTCAGAGGATTGATATCGATGCCGGGCTGAAGATATATCCCTCCGGTTCCTTGCGGGCCTAGTAGCCCTTTATGCCCCGTAAAGGCTAATATATCGATTCCCTGTTCCTCTATATCCAATCTTAACACTCCCGCAGTTTGCGCCGTATCCAGCATAAACAATATCCCATTTTCCCGGGCTATTTTTCCTATGGCGGTGACCGGCATCACCGTCCCGGTAAGGTTAGAGGCGTGCAGGATGCATATCATCCGCGTTTGGGGCCTTATCGCCCGGCGTATTTCCTCCGGGTCCAGGCTACCATCGGCTTCGCATTTCACCGTTGTCCATTCCACCCCATTACGGGCCATTCGATATAGGGGACGTGCCACCGCATTGTGCTCCATACTGCTGGTAATTATATGATCACCGGGATTTAATATGCCCTTAAGGGCAGTATTAATCGCTTCGGTTATATTAAGGCAAAAGGCAATCTGTGTGCTATCCGGGATGTTAAATAAACCTGCCAACGCTTCCCGGGCATCAGCCAGCAGCGAAGCTGCTTTAAGTGTTTCCCGGCTACTGCCGCGGCCTGGATTTGCGCCTAGGTGACGCTGGCAATAATCAACCGCCTTATACACGGCTTCCGGTTTGGGAAAAGAAGTGGCTGCATTATCTAAGTATATGGATTTCATCCCTGACACCCCTATCTTTAAAATCCAAATCAACTATATCATATCCCCAGGAATGTTTAAAATAATTTTTACTTATAGTTCACACAAGGAGATGACAAGGGGGAACGCTGCCCACTGTCGTTCCGAGCTTGCGAGGAATCTTTCCCCCTTATCCCCTGTCAAACACATTTTTTGCCGAAGAAACAAAATTTCAACTCGCCGCTTTATGGTTTAAACGGACAACAATCCCAATCCCCTTAACTTATAAAACCATCTGTAAAAAGCCATACTAGTTTAAGAAGGCAAACCAAATCCCGGGGCAAAACCCTTATTTGTGGCATTCGGTTCATATAAATATAAATTATGCAGCGATAGCAAAGTTGATACAAAGTAATAAACAAGAAAGGCTTAGGCATAGAATTAATGTCAGGATAAAACGGAGGTTTCCTATGATAGCAGTAGTATTGGCCGGAGG